>NZ_CP022363.1:0-300000 GCF_003119115.1 Azospirillum sp. TSH58
GCGACCGCCGTCTACATCTACATGCTGTCGCTGATCGGCTACCTGCCCACGACGGTGGTGTTCCTCATCGGCATGATGCGGCTCATGGGCATGCGCAGCTGGGTGCGTGCGCCGATCATCGCGGTCGCGGTCACGGCCTTCCTGTATCTCGTGTTCCTGTACGCCCTGCAGATCCCGCTGCCGGACGGAAGCCTGTTCGAAACGGGCGAGTTCTAGTCAGCGAGGAGATGGAAGATGTATGAAATCGACATGCTCCTTCAGGGCTTCGCCAACCTTGCCAGCGAACCCCTGCCGCTTCTGCTCGCCCTGATCGGCGTGACCCTGGGCATCATCATCGGCGTTCTGCCCGGCCTGACGGCCACCATGGGCGTCGCGATCCTGCTGCCCTTCACCTTCGGCATGGACCCGGTTTCGGCCATCCTGATGCTGTGCGGCGTGTTCTTCGGCGGCATCTTCGGCGGTTCGATCACCGCGATCCTGCTCAAGATTCCCGGCACCCCGGCCGCCGCCGCGACCGCCATGGACGGCTATGCGCTGAGCCAGAAGGGCCAGGCCGGCCTCGCGCTCGGCACGGCGACGCTGTCCTCCTGCTTCGGCGGTTTCCTCAGCGTCTTCATGCTGATCTTCCTGGCGCCGCTGCTGGCCGGCATCGCGCTGGAATTCTCCGCCGCCGAATCCTTCGCGCTTGCGGTGTTCGGCCTGTCGATCATCACCAGCGTGTCGGGGGACTCCCTGGTCAAGGGCCTGATCGCCGGCTTCCTCGGGCTTCTGCTGTCCACCGTCGGCCTCGACCCGATGGCGGGCTTCCCCCGCTTCACCGGCGGCTTCAACGAGCTTCTAAACGTTCCCTTCATCCCGGTGATGATCGGCCTGTTCGCGGCGTCGGAAGCCTTCAAGTCGCTGGGCCAGCCGGAGACGCGGGCCGAGGTCAAGGTCTACATCGGCCGGATCATCCCGCCCTGGAGCGTCTTCAAGGGCCTGATCTTCACCATTCTGCGCTCGTCGGGTCTGGGCATCATCGTCGGCATCATCCCGGTGCCGGTGCGGACATCGCGTCCTTCGTCGCCTACAACGAGGCCAAGCGTTCTCCAAGAACCCGGAGAATTCGGCAAGGGCGAGATCAAGGGCGTCGCGGCCGCGGAGTCCGGCGCCAACGCCTGCACCGGCGGCGACCTGCTGCCGATGATGACGCTCGGCATTCCGGCGACGCGGTCAACGCGGTCATGCTGGGCGCGCTGACCATGCAGGGCTCCAGCCCGGTCCGCTGCTGTTCAAGGACCACGCGGTCTGGTCTTCACCCTGTTCGCCGGCATGCTGTTCTGCTACGCGGCCTGCTGATCGTCGGCCTGTCGTCGCTGCGTCTGATGGGCAAGGTGCTGGAGATGCCGCGCGCCATCCTGACGCGCTCATCCTGGCGCTCTGCGTCGTCGGCGCCTACGCCATCAACAACAGCATGTTCGACGTGGCATCATGCTGGCGTCGGCGTGGTCGGCTTCTTCATGCAGCGTTGGGACTATCCGGCGTCGCCGGTCGTTCTGGCCTGATCATGGTCCGATGGCCGAGGCGAGCTTCCGCCGCGCCCTGTCCCTGTCGGGCGCAGCCTGGACTTCCTCTACACCCGTCCGATCACGCTCGGCTGCTGACCGTCGCGGTCATCACCCTGGCGCTGCGCTGCTGCGCTACTTCCGGGCAACGGCGCAACGTCGACCGCGAACGGCGCGGCCGCCGGCACCGTGGGACCGCGAAATGACCGCCCGTGGCGTTGCCGTCACCCAGATCGGCCTGGAAGCCGTCTTCGATCCCGACCTGCGCAACGCACCGGCGAGAATCCGGTCTGGGACGCCGAGCGGGGTCTGTGGACCTGGATCGACATCCCGGCGCGGACCATCCACCGGCTCGACCCTCCAGCGGCGCCCACCGCGCTGATCCTGCCGGAGATGATCGGCAGCCTCGTCCTGCGTCCGGACGGCGGCGTGGTCTGCGCCTGCGAGACCGGCGTCTTCGACGTGGATCTGCCGGAAGAGGGCGGAGAGGCGGTGGTCACCACCCTCGCCACCCACCGTTTCCCGAAGGAGGGCATGCGCTTCAACGACGGGCGCTGCGACGGCAGGGGCGGTTCTGGCTGTCCAGCATGGTCATGGACATCAGCAAGGGCGACGCGTCCGGCCTGTGGCACCGCTCACGCGGGCCGATGGGCTGACGGACACCGGGACCGGCGGCTACATCATCCCAACGGCTCCGCCTTCAGCCCGGACGGCCGCACCCTCTACGCGTCCGACAGCCACCGCGACGTGCGGATGGTCTGGGCCTGGGATTATGACACGGACACCGGCACCGCCGCAACCGCCGCCCTTCGTCGACATGCGGGCGATGGTCGGCGTCCGACGGCGCCGCGGTGGACGTCGACGGCTGCTACTGGATCTGCTGCCTGGACGAGGCTGCATCAAGCGCTTCACCCCGAACGGCGACCTCGACCGCCGCATCGAGGTGCCGATGCGCAAGCGACCATGTGCGCCTTCGGCGGGCCGGACCTGCGGACGATGCTGGTCACTCGCTCTGCCGCGGCCCGGCGGACCTCGCGAGGACCCGCATGGCGGGCGCGTCCTGATGTTCGATCCCGGCGCCCAGGGCCTGCCGGAACCCCGCCTGACTGTTTGAACCTCTCCCCACTGGGAGAGGTGGCCCGAAGGGCCTTTCGCGCTGGCTAAAGCCAGCGCTGACGGCGGCAGGCGGATGCCTATGGCATCCGCTGAGAGCCGGTGAGGGGGATGTGCGTGGCGGTGCGTTCGGCGCAAGCGGAACCCCTCACCCTGACCCTCTCCCAGAGGGGAGAGGAACTTCAAGACCAAGACACGAGAGGCAAGGAATGTTTGACGATCTGAAGGGCAAGCGCGTTCTGATCACCGGCTCCACGCAGGGCATCGGCCTGGCGGCGGTGGAGGCGTTCGCCCGCGCCGGCGCCAAGGTCGCCATGAACGGCCGCCGCATCCCGGCGGACCTGGAGGCCACGCTGGCCCGTCTGAACGGGCTGGGCGGCGAGGTCGTCTTCCTCCAGGCCGACGTGTCGGACAGCGCGGCCTGCGGCACGCTCGTCGAGGCCTTCGTGGAGCGCTTCGGCGGCATCGACGTGCTCATCAACAACGCGGGCGGTCTGGTCGCGCGCAAGCCGCTGCCGGAGATCGACGACGCCTTCTTCGACGCGGTGACCGACCTGAACTCCCGCTCCGCGCTGATGGTCACCAAGCACGCCCTGCCGCACCTGAAGGCCGCGGCGGCGCAGAATGGCACCACCTCCTCGGTGATCTCGGTCGGCTCGGTCGCCGGCTACACCGGCGGCGGTCCAGGCGCCGGCCTGTACGGCGCGGCCAAGGCGTGGCTGCACAACATCCAGAAGAACTGGGTGGCCTTCCACACCAAGGACGGCATCCGCTTCAACATGGTGTCGCCGGGCACCTTCGACACGGCCTTCCACGCCGACAAGGACGAGGACACCAAGGCCCGCATCGGCTCCGGCTTCCCGATGGGCCGCTTCGGCCGTCCGGAGGAATGCGCCCCGACCTTCCTGTTCTTCGCGTCGCACGCCTGCAGCGGCTACATCACCGGGCAGGTGCTGGACGTCAACGGCGGCCAGTACATGCCGTAACGGTTGGCAATCCCGTCCGCGTCCGTCTGGGTCAGAGCGGGCGCGGCGGGATCGCGGCGGTGAAAGCCGCCGTCTTGGCGGCGATGGCCGGCAGGGTGGGGAAGGGCACGCCGTCCTCGCACCGCAACTGACGGGCCACCGCGTGCAGGGTGCCGTGATGGCGGCGGCAGAGGATGCCGTCGGCGTCGCGGTCGTAGAGCCGGACGAACTGGACGGGCGCCGCCCCATCCTCCGCATGGACCTCCACCTCCACCAGATGGGTGCAGAAGGAGCAGGCGGTCAGCGGGTCCGTCGAATCGAAGGCCACGCCGGCCTCCAGGCAGCGCCGCGCGAAGGCTTCGAGCAGCACCGACGCGCTGTCCACCGTCTCCAGCCCACGCAGGGCGCGCACGACGTCGCGCATGTGGCCGACCTCCGGCAGGATCAGTCCGGCGGCGGAATGGCGGTCGTGGATCACCAGTTTCATCATGATGCGCAGGCCGTCTCGAACCGGGCGTCCCGGTGGTTGGCCGTGCCGCTGGCGGCGTAGCCGGGCCGGTTCGACCACACCCGCTGGCGGATGCGGATCTGCGTCCGGCAGTCGGCCGAGCAATAGAGCGGGGCCGGGCCGCGGCCGGAGGCGCGGGTGAAGGGCCGCCCGCAGCAGGCGCAATGCAGCGTGGGCGTGGGAAGGGTCCGGGTCGTACGGGCGTGTGTCGGCGTCGGCATGGCTGGATTCACGAGGCATTTCCAAAGTTGGACGGACTATACGAGCGGTCTGTGACAGTTTGACGGGTGGGGGCGGACTACCACTTTTTCGCGCCCCGGCCGCCGCTCGCGGACACGGAAACGCCCGCGGGCGCCGGCCGGTTCCCCCGGCACGGCGTGGCGTCCGGTAAATTCGGTCGATGTGTAAAATTCAGTTGATCTTTGTTCAGAAAAAGAATCGAAAAGAGAGTGCTTCTCCCGAATGGCACCGATAAATTGTCTTTGATGATAAAAAATCGCGTTGTAAGGTCCCTTTTGGCGGACGAGGGTGTTTCTGCGGGCCGGTGACGCGCTGGTTGTGGCCGGCGCCCCTGAGCGGGGCCGTGCCGGATCGTCCCTTGCCGCTGCAGGAGGAAGGGGCGGATATGGGAGCACCGACGAAGGCGACGATTCTCATCGTGGATGACACCGCCGACAACCTTTCGCTGCTGAGCAGCCACCTGAAATCCATTTATGCGGTCAAGACCGTGAACAATGGCGACGCTGCGTTGCGCATCGCCTTTTCCGACCATCCGCCGGATCTGATCCTGCTCGACGTCATGATGCCGAGCATGGACGGTTACGAGGTGTGCCGCCGCCTGAAGGCCGATCCGCGGACCAGCGACGTTCCGGTGATCTTCCTCACCGCCCGCACCTCCGTGGAGGACGAGAAGTTCGGCCTGGACCTCGGCGCCGTCGATTACATCAGCAAGCCGATCAGCCCTCCCATCGTCCTGGCGCGGGTGAAGAACCACCTTTCGTTGAAGGCGACCGCCGATTCGCTGCGCGCCACCGTCGAGGAGGTGCGCGCCGCCCACAGCCGGCTGGAGGAAACCCAGCAGCACCTGATCCAGACCGAGAAGATGGCGGCGCTGGGCCTGCTGGTGTCCGGCGTCGCGCATGAGATCAACACGCCGATCGGCGTGGCCCTGACCGCGGTGTCCCATCTTTCCGGGCTGGTCGAATCGCTGGCCTCGCAATTCCAGAGCGGGGCGATCCGCAAGTCCGACCTCGCCCGCTTCCTGGAGAACGCGCGGGAAGGGACGCTGCTGGTCACCACCAACATCGTGCGCACCGCCAACCTGATCCAGAGCTTCAAGCAGGTGGTGGTGGACCGCGCCGGATCGGAACGGCGGGTGTTCGACCTCAAGGATTACTTGTCCGACGCGCTGTTCGGGCTGGACCCGCATCTGCGCGAGGCCGGTCACAGCCTCACCATCTCCTGCCCCGCCGGCCTGACCATCGACAGCCATCCCGGCCCGCTGTCGGAGGTGCTGTCCATCCTGATCCGCAACGCCGTGGCCCACGCCTTCCGCCCCGGGCAGAGCGGGCGCGTCACCCTGTCGGTCACGCCGAGCGAGGAGGAATGGGTGGAACTGCGCCTGTCCGACGACGGCAGGGGGATCGATGCGGAGCATCTGCCCAAGCTGTTCGATCCCTTCTTCACCACCCGCCGGGGCATCGAGTTTCCGGGCTTGGGGCTCTACATCGCCTTCAACCTCGTCCATCAGGTGCTTCAGGGCACCATCGAGGTGGAAAGCCCGTCCGACGGCGGGGCCAGCTTCGTCGTCCGCATGCCGCGGCGCGTGTCCGCCCTCGCCGAAGCGCCGGCCTGAAACCGGCCCGTCGCGACGCGGCAGGCGTGGGCGGGCGCGGTCAGGACACCGGAACGCGCTCGGCGACCCGTTGCAGCACCGTCGGAGGATCGACCGGCTTGGCGATGTAATCCACCGCCCCCATGGCGAAGCCGCGCTCCCGGTCGGCCTCGTCGGTCCGGCCCGTCAGGAAGATCACCGGGATGTTCCGGGTTCCCGGCGCCTCCTTCAAGGCGGCGCAGACCTCGTAGCCGTCCATGTCCGGCATCACCACGTCGAGCAGGATCAGGTCCGGCGCCGGGATCGCGGCGGCGATCTCCAGCGCCTTGCGCCCGTTGTTGGCGACCTTCACCCGATAGCTGTCCTTCAATAGGCTGCTCAGCAGCTTCAGGTTGTCCGGCGTGTCGTCCACGATGAGGATTGTGGGCTTCGACGCGGCAGGAACCGGTGCGGGCGATGCGATGTCCATGAAAACGTTCCGAATTGAGGTGCCGGCAAGGCCGGCGTCTGTTCAGGCCTGGGCGGTCGCGCCGCGGTCGATCGTCAAGCGGTCGGCCAGCGCCGCGTCCAGGGTGGCGACGGCGTCGTCGAAGTCGAAGTTGCGGATCTGGTCGGCGATGGTGTCGAAGCGGTCGGGGAAGGCGGCTCGCAGCAGGCCGGCGTTGGCCGCCAGGGCCTCCTCCGCGTCGGGGTCGCTGTCGAGCAGAAGCTGGCGGAGCCGGTCGCACAGGGCGAGGAGTTCGTTTTCATCCACCGTGGCGGGCTGGGCCGCGGCCCCGGCTCCGGACGCCGCGGCGTCGCCCGCCGATGCCAGCGCCGCGTCCAGATGGGCGAGAAGGGCGCCCAGCGGCGGCTCCAGCGCGGCCAGCCGCGCGTCGATCTCCGCGCGCGGCCGGGCGTCGCGGATGACCGCTTCCAGGCGTTCGGCGGCGTCCTGGACGGGGTGGGCGCCGATGTTGCCGGCGGTTCCCTTCAGCGTGTGGGCGTAACGCTCCGCCGCGGCGGCGTCGCCCTCGTCCAGCGCCGCGCGGATGGCGACCGTCACCCCGCGCTGTCCGGCGGTGAACTTGCGCAGCAGGTCGAGGTAGAGGCGCTTCTTGCCCAGCACCCGCGACAGCCCGGTGGCGGTGTCGAGCCCGGGGACAACGGCGGGCAGGTCGCCCTGGTCCTCCACCGCCGGTGCGGGGAGGGGAACCGGGGCCTCGGCGCCCAGTCCCGGCCGGGGCGTGATCCAGGCCAGCAGGGTGGCCCACAGCGCATCCGGGTCGATGGGCTTGGCCAGATAATCGTTCATGCCCGCGTCCAGGCAACGCTCGCGGTCGGCCTGCATGGCGTTGGCGGTCATGGCGACGATGGGCAGGCCGGTGAAGCCCAGCCGCCGGATCTCCAGGGTCGCGGCGACGCCGTCCATGACCGGCATCTGCATGTCCATCAGCACGAGGTCGTAGTGGGCCGCCTGCACCATGGCCACGGCGATGGCGCCGTTCTCCGCGACCTCCACCACCAGCCCGGCGTCGCCCAGCAGCTCGCAGGCCACCTGCTGGTTCAGGTCGTTGTCCTCGGCCAGCAGGATGCGGGCGCCGCGCAGGTGCGACAGGTCGGCGGCCGCCGCGGCGGCCGTCGCCGGAAGGGCGTCCGCGGTCTGCTCGTCCGCGCCCAGAACCCGCATGATGCCGTCAAACAGGGCGGACGGGTTGACGGGCTTGAACAACACCTCCTCAATGGCCGTGTTCTCGGCGCCCTTCAGCACCTCCTCCCGGCCATAGGAGGTGACCATGATGTGGTGGGGGGCGTGGTCCAGCTCCAGAGCGGCGAGGCCGGCGGAGGTCTCCAGCCCGTCCATGCCCGGCATCTGCCAGTCCAGCAGAACGACGCGGAAGGGCCGCCCCTCGCGCGCCGCGAGGCGGGCCGCCTGGATGGCGGCGGGGCCGGACTCCACCGCCTCGGCGGTGAAGGACATGGCCGCCAGCATGTCGGTCAGCACGACGCGGGCGTTCTCGTTGTCATCCACCACCAGACAGCGCAGGCCGCGCAGGTCGGGCCGCGGCAGCAGAAGGCGGCGCGGCTTGTCGCGGCCCAGCCGGGCGGTGAACCAGAAGCAGGAGCCGCGGCCCGGCGCGCTCTCCACCCCGACCGCGCCGCCCATCAGCTCGGCCAGCCGCTTGGAGATCGCCAGCCCCAGCCCGGTGCCGCCGTATTTGCGGGTGGTCGAGGCGTCGGCCTGCTGGAAGCTCTGGAAAAGCTGGCGTTTCTGCTCGTCGCTCAGGCCGATTCCGGTGTCGCGGACCTCGAAGCGGATCAACAGCTCGCTCCCGACCTCCTCCTCCAGCCGGACGATGATGGCGATCTCGCCGCGCTCGGTGAACTTGACCGCGTTGTTGGCGTAGTTGACCAGGATCTGCCCGATGCGCAGCGGGTCGCCGATCAGGTCGCTGGGCACGTTCTGGGCGACGTCGAAGATCAGCTCAAGCCCCTTGGCCGCGGCCTTCTCCGCGATCAGGTCGGCCAGCGTGCCCAGCACCTTGTCGAGGTGGAAGCCGGTGCGCTCGACGCTCAGCTTGCCGGCCTCGATCTTGGAGAAGTCCAGGATGTCGTTGATGATGCCCAGCAGATGCTGGCCGGACTGGCTGATCTTGAGGACGTAATCGCGCTGGCGCGGCGTCAGGTCGGTCTTCAGCGCCAGATGCGACAGGCCGATCACCGCGTTCATCGGGGTGCGGATCTCGTGGCTCATGTTGGCGAGGAAACTGGCCTTCGCCTGGGACGCCGCCTCCGCCCGGTCGCGGGTCAGGCGCAACTCCTCGGCCTGGGTGCCCAGCCGGACGACGGCGTTCAGGATGCTGTCCAGCTCCTGCGTGCGGGCGCCGGGAAGCCGGATGTCGCGCTCGCCCTCGCCGATGCGGCGCAGGCCGTCGGCCGCGAACAGCAGCGGCCGCACCACATGGCGGCGGATCAGCAGCCCCGCGGCGATGAAGATCGCCAGCACCGCGACGAAGGCGAACTGGATGACCTGCGACACCAGACGGGTGCGCTCCTGGATCTGGCCCAGCCGGCCCGCCGTCAATTCGGTCACGTCCACCAGCAGCCGGTCGCCGACCGCGTTCAGTTCCACCAGCGTCTGCGCCCATGACTCGCCCAGGCGCTCCTCCTCGGCGGTCGGCGCGGCGTCGCCGGCGGGGCCGTTCTCCGCCCGCCGCGCCTTGGCGGAGGAGACCTGCCGGATCACCGCGTAGGCGTCCGTCACCTGCCGCTTCAGCGAGGGATCGAACTGGAAGGTCGGGTGGAAGGCCAGCGCCTGGGCGGCCAGAAGGGCCTCGCGGCGGCGGCGCGGGTCGTCGACGGAGAGGACGATCGCCCCCGACTGCTTCAGCCGCTCCAGATTCACGACGGCGCGCTGGCGTTCCAGGATCAGCGGCACCATGCGGTCCTGGCTGTCGGCGGCCAGCCGTTCCATCTTGCCCTGTTCGGCGACGATGCCGAGGAAGAGCAGGCCGATCAGCGCCAGCAGGATCGCGCCGCCGGTCAGAATCGCCGGCTGCAGCCGTACGCGGGGATGCCTGCGGTCGCGGGCGGACGCCATGGCCGGTTCCGGATCAGTAGATGTCGAAGGGGAAGTAATTGCGGTTGATCCGCTGATAGGTGCCGTCGTTGCGCAAGGCCGTCAGGGCCCGGTCCACCGACTCCTTCAGCGCCTGCCGGCCGGGCGGGAAGACGATGTGCACGGTCCCGCCCAGCCCGTCCTCCGACATCGGGGTACCGATGGTCTCGAAGCCGTCTCCGGAGTCGGACAGCAGGAAATGCACCACGTTCAGCGTCGGGCCGATGGCCATGTCGCTCTGGCCGCTGCGCATGGCTTCCCACAAGTCCTCAAGCGTCAAGACGGGCACCACATTGGCCTGCAGCGCCGGATCGGCGTCGGCCAGACGGAGCAGGGCCGCGTGCTGCCGCGAACCGCGGATGGCGGCGATGCGCCGGCTGCGGACCGCGTCCTCCAGGCCCAGTTCGGGCATGCCCCGCCGCCCGACCAGGCTGGTGCTCGATCGCCAATAGGGAATCGAGAACAGCAGCCGCTGCTCGCGGTCCGGCGTGCGCAGGACGTTGCCGAAGCCGATGTCGTAGCGGCCGGCGGCGACGTCGTCGATGATCTGCTTGAAAGGGGCGGCGTCGAAGCTGCACGCCACGTCCAGCGACCGGCACAGCTCGCGGCCGAAGTCGATGTTGAAGCCGACCAGCAGCCCGTCGGCGTCGCGGTTGCTGAAGGGCGGCGAATGGTCGATGACCACGATGCGCAGGAACGGCTTGCCGGCCGGCGGCGGCGCGTCCGCCCGTGCCGCCTGGGCCAGCGCGAGTCCGGCGAACAGGACCGCGATGATCGGGAGGACCGGTGCGGTGGGGAAGCGCATGCGGAAACCCATCGGGGCCTCAGTACATCCGGAAGGGCAGGAAGCGGGAGCTGATGGCGTCGTATCGCCCGTCCGCGAGGATGGCGCGCAGGGCCATGTTGACGCGGTCGCGCAGTTCCTCGCGCCCCAGCGGCAGGGCGATGGCGGATTCGCCGCCCAGCCCGCTCTCGGTCAGCGGGTCGCCCACCACCTCCAGAGCCTCCCCCTCCGCGCTGGTCAGCAGGTGGACGGTGACGGCGGTCGGGGCCAGCGCCAGATCGACCCGCCCATCGATGACGGCGCGCAGCGCCTCCGCCTGATCGTCGTAGATCACGATCGCGCAGCCGGTGTTCTTCGCGGTCAGGTAGTCATATTGCTTCGAGCCGCGGGTGACGGAGACGCGCTTTCCCGCCAGATCGGGCGCCACGCCCAGCGTCCATTCCCCGGCCCGTCCGATGTAGCTGGAGCTGGACCTCTTGTGGCGGTCGGTGAAGAGGTATTTCTTCATCCGCTCCGGAGTCTTCAGGATGCTGGCGACCGCGAAGTCGGCGGCGTTGCGATCCAGCAGGTCCAGCACCTCCGGGAACTGCAGGGCGGTGATCTCGCAGCGGATGCCCATGGTGTCGCACAGCGCCCGGGCGATCTCCACCTCGAAGCCGGTCAGCTTGCCCTGCTCGTCCACCATCGCGTAGGGCGCCATCCTCCAGGTCAGCACCCGGTAGACCTCGTCCGCACGGGCCGACACCGCCGCCGGAACGCAGAACAGGATGGCAAGCCACAGGGTCGCGACGGTGCGGAACGGCATCAGGCGGTGCATGGGCTGCCTCGGCAAAGCGGAACGATGGAGCACAGCGCCCGTCCGACGTTTCAGCGCCGCGGGCACGGAGCGCTCCGATTGAATTTCAGCGCTTTCGCCGGACCGTTTTCCGGCTTCGACGAGACAATACCATCATGAAGAGACCGGTCAAGCTTGGCATTAACCTCATAAGTTGTTTCATTTCTGGAACATATCGCGGAACTGGTGTCGCGTGGATTTTCCGTCGCCGGTGCCACGTTTGGGTTTTGTCCACCCTGGCGATCGTCAGGCCGCCAGGGTGCGCGAGAGCGCCTTGACCTTTCCGGTCGACTCCGCGGCCTCTTCGGTGGCGCGGGCGATGCCGGCCATGTTGCCGCTGATGGTCGTGATGGCGTCGGCGGTGAGCTGCATGTGGGCCGAGATGTCGCGGACGACGGCGCTCTGCTCCTCCGTGGCGGACGCGATGGCGGCGGAGATGCCGTTCAGCTTGCGGATCGTCCCGCCGATCGAGGTGATGGCGCGGGCGGCGGAATCGGTGGCTCCCTGGACCTGTGCGATCTGCGAGGTGATCTGCTCCGTCGCCTTGGCCGCCTGGGTCGCCAGGGCCTTCACCTCGGACGCGACCACCGCGAAGCCCTTGCCGTTCTCCCCGGCCCGCGCGGCCTCGATGGTCGCGTTCAGCGCCAGGAGGTTCGTCTGGTTGGCGATGTCCGAGATCATCTTGACCACCATGCCGATCCGCTTGGCGGCCTCCACCAGCTCCTCGACGGTCGCGCCGATCCGTTCGGCCTCGCCGACCGCCTCGTTCGAGATGACGGAGGCGGTGGCGGTCTGCTGGCTGATCTCGTTGACGGAGGCGACGAGTTCCTCGGCGCCGGCGGCGACGGATTGCACGGTGTGGCTGGTCTGGGCGGCGGCGGTCGCGGCGGCGGCGGCCTGCCGGTTGGCATCGGCGATGGCCTGGCTGATATGGCCGAGGTCGCCATCCACCGTGCGCCCGACGCCGGCGCGGTTCAGCCGCTCCTTCACCCGGTCCGTGATGTCGGTGGCGAACTTGACGACCTTGACCAGACGGCCTTGCGGGTCGAAGACAGGGTTGTAGCTGGCCTGGATCCAGACGTCCCCGCCATCCTTGCGCAACCGCCGGAACTCGGTCGTCTGATGCTCGCCGCGACGGAGCGCGTCCCAGAACCGGCGGTAGCCGTCGCCGTTGCGCTCCTCCGGCGCCACGAAGATGGCGTGATGCCGCCCGGCGATTTCGTCCAGCCGATAGCCCATGGTGGCAAGGAAGTTGGCGTTCGCCGTCAGGACGTTGCCGTCGATATCGAATTCGATGACCGCCTGCGATTTGTTGACCGCTGCGATCTGCCCCTCCTGATCGGCGGACCGGCGTTTGACGGTGGTGATGTCCATGGCATAGACGACGATCTTGACGGTGCGCCGCCCCTGGTCGCGGATCGGCGTGAAGATCGCATGGACCCACGACTCCCGCCCCGCCTCGCCACGCAGCAGGCATTCGCCGGACCACGGTTCGCCGCGCCGCAGCGCATCCCAGAGGGCCTGGGGGTTGCCGCTTCCCTGGCCCTGAAGGGAAAGAACCGATGACCATTGCCGGCCCTTGATCGCGTCCTGGCCGCAGCCGAGGGCTGCAACGAAATTTTTGTTTGCGGAAAGAACCATGCCGTCCGGTGAAAGTTCGACGATGGCCTGTGCGGCATCCAACGCCGCGAGCTTGGCGGTTTCTTCTGCGCGTTTCGCTGACAAAAATTTGAACATGGCATCACCAGAGGCTTGTGGAAATGGCCGTCGGACCGTATTCGGGATTGATTTAGATGCCACTAATCATGGATTTCAAATTAATTTGTCACAAGAGGTTTTGTCAAATAGTCATAGTCTTATCGTTTACCGCATTTGTAATATACGGCAAGGGCACTCTCGGGCGGGTCAGGCCTTCATTGAATGTTTTGGTTCGGCACTGATTAATTTCCGGAGCGTTTTCGGAACGGAAATTACTGAGCAAGCCTTTGATTCCTGCCGATGGTGCCTGTCAAGACTGAGGCACGCCACCCGCGCGATTGGAAGGCCTGTGCGTCAGAGTGTTTCATCGCGACGCCAAGCCGTGGCGCCAGACAGTTGACAAGGAAACCATTCGCCTATAGTTTCCTAGGAAACTCATTGGAGGGCCGGTTGCCCGAATCGAACGTCAGCCCCCTGGACGCGCATCTTGGCTACTGGCTGCGCTTCGTGTCGAACCATGTCTCCCAGGCCTTCGCCGCGAAGCTGGCGGGGCGGGGGGTGACCGCCGCCGAATGGGTCGTCCTGCGCGACCTTCACGACCGCGACGGTGTGGCGCCCAGCCTGCTCGCCGACCGGCTGGGCATGACGCGGGGGGCGATCTCGAAACTGGCCGACCGCCTCACCGCCAAGGGGCTGCTCACCCAGACCCCCGACCCGGACGACCGGCGTTACCAGACCCTGGCCCTCACCCCGGACGGCCGGGCGCTGGTGCCGGACCTGTCCGCCCTGGCCGACCGCAACGACGCCGAGTTCTTCGGGCACCTGGACCCCGCCGAGCGGGCGCGGATCGAGGAGACGCTGAAGGGCGTCGTCCGCCGGATGGGGCTGCGCTCCATACCCATCGACTGACCGCGACGCGCGCGCCGCACGGAGGAAACGTCATGGACTCCAAGATCACAGCCATCCTGCGGGAGTGCAGCCGCGCTTCGGACGAGGAGCGCATCACCTTCCCCGAGGTCGTCGCCGCGCTGGGCGTCGCGGGGGTGGAGCGCTATCACACCGATCTCGTGCGCGCGGAAACCACCTACTACTTCCCGGACGGGACGACGGAGCGGGTGGAGGCCCGGCCTTGCCGCCTGCCGCCGGCCCTGGACTTCTCGGCGGAAGGCGTGGCATCCGCCGTCCGCGCCATCCAGTCCGGAGCGATCCGCTACGGTGGCTTCTGCGAACGGGTGCTGCGGGCCGGCTGCGCCGGCTGGACGGTCAGCCTCCTGGGCCGGCGGGTCGTCTATTACGGCCGCGGCGGCGACAGCCACACCGAGTGGTTTCCCGGCGCACGCTGACGCCGGTCCGCCGTTCCCGCCGTCACCAGCCCAGGCGGCGGGACAGCACGGGGCCGAGGTCGCCGCGCCACTCCTTCAACTCGGCCTCCGCGCGCTCGACCGCCCGCTGGTCGCGGTAGCGCTTGAGCGCGCGGTTCGCGTCGCCGCGCGCCTCCATGGCGGCCAAGCGCTTCGCCACCTCCGGCTCCGACGCCACCGCCTGCCGCCAGCGCTCCAGCCGCACCTCCGCCACCGCGTCCACGATGGGCTGCAGCGCCGGCATGCGGCCCAGCTTCTTCACGCCGGGCGCCAGCCGGGCCGCGGCGGCGGCGGCGGCTTCCTTGGGAATGCGGGGGAAGGCCCGCTGCACCGCCTTGGTCAGCGCGTCCTTGATGTCGTCGCCGCGTTGCTTCGCCTCGGCGCCCCGGCTCACCCGCACGGCGGCGCGCGCCTGCTTCTTGGCGTGCCAGGACAGGATGCCGTCGGCGATCTCCCGCGCGTCGGCGTCGAGCCAGACGACGCTCTCCGCGCTGTCCGCGAGCAGGGCCTTCGCCGCGTCGGGAAGCTCCGGGTTGTCCGCAGAGGCCGTCCCGGCGAGACCCAGGGCCTTCAGCGACCGCAGCGAGCGCGCCCGTCCCTCGTCGCCGGCCAGCAGAACGGATTCCGCCAGCGTCCCGCCATCCAGCAGGCTGTGCAGAAGCTCCAGGTCACCGTGCGTCCAGCGGCGGGCGGCGGTCAGACGGTCCACCCGCAGGCGCAGCAGGTCGCGCACCGCCGGGCGGGCGGCGGCCGGGACGCAGCTTTCCACACGCCACACCCCGCCCTCGAACCGCGCGACGACCCATTGCGCGCCGTTCTCGACGGGGCGGTCGGTGGGGAAGGCGCCGTCCAGATTCCAACGGTCGCTGGCCCGCAGACAGCCCTCCGGCGGCGCCAGCCATGGCGTTCCCGGCTTGGAATAGAAGCTGGGGGCCACCGGGCTGCGCAGGACGAAGCGCCAGCCGGCGACCTCCGCGGCAAGACTGTCGGGCATGGCGGCCGGACGAGGCGCGTCACCCAGCTTCAAGAGGGGTTCGGGGGCATCCTGGCTGGGCAGAGAGGTTTCGGGCGACGGGTGTTCAGACGGCATGACGGCTCCTTCCGGCGGCACTG
The DNA here is from genome assembly GCF_003119115.1 of Azospirillum sp. TSH58. NCBI lineage: Bacteria > Pseudomonadati > Pseudomonadota > Alphaproteobacteria > Rhodospirillales > Azospirillaceae > Azospirillum > Azospirillum sp. TSH58. Next base: position 15,354 of record NZ_CP022363.1, read on the forward strand.
TAGCACAGGGCGTGGCGGCGCCCCGCAACTTTAGCCGTGCGCCAGCCTGTCATTTTCGAACGTTCTGCGGAAATTTTCCAAAAGCAAATCTGCAATAGCTGTCACCAAATTCGGAGTTTTGTTCAAAACACGCTCCTGATCAGGCGCTTCGAGGTCCTTTGACCGAAGTCAAGGAAAGGCGTCGTGCTCTGCCTTTGAGTCGGTCAATGTTGTCCGTTCCCGAGGGTTCTGCGATGCGATTATTCTCCATCAAAGTCATTCTACCGATGATTGTCGGTGGGCTCGCCCTGCTTGGAATTTTCATGGCGGGGGACGCCGCGTTCGTGGCCCTTCGCGGCGTCGAAGCGGCGTCGGCTTACCGGAACGTCAATCAGGTGGCTGGTGGATTGGTCGTCGCCGCCGGAGAATTCGCCCTTGAGCGGGGAGCCACCAACGGAGCGCTGAACGGCGCCAGCGCGCTGCCCCCGGAACGGCGCCCCCGGCTGCAACAGCGCCGCGATGCCGCCGACGCCGCGTTGCGCACCGCGCTGGAGACGCTTCCCACCATTCCCGAAATGGTCCCGCACGGTCCTCGCCTGAGCGAGGTGGAGGCATCGTCGGCCTCCTTCCGGGAGCATCGGCGCGGGGTGGACGATGCGTTGGCCCGCGACGCCGGCGGGCGTTCGCCGCACGTGGTGTCGGGCTTCGTCGGCACGATCACCGCTCATATCGAACGGATCGGCGCCTTGCGCCTGCTGCTGGAAGCGGTCGCCCCGCCGCCGAAACCGGCGACGCTGCAACTTGTCCAACTGCGCGGCTACGCAGCGGACATGGCCGAACACGCCGGGCGGGAGCGCGCGCTGTTCAGCGCCCTCATCGCCAGCGGTCGGCCGGTCGTCCCCGGACAGGCCGAAGCCCTTGCGAAATCCCGCGGACGGTTGGAGCAGGCGTGGGATGGCATCCGCGCTCTGCGCACCCGGCCGGACATCACTCCCGACCTCGCGCGGGCCATCGACGGGGTCGAGACGGCGTACCTCCAGGGATTCGCCGAGACCCGGCAGGCGGTGCTGAAGGGCGGCGCGGATGGCCGGTATCCCCTGACCGTCGACGACTGGATGAGCCGGGCGACCTTGGGCATCGACTCCATCCTCAGGCTGGCCGGAACGGTGGGCACCGCCATCGACGCGGCGGTCGCGGGGGCCGCGGAGGAGGCGCGGACCGACCTGCTCGTCAGCCTTGCCGTGCTCACGCTCAGCCTGATTCTGGGCATCGGGGGCTCGCTGCTGGTGATCCGCCGGATCGTCCGGCCGCTGACGGCGATGACCGGGGCCATGCGGCAACTGGCCGACGGCGATCTGGCGGTGGCCATTCCCGGCACCGGACGGCGCGACGAGATCGGCGCCATGGCGCAGGCCGTCGCGGTCTTCCAGGAGCACGCCGTCGCGCGCGAGCGGCTGGAGGCGGAGCAGCGGCGCGACCAGGAGACGCGCGAGCGGCGGGCGGCGGCGCTGGACCGGCTGACGCGGGGCTTCGAAGCCAAGGTGAGCGGGCTGGTCGGCACCCTGTCCTCCGCCGCGACGGAGATGGAGGCGACCGCCGGCTCCATGTCGGCGGCAGCCCAGCAGACCAACCAGCAATCCTTCGCCGTGGCCGCCGCGTCGGAACAGGCCTCGACGAACGTGCAGACCGTGGCGGCGGCGACCGAACAGCTCACCGCGTCCATTCGGGAGATCGGCAACCGCGCCGCCCAGTCGCAGTCCATCACGACGCGGGCCGTCGCGGACGCCCGGCGGACGGACGAGACGGTGCGGCTGATGGCCGGCTGCGCCCAACGCATCGGCGAGGTGGTCGGGCTGATCCAGGCGATCTCCAGCCAGACCAACCTGCTGGCTCTGAACGCCACCATCGAGGCGGCCCGCGCCGGCGACGCCGGCAAGGGCTTCGCCGTGGTGGCGCACGAGGTGAAGACGCTGGCAAGCCAGACCGCCCAGGCGACCGACGACATCGCGGTCCAGATCGCCCAGGTGCAGACGGTGACGCGCGACGCCGTCTCGGCGATCCGCGACATCGCCACGGTGATCGGCGAGGTGAACGAGATCGCCACCGCCATCGCCGCCGCGGTGGAGGAGCAGGGCGCCGCCACCCAGGAGATCACCCGCAACGTCCAGCAGGCGGCCGTCGGCACGCAGGAGGTCGCCTCCAACATCGCCGGCGTGCAGCAGGCGGCCAACGACACCGGGGCGGCGGCGACCCATGTGCTGAGCGCGGCGCAGGAGCTGTCCCAGCAGGCGGAGCGGTTGACCGGCGAGGTCGGCGATTTCCTCGCCGGCGTCCGCAGCGCCTGATCGCAACGGGTGCTTGGGCGGTGCTCAGTGGTGCGCGGATTCCTCCCCGGCGCCGTCCTGGCCGAAGCTGTGCAGGATGCGGGCGAAGCTGGTGGCTCCGGCGCTGCGCATGGGAACGAAGGGCTTGCCCATGCGGCGGCACAGCCCCTTCACCCGCAGGCAGGCGTCGTGGCTGACGCAGTCGACCGGACAGACCACCACGTCGGCGCGCTCCACCAGCCCCTCCAGGCAGCGGGTGGTCTGCTCGAACCCGCCGTCATGGTGCAGCAGGCAGCCGTTGCGCGTCTCCACCGCCGCCCGCAGATGGGGCAGGCTCTTGGTCCGCCCGCCCACATAGAGGATGGCCCGCCCGCCGAGATCGGTCGGGGTGCTCGTCTCGGCGGTGGCGGCGCGACGGGTTTGCGCGGCCGGCGGGTCGAGCAGGCGGCGCAGCCGCTCGACCTCGGCCTCGGCGTGGCGGGCACGCATGCGCTCGCTGGCGACGCGGCGGTGCAGGGCGTCCATGGTGCGCAGCAGCCGCGCCTGACCCGGCGCCCGGACCGACGGGGCTTTCGGGACGCTGGGCGTTTCCGGAACCGCAGGCGCGGCCCGCTGTGCGGCGAGTTGCGCCTCCAATTCCCGGATGCGCGCGTCCTTCTCGGCGACGCGCTCGGCGGCGGCGCGTTCCTGCTTCGCCAGCCGGGCGGTCAACTCGTCGCAGCGCCGGGCCAGATCGCGGTTCTCCCGCAGCTGGCGCCGGTTCTCGCCCCCCATCAGGTGGGACAGCATGTGCACGTCGGCGAAGGCGCGCACGCGCACGGCGTCGGGCATGGCGCCGTGGCTCAGCACGCCCCAGTAGGCGGCGGCCACGTCGCCCGAGGCCACCGCGGCGGTCCACAGCGCCATCCAGCCCTCTTCCGTGGTCTCGCGGGCGAAGCGCTTCACCGCGACGGCGAAGGTCTCGTCCAGCCGCTTGTGCATCAGCCGGGCTTCCGGCCCGTCCTCCGCGGCCTTCTCCACGAAATAACGGTGGATGTCGTAGGGGCGGGCGTCCGCCGTGGGGACCAGCTTCAGCCGCCGGCACAGCCACGCCACGTCTTCCGACGACAGGCAGGTGCCCACGATCGAGCAATGATACTCCGTGGGGATCGTCCACAGCTTCCGGCGCTTGGCCTGTCCCAGTACGCAGGATGGCACGGTCTTCCGACAACGCTCACACATCGTCTCCGCCCCCGATTGGCTTCGGCTGTTGGGTTTCCGGTTCCCTCCGGAGCCAGGTGCGGCGGTGGAGCGGAACATGCTCCACTAATAGTGCGAATCATTCGCATTTGCAAATGAAGAGCGCTGTCAGCCGGACGCGCCCCGCGGGGCAGGTGATCCGGCGTCCGGGCGACGGCTTCAGGCCGGGAGAACGCGCTCGATCATCAGCCGCCGCGTCGTTCCGTCCGCGTCGCTGTAGGGCATGAAAGCCCCCTCCCGGAGGCCGAGCAAGGCGACGCCCAGCGGGGACGCGACGGTGATCTGGTTCTCCTTGGGCGATTGGTCCGGGTAGACCAGCTCGCCCCATTCGGGCGGCAGGCCGTCGTCGCGGCGGAACAGCACCCGGCTGCCCATGCGCACGATCGTTCGGGGCAGGTCGCTTTCCGGGCGGACGATCGCACGGTCCAACTCCCGCGACAGGAAGGCCGAGACCTCCGGAGCCTGCACAGCCAGCCGCTCCACGGCGTGCAGCAGGCGGCCGTAATCCAGGCGTCCGATCCAGATCAGCGGCCGGTCGTTTCCCTCGGTCATCGCTTTGTCCTCGGCTGGGCGGCGGCGGGCAGTCAATCCCGGACGAACTCTTGCCCGCGGGCATTGTCCGCAACCATCCGTATGATTACGGAGCGCAGGCCACACTTCGCCCTGTAAAAAATTTATCGTTGTTTTTCAGTGTGTTGCGTGATTTCCGTAGTAATACGGATATTTTGATCCGGGTTATTCCCCAGTAGAAAAGCCGTCATATGCCTTAGGGGAAGTGAGCAGAACCTTCCAGGAAGGAGATGCGGCCAACCTTCGGTGCTCCTGACCGAAACCATGGGGAAAAGGAATGGACGATCTGCTTTCGGGGGCGCTGAGCCGCCTGGATGAAGCCGCAAAGCATGTTGAGGTGGATTCCGAGGTTCTCGAGAAACTGAAATACGCCAAGGAGACCCTGAGCGTCCGCCTGTCCGTGCGCATGGACGACGGATCGCGGCGCTCCTTCCCGGCGTGGCGGTGCCGCTACGACGACACCCGCGGCCCGACCAAGGGCGGCATCCGCTTCCACCCGAGTTCCAACGTGGAGGAGGTGACCACGCTGGCCTTCTGGATGACCTTCAAGTGCGCGGTGATGAACCTGCCCTACGGCGGGGGCAAGGGCGCGGTGAAGGTCGATCCGCACAGCCTGTCCAAGTCCGAGCTGGAGCGACTGTCGCGGGCCTATGTGCAGGCCTTCGCCGGCATGATCGGGCCAGACCGCGACATCCCGGCGCCGGACGTCTACACGAACTCCATGATCATGGGGTGGATGGCCGACGAGTACAGCTCCATCGTCCGCCAGCCGAGCCCGGCGGTCATCACCGGGAAGCCGCTGCCGCTCGGCGGTTCGCTCGGGCGCGACGACGCGACCGCGCGCGGCGGCTACTACCTCATCAAGCATCTGGAGGAGGATCTGCGCCTGACCGGATCGGCCCGCCGGGTGGTGATCCAGGGCTACGGCAACGCCGGCTTCCACATCGCCCGCCTGCTGCACGCCGACGGCTACCGCATCGTCGGCCTGTCCGATTCCCGTGGAGCCATCGTCTGCGAGGACGGGCTGGACCCGCAGGCCGTGCAGGAGGCCAAGGAGCGCGGCGGTTCGGTGACCGCCTACACCGGGAACGGCGCCCGCGCGGTGACCGGCGACGAGCTGCTGGGCACCGCCTGCGAGATCCTGGTCCCCGCGGCTCTGGAGGATCAGATCCACAAGGGCAACGCTGGGCTGATCAAGGCCCGCGTCGTCCTGGAACTCGCCAACGGCCCGATCACGCCGGACGCCGACCGCATCCTGAACGAGACCGGCGTCATCGTCCTGCCCGACATCCTGGCGAACGCCGGCGGCGTGACGGTGTCCTACTTCGAGTGGGTGCAGAACCGCCAGGGCTACTACTGGGGCCTCGACGAGATTCATGAGCGCCTTCGCGTGATCATGGAGACCGAGGGCCGCCGGGTCTGGGACATGGGCACGGCCAAGCGCATCCCGATGCGCACCGCGGCCTACGCCCACGCGCTGGAACGGCTGTCGAAGGCCATCGCCGCGCATGGAACGCAGCCGTTCTTCGTCGGCTGATCCGTGCGTCGCGGGGACGGGGGCCCGCCGGGTTCCCGTCCATCGCATGGGCGCCCATCGCATGGGCGACCCGGCCGGGGGGAGGTGTATAGTCCGTGCCCGTCCACCCGCGCCGTTTCGCTCGTGCAGCCTGAAAGAACGCCTTGAGATGCCTTTTCCGCCCGCCAGCCGTGCATCGGGAGCGCCGGCCATCCTGACCGGCCGGGACATGGTCCTGCTGTCCCTTGCCTTCCTGGCGGCCTATCTGCCCATCGACTGGCTGACCTTCATCCACCCGCGCCCGAGCCTCAACATCACGCCATGGAACCCGCCGGCCGGACTCTACATGGCGCTTCTGCTGTGGACCGGGGCGCGCGGCCTGCCGATGGTCTACGCCACGCTGATCCTCGCCGATCTGGTGGTGCGGGGGCATCCCGCCTCGGTCTCCTCGCTGCTGCTCTCGAACCTCGCCATCGTCGCCGGGTACGGGGCAGCCGCCCATGTCCTGCGCCACCGGGTGGCGATCGGCCTGGCGTTGAACCGGGTGCGCGATGTCGGCTGGCTGGTCGGCGTCACCTTCCTGAGCGCCGCCGTCGTGGCGCCCGTCTTCGTCGGCGTGTTCGTCCTGGACGGGGCCTTGCCCGCCGCCGACCTGCCGACGCTGGCGTTCCAATACTGGCTGGGCGACGCCATCGGCATCGCCGTGGTCACGCCCTTCGTCCTCCTCCTGCACCGGCCGGACAAGACGCCCGCCTGGAGCGTGCCGAAGACGCCCACCGCCGCGCAGACGGCCGCCATCGCCGCGGCGCTCCTGCTGGTCTTCCTGCCCATCGGCGACGGCCAGTTCAATCTGTTCTACGTGCTGTTCCTGCCCCTCGTCTGGGTGGCCGTGTCGCATGGCCTGCCGGGCGCGGTGCTGGCGGCGCTGGCCATTCAGAGCGGCCTGATCGCCGGGCTGCAGGCGATCGGCCTTCCCCTGGGCGCGGTGGTCTATCACCAGACGCTGATGCTGGCCCTGGCCATCACCGCCCTGTTCCTCGGCGCTCTCGTCAGCGAGCGGCGCGAGGTCGAGGCCCGGCTGCGCGAACACCAGGCCGAGCTGGCCCATCTCTCCCGCCTCACGGTGACCGGAGAGATGGCGTCCGCCCTGGCCCACGAGCTCAACCAGCCGCTGCTGGCCGCCATCAGCTACGCGCGGGCCGCCCAGCGCCTCCTGGAAGGCAACGACACGCCGCCGCGCGCCCACGACCTCATCGACAAGGCGGTGATCCAGGCGGAGCGCGCGGGCGAGGTCATCCGCGGGCTGCGCACCTTCCTGAGCAAGGGATCGCTTCAACTGGCGCCGGAGCCGGCCAGCGAGATCCTGCGCGAGACGCTGACGCTGGTGCGGGGGGACGCGGCCTACAACCGGGTCCAGCTTCGGGTGGACATGGCGGAGCCGCTTCCCCTCGTGCTGTGCGACCGCATCCAGATCGAGCAGGTCCTCCTGAACCTCGTGCACAACAGCATCGAGGCCATCGCCGCGGCCGACAGCCCGGTGCGCGAGGTCGTCCTGCGGGTCCGGGCCACGCCGCCGGACGGCCTGACCTTCGAGGTCGAGGACAGCGGCCCCGGCGTGTCGGCGGGCATGGTCGACCATCTGTATTCGCCGTTCGCCACCACGAAGCCGGCGGGCATGGGACTCGGCCTGCCCATCTGCCGCTCGATCGTCGAAAGCCACGGCGGCAGGCTGTGGCTCGGCCGCACCGGTGCGACCGGTTCCGTTTTCCAGGTCTTTCTGCCCGCAGCCCCGTCCCGACACCCGGCCGTCCCATGACCCAGACCCGTTATCCCTCCACCACCGAACCGACCGTCTTCATCATCGACGACGACGAGGCGGTCCGTGACGCGCTCTCCGTTCTGGTCGAGGTGGCCGGCCTGTCCGTGCGCACCTTCGTCAACGCGTTGGAATTCCTGCACCGCTACAGCCCGGAGCAGCCGGGTTGCGTGGTGGCCGACCTCCGCATGCCCTTCATGGACGGGCTGGAGCTTCAGGAGGAGCTGACCCGGCGCGGCTGCGGCCTGCCGGTCATCATCATCACCGCCCATGGCGAGGTGAGTTCCGCCGTCACCGCCTTCCGGTCCGGAGCGGTCGATTTCCTGGAAAAGCCGTTCGACGACGGCGTCTTCCTGCGCCGCATCCACGAGGCCCTGCAGCGCGACGCCCACCAGCGCCGGGACCGCTCCGCCGCGGAAACCGCCCTGGCGAAGCTGGCCCTTCTCAGCCCCCGCGAACGGGATGTGGCGGCGCTGATGGTGGAGGGCTGCGCCAACAAGGCCATCGCGATCCGCCTCGGGATCGGCGTCCGCACGGTGGAGACCCACCGGGCGAACATTCTCAGCAAGCTCGACATCCGGACGGTTCCGGAACTCATGCGCCTCTGGATGCACGCACCGTGACGCGCATCCCTTTCTCCTGCGCTTGAGCGGTCGAAGCGTGCACCGGGTCAGCGCAGGAAGTACTGAACCGGCACCACCAGCTCCATGCGGTCCTGCGCCACGTCCGGCGGCGGGGCCGGGAGCGGGGAGGCGCGTTCGACCAGCGCGATCGTCTCCTCGTCCAGCGCCTCGAAGCCGGAGCCCTTGTGCAGCCGCACCGCCAGCACCCGGCCCTGCCGGTCGAGCGTGATGTGGACCTGCGGGACACCCTGCTGGCGCCGCATCTGGGCGATGCGGGGGTAGCGCTTGTAGCGTTCCAGATGGCCGAGCACGGCGCCGTGCCAGGTGGGCAGCGCGTTGCTGTTGCGCGGCACCGGCGCCGCCTGGGCCGGGGCGCCCGAGGGCGGGGCGGCGGCGGGAGCGGCGTTGGCCGGGGCTTCCGTCACCGGCTTGGGCGGCGCCTGCGTCTGCGGGCGCGGCTTCGGCGGTTCGGCCTTGGGCTTCGGCTTGGGCTCTTCCTTGGGCTTGGGCTTCGGCTTGGGCGGCGGTTCCGGCAGGGCGACCTCCGCCGGCACGGGCGGGGGCGGCTCCGGGGCGATCTCGGGGATGGGCTCGGGTTCCGGCTCCGGCTCGATCACCGGTTCGGGCGGCAACTCCGGCTCCGGGAGCATCGATTCCAGGGTCGGCGGCGGCTCCGCGGCCGGCGTTTCCGGCATCGGCGGCAGGTCGAGCATCACCGCGGGCGGCATGGCCGGCGCCTCTTCCATCGCCACGTGCCAGGACAGGGCGGCGAGCGCCACGAGGGCGTGGGCGCCCAGCACGACCACCAGACTGCCGCCCCAGCGCGCCAGGGCGGGCGCCGTGCGCTCCCCGCCGTCCGGGAGGTCGTTGGGATCGAAGGTCGCCACGCTCATTTCGCGGCCGCGCCTTCCAGCCCGACCAGGGCGATCTTCAGATAGCCGGCGGCGCGCAGCGCGTTCATCACTTCGGTCAGCGCGCCGTAATCCACGCTGCGGTCGGCGCGCAGGAAGACGCGCGCGCCCTTGTCGCCGTTCGTCACCCCGTCCAGCGCCGCCGCCAGGGCTTCGCGGGCCACCGGCGTGTCGCCCACCGACAGGCTGTTGTCCGCCTGGATGGTCAGGAACAGCGGCTTGTCGGGCCGCGGCTGCGGCTGGGCGGTGGAGGCCGGCAGGTCCACCGGAACGTCCACGGTCGCCAGCGGGGCCGCCACCATGAAGATGATGAGCAGCACGAGCATCACGTCGATGAAGGGCGTGACGTTGATGTCGTGCGACTCGGTGAGATCGTCGCCGTCGTCGAGACGCGCCGCCATGGCCTTACTCCGCCGCCTTGGACACGGCGCGCGGCAGGGCGCGGCGGTCCATGTCGCGGCTCAGCAGCCGCAGCACCGCCGCCGAGGAGTCGCCGAGCTGGGCGCGGTAGCCGCCGATGGAGCGGGCGAAGCCGTTGTAGATCACCACCGCCGGAATGGCCGCGACGAGGCCGATGGCCGTCGCCAGCAGCGCTTCGGCGATGCCCGGCGCCACCACCGCGAGGTTGGTCGTCTGCGACTTGGCGATGCCGATGAAGCTCACCATGATGCCCCACACCGTGCCGAACAGCCCGACGAAGGGGGCCGTGGAACCGATGCTGGCGAGGATGCCGGTGCCGCGCATCATGCGCCGCCCCTCCGCCGCCTCGATCCGCTCCAGGCGGGAGGCCGCGCGCTCCTTCAGACCCTCCTGCGAGGGGGCGTCGGCGGACTGGTGCGCCTCGGCGATCACGGCGCGCAGGAAGGCGGTGGCCGGGGTCTTCTCGAAGCCGATGCTCTCCGCCGCCTGGGTCAGCGAGCGCGCCTGCTCCAGCGCCGCCAGGGAGGCCCGCGCCTTGCGCTTGGCCTTCGACAGTTCCAGCGACTTGGCGAGGAAGATGGTCCAGGTCGCCACCGAGGCCAGCGCCAGCCCGATCATCACCGCCTGCACCACCGGGCTCGCCGCCATGAACATGCCCCAGGGGGACAGGTCGTGCGGCAGGGTCGCCGTCGCGGCGGTCATGTGGTCCAGCCCGGCGGCCGCTCCAGCCGCGGCGTCCGGCGCGGCCAGCGGGGCCGCCAGCGTGTCGGCGGCGGGAGCCGCCATGGGCGTTGGCGCCGAAGCCGGTGCCGCGGGAGCACCGCCGTTGGTTGCGGGGACGCCCTGCGCCCAGCCAAGTCCGCTCGACAGGAAGGTGCCGGCGGCGGCCATCGCGGCGATGGAACGGGTGTGAAGCGCTGTGAGCATTGGCGGTTCAAACTTCTTTGCGGCTGACTTCCTTCCTGTATAGTGCGAACGACTCTCATTTGCACCCATAAAGTGCTATATTGCTGCTATGCGACAAATGGGCATCGCGGCGGTTGTTCACGGCGTGGAATGTGAACCGCAAGGGGAGAGTGCGATGCCCAACGTCCGGACCGTATCGGAACATGGCAGCTTCCGGCTCGTCGAACGGGACGGTCTCTACGCCGTGATCGAGGCGCGCAACGGCCAAGTCTACGGCCTTCATGGGGACGAGGGCGACCGTGCCGGCGCGCCGGACCGTCCGGACGCCGCCGAAGCCGTCGTCGCCCCCGGCGACTGGAGCGCCGAGGACGACGCCCGCCGCCGCTTCGAGGAGATGACCGCCCGCGGCGAGGACCTGGCCCGCAACATCTGGTGATCCGAAATCCGGTGACCGACGGGGTCAGAAGGCCTGGATCGCCTTAGAGGAGACCGTCCGCCACCGGGCGTCGGCGTCCTTCAGCATGGTCTGGATGTGGCCGATGTGGACCTGACCGTAGAGGATCAGGATGTTGCGGTCCGGCTCGGCCTTGATGGCCGCCACCACCTTGTCCTCGCGCAGGGTGGTCAGCGCGGCCGGCAGGGCCTCGCGCACCATGGAGCCCGACGCGGTGGTGGCCAGCATGATCCGGATGGCGGCCTGGACGCGCCGCTGCACCCAGCCCGGCAGTTTGCCGTACTCGTCGCGGAGTTGCGCCAGATCGATGGTCTCCGGATCGGCGTCGTCCGGGTCGTCGGGGGGCAGGGCGGCCAGCAGCTGCGACAGGGTGACGTCGACGTTGCGGGCGTCCGGCCCCGGCGGGCCGATCAGGGCGCGGTTGTCCTGAAGCACCAGCCCGTCGCCGAGCAGGCTCGCCATCATCTCATAGGGATGCTGCTTGCTGTCCGGATTCCAGTCCGCGCCCAGCCGGCGCAACACGTCGGCCACCCCGGCGGGGTTGGAGGCGTCGTCGGGACGGACCTCCTCGTAGAAGACCAGCCAGCCGTCCTGGCGCCGCTGGGCGATGTGCCGGGCGATGCCGCTGTAGAAATCCGGCTTGGCGACATGGACCATGCCCTGCATCTCCACCTGCCGCCGGCCGTCGCTCATCACGACTCGGGACAGTTCCAGCGGGATGTGGTCGGCGATCACCGGCAGGGCGGCCACCACCCCCACGGTCAGGGTGACAAGGCCGCCGGCCAGGATGCCGACGGCGATCAGGGCGGTTCGGAGCGCGCGCTTCATGCCCCGACGCTGGCACGAAAAAGCGGTGGGGGCAACCGCTCCGGACCCGAACGCCGATCCTGGGACCCCAAACCTCAGACACCGACCTCCACCGCGGCGTTGACGATGTAGATCATCTCGTTGCGGTCGTTCTTGTCGGCCAGGAAGATGCCGCTGGGCGCCAGCATGCCGCCGGACACCACGTTGAAGGAGACCTGCCCATAGGGGAAGACCGCCCGCACGGCCTCCAGGTCCAGACGGTCGGCGTCCGCGGGAACGGCGAGATGGACGCGGACCTGCATCCGGCTGGTGTCGCCGTCGACCAACGCCCGCATGCCAGGCATGGAGTTGCGCTCGATGGCGTTGCGCACGGCGCGCACGGCGGCCTTGGTCACGTCCTGCCCGTGCAGATCGGCGCCCATGCCGAGTTCGACGAACATCACCTGCTTCATGGTCGTGGGCCCCCCTTGTTCCTGTGCTCGCCTTGTTCCTGTGCTGGGCGATTCCGTCCGAGGATGCGTCAGGATCGACGCGGCGCGGCAGCCGGTCCGGCCATTTTTTCGGCCTGCGGAATGCGGTCAGCCGATCCGGAAGGCAAGGTAGCTGTCGGTTCCCACCTGTCCGGGCATGGCGAGCAGTCCGCCGGGCGTCTGTCCGCTGAAGGTCAGGCTGAGGTCGGTGCCGCCGTTGCCGTCCAGGTCGAGCCGTGCGGTGGCCCCCTGATAACCGGCGGCCCCCGCCAGATCCTCCCAGGTCAGTTTGGAGACGGCGTCGGTCCAGCCCCAGGCGATGGCCCATTCCCCCGGCTGCAGGTCGGTGACGGTGGACCATGTGACGCCGTCGCCCCGCCCGTCGATGTAGAAGGTGTCCGTGCCGGCTCCGCCGGTCAGGAAGTTGGAGCCCACGCCGCCGTCCAGCACATCGTCTCCGCCTCCGCCCTGCGCGGCGTCGCTGCCGCCGAGGAGATTCAGGAAGTCTCCCTGGGGGCTGCCGATGACCGCCTCGTCCGACGCCGTTCCCAGGAACTGGTTCCGCAGCCCGGCGACCGGGCCGGAGTATGGGGCCATCCGCACCTCGTAGCTGCGGGCGCCATCCTGAACGAGGGCCCGCTGGCCCGGTTCGGCGCGGGACAGGGCGCCGGCGGCCTCCTGCCGCGTGACGGTGCGGTCGGTGAAGACCAGGCGCTCGACGCCGCGCAACCGGTCGGTGCCGCCGGCCCCGGTGACGGTCAGGTCCGCTGGGCCTCCCAACGGATCGCCGGTCACGAAGGCGCTGGCGGAGGGGAAATCGTAGAAGGCCGTGTCGGTGCCGGTTCCGCCGTCGAGAAGGTCGTCGCCACCCCCACCGGCCAGCGTGTCGTCCCCCGCGGCACCCACCAGCGTGTCGGCGAAGGTCGAGCCGGTCAACCGGTCGCCAGCCGATCCCCCGATGACGGTCTCGATGCGGGTGCCGTAGCCGACGAAGAACTGGTTCTGGGCCAGGATCGAGGGGGCCTGCGCCGAGAACCAGCCCCAGCCTCCCGTCAGGTCGACAGCGACGGGAACGTCCACGCCCGCCGCGGACAGCGTGTCGTTGCCCCCGCCGTCCCAGATGTAGCGCCCGGGCGCCCCCGGCGTCAGGAGATACAGGTCGTCGCCCGGCCGCACGGTGGGGTTGGGGCCGTAGAGACGCTGGATCGCGGCGATGTCGTAGACGCCCAGCCCGCCGGGCCAGACGCCGTAATAGGACATGACCGTGTTGGTCCGGTTGTCCTCGGACGGGGGAAGGAAGGGCGGGGTGCCGCCGCCCGTGCCGTTGTAGTCGCCGGGATGCTTCAGGCCCAGCGCGTGACCGATCTCGTGAACGTAGGTCCGGTAACCGGCCGATTCGGGATCGAGGTAGATGTAGGAGCCCGCCGGGTTGGGGTAGTAGGCCATGCCGGAGGCGCCGAAGGCGTCCAACTGGCTCATGTGGAACTGGAGGTTGGCGGTCATCGGCGCCGCCGATTCCACGAAGGCGAGGTTGGCGACGGCGCTCCATTCCCCCATCGCCTGCATCGCCATGGCCCGCTGGCTGTCGTTGAGCGGTCGGAAGCCGGGCACGTAGCGGAGGCCGGCGTCCACCACCCAGCCGTAGGTCAGGCTGTAGGGCGCCGTCGTGGCGCCGTCCGGCGGCGCGCCCCAGCGGCGCCCGCTGTCGAAGGCGCGCAGGAACGGTGGGTCGCCCGGGCCGCCCGTCGCCCGGCGCGCCGTCTCCATCGCCGGAGGGGGAAAATCATCCTCGGAGCTTGACCGGCCATCGCCGACTCCGTCCCCAGTCTCGCCAGGGCCGAGAATCCGAAACCCACTCATGTTGGCGCGCTCCGTTTGGGTGGACCGGTGTTTCGCTAAATTCGTTCCAAACTTCGATGGTTTTTGGCGAAAACGATCTGCGTTCGTCTTTCAATCGGTCAGTATTTATGACGAACGGCGAGGCGGCGTTCAATGGATCAGACGGCACTCGCAAATCCGGAAGAGGGAATTTTCTCTACGGATTTTCAGTGCTTTGCGGAGCCGTGGGGAATTTTCTCCCGTATCTTCGCGGGGGCGGGATGGCGCTCCGGTCTGTCGTGAGGAGGATTGGCAAGATTTCAGGAAACGCCTTGAGAACAGTACCTGCAAATGAAAATCCCGATCCTCTCCGCGTTTCCCATGATAAGAGGAAAATAAAATCGTTAAAGAATATTAAGACGCAATCCTGTCACAGCATAACGATGGTTTCGTGGATTGACAGGGTGGAGAGATTCCGCAACCGTTGCCGCAGAACAACAACGGGGGAGAAAAAGAGTGCGGTATGGCTGTGTAGCGCTCGCTATCTGTGCTGTTTCTGTTGGGGCATGCTCGACCGGTGCACAGATCGCCTCCGTCCCGCCAGTGCCGCAGGACCCGGTGCCGCAGGAGGTCGCGTTCGAAGAAACACTGGCGCCGGTCGTTCCGGACATCGAACCGGTCTATGTTCACAAGGGAAAAGCGTCCTATTACGCCGATTTCTTCCACGGCCGGACCACGGCATCGGGGGAGCGCTTCAGCCAGAACCGGCTGACCGCGGCGTCCCGCCGACTTCCGCTGGGCAGCCGGGTGACGGTGACCAACGCCGACAACGGGCGCAGCGTCGAGGTCGTGATCAACGACCGCGGCCCCTACGTGAAGGGGCGGGTGATCGACCTGTCCCGGAAGGCCGCCAGCGAACTGGGCATGATCGAGGACGGCGTGGTGAACGTCCGCGTCGAAGCCCGGCCCTCCGACCAGCCGAACCGCTCCCTGCGGCACCGGCTGGAGCAGATGGTCGCCGCCCTGTACCCCGACCGCAAGCCCCTGTCCGAACCGCCGGTGACGGTCGCCGAGCGTCCGGAAACGGATTGGTCCGAACCGGATCTGGCCAACACGGACTTGGCCAACACGGATCTGGGCACCGCCGAATAGCGGGACCGCGTCCTCCCGACGCTTTCCGTCCGCCCAACACACGCAAGCTTCCGTCCAACGGGCGCGGCGCCGCGAAGGCCGCCGATGCGCGCCCGCGGGGGAGGGAGCCGTGCGCACAGAGGAGGTTTCAACCCATGCTGAAACTGGTGATCCGCGACACGCATCACGCCGCCGGCCTGTTCCTGGAGCAGGTGGACAACGTCCGCCAACTCATCGCCGAGCTGAAGGCGCTGAAGCGCGTTCCATCCGCCTCGCTTTATCTGGAAGGTCTGGCCGAGCGCTGCCTGCGGCGCGGCTGGACGGTGATCCCCGCCGATCCGCTGATCCGCGGTTGCACGTCGCGCACCCACATCGTCGAGCTGCATCTCGACCCCAACCAGCCGGGCGCGCCGTTCGTCGGCATCTACGAGCCGGGGGAGGACGGCACCCCCTGCCGGCGCCTGCACGATTCCCTGGAAGGGCTGGCGGGCCGCCTGCGCCTGCCGCCCGCCAACATGGGCGCCGCGCCGACGACGGTGGGGCAGGCGCCCGCGCTGGCCGCATAGCGCCGTCGCCTGAGGCCATGACGGCGGCCCGGAGACTCCGGGCGCATCCATTGATTGGAATCATACCGCGGCAGGACGGGCAGGGGTAGCCTGCGGGCCGGCAATCCCGCCGCCCGCTGCCCGTGCCCGCCCCCATGACCGTCGAGCATCTCAGCCTCGTCTTCCTGCTGCTCCAGCAGATGTGCGTGTATCTGGTCATCGCGTACATGCTGAGCCGGACGCCGCTGTTCCTTCCGGTGATGCACCTCACCGTGCGCTGGCCGCACAAGCTGGCCTGCTACGTCATCTTCTCCATGTTCTGCGTCATGGGGACCTATTTCGGGTTGCAGATCGACGATTCCATCGCCAACACCCGCGCCATCGGGGCCGTGCTGAGCGGCATCCTGGGCGGGCCGTCGGTGGGGCTGGCGGTCGGCTTCACGGGCGGGCTGCACCGCTACTCGCTGGGCGGCATGTCGGCGGTGGCCTGCGCCATCTCCACGGTGACGGAAGGGCTGATCGGCGGGCTGGTGCACCGCCATTTCGTCCGCCAGGGCCGCATCGAGCCGCTGTTCGATCCGCTGCGCGTCGGCGCCGTCACCCTCGTGGCCGAGGTCGCGCAGATGCTGATCATCCTGCTGGTGGCCAAGCCCTTCCCGGCGGCGGTCCATCTGGTGGAGGTGGTGGCGCTGCCGATGATCGTCGCCAACACGCTGGGGGCGGGGCTGTTCATGCGCATCCTGATGGACCGCCGCGCCCTGATCGACAAGCAGTCCAGCGCCTTCTCCGCCAAGGCGCTGAAGATCGCCGCGCGGGCCGACGGCGTGCTGCGCCAGGGCTTCAACGAAGAGAACAGCATGCGGGTCGCCCGCATCATCTACGAGGAGACGGACGTCGGCGCGGTCGCCATCACCGACCGGGACAAGCTGCTGGCCTTCATCGGCGTCGGCGACGACCATCATCTGCCGGGCACGCCGATCACCTCGCCCCAGACCTATCAGGCCATCGCCAACAACCAGGTGCTCTACGCCGACGGCAATCTGGTGTCCTACAAATGCTCGATCCACCCGAACTGCCGGCTGGGCGCCTCGCTGGTGATCCCGCTGGTCGGGGAGGACGACCGGGTGATCGGCACCGTGAAGCTGTACGAGCCGAAGACCAAGCTGTTCTCCACCATCAACCGCACGCTGGGGGAGGGCATCGCCCGGCTGCTGTCCAGCCAGATCCTCGCCGGGCGCTACGAGCAGCAGAAGGCGCTGCTCGCCCAGTCGGAGATCAAGCTGCTGCACGCGCAGGTCAACCCGCATTTCCTGTTCAACGCGCTGAACACCATCTCCGCGGTCATCCGCAACGACCCGGAGCGGGCGCGCCAGCTCGTGCAGAGCCTGTCGGTCTTCTTCCGCAAGAACCTGAAGCGCCCCAGCCAGGAGGCCACGGTGGCCGACGAGGTGGAGCATGTCAGCGCCTATCTCCAGATCGAGCTGGCGCGCTTCACCGGGCGCCTGTCGGTGGAGATCGACGTGCCCGACGCGCTGCGCCACGCCCGGCTGCCGGCCTTCCTGCTCCAGCCGCTGGTCGAGAACGCCATCAAGCACGGCACCTCGCAACTCCTCGGCCCCGGCCACGTCCGCATCGCGGCGCGGCGGGAGGGCGGCGACCTGCTGCTGGCGGTGGAGGACAACGCCGGCCTCTACGAGGAAAAGCCGGGTGGCGACGGGCTGGGCATGTCCATCGTGGACCGCCGCGTCCGCAACCGCTTCGGCAACGGTTACGGGGTGGACGTCGTCTGCGAGGCCGACGTCCTCACCCGCATCACCCTGCGCCTTCCCCTGGACATTCCTGCCGTCGCGGAGACCGCGCCATGATGACCGTCCTGATCGTGGACGACGAGCCGCTGGCCCGCGAGGAGCTGCGGCGCCTTCTGGAGGAGTTCCCCGACCTCCAGGTCGCCGGGGAATGCGCCAACGCCATCGAGGCCATCGGCGCCATCAACCGCCAGCCCCCCGACGTGGTCTTCCTGGACATCCAGATGCCGCGGGTCAGCGGTCTGGAGATGCTGAGCATGCTCGACCCCGAGCGGATGCCCCGCATCGTCTTCCTGACCGCCCACGACGAATACGCCGTCCAGGCCTTCGAGGAGCACGCCTTCGACTATCTGCTGAAGCCGGCGGACCCGGCCCGGCTGGCCAAGACGCTGCAACGGCTGCGCCGCGAGCGGGCGCCGCAGGATCTCGCCGTTCTGAAGGGCGCCGCCCCGCTGCGGCTGATCCCCTGCACCGGCCACAACCGCATCTCGCTGCTGAAGCTGGACGAGGTGGAATGCGTGGCCTCCAAGGCCAGCGGCGTCTTCGTCGTCGGAGCGGACGGCGAGGAGCGCTTCACCGAATTGACCCTGTTGACCTTGCAGGAGCGCACCCCGCTGGTGCGTTGCCACCGGCAATATCTGGTCAACCCCGACCGCATCCGGGAAATCCGCCTGATCGACAACGGTCTGGCGGAAATCCAGACTCTGGGCGGCCAGAGCATCCCGGTCAGCCGCCGCTTCCTCGGCCCGCTTAAGGAACGGCTGGGCATCGGGTGAGTCATCAAAGTCTCCTCTCCCCTCCGCTCACGCGCAAACTTCGTTTGCGCTGACGCGACAGGCGGACCTTCGGTCCGCCGAGAGCGGGGAGAGGGTTAGGGTGAGGGGGTTGCGCTTGTGCCGGACATACCGCCATGCGCAACCCCCTCACCGGCCCTTCGGGCCACCCTCTCCCCGGAGGGGGGAGGGTTAAGAAGCCCCCCGCCGCTCACCCCCGCATTCCGACCGTTCGCCACGCCATGGCGCCGCTCCGGGGAGGGCACCACACGGAGGATGAAACCGCTCATACAGTGACGGCAGTTCCTTCCAAGGAGAGCTGTCATGGATCACGCCCTAACATTTGTGATCGCGACACTCTGCATCCTCGCCCTCTGCTACCGCTTCTACGGCGTGTTCTTTGTGCGCAAGGTGCTCCGTGCCGATGATTCCGAGGTGACGCCGTCCCACATCCTGGCCGACGGGCGAAACTATGTTCCCACCAAGAAGTGGGTGAACGCCGGCCAGCATTTCGCGGCGATCGCCGCCGCCGGCCCGCTGGTCGGCCCCGTGCTGGCCGCGCAGTTCGGCTATCTGCCGAGCTTCCTGTGGCTGCTGATCGGCTGCGTCATCGGCGGCGCGGTGCACGACACGGTCGTGCTGTTCGCCTCGATGAAGCACAAGGGCCAGTCCCTGTCGGAGGTCGCCAAGGCCGAACTCGGCCCGGTCGCCGGCTGGTGCACCGGTCTGGCGATGCTGTTCATCATCACCATCACCATGGCCGGCCTGTCGATGGTCGTCGTCCATGCGCTGGAGCGCAACGCCTGGGGCGCCTTCGCGGTCTTCATGACGATCCCGATCGCCGTGGCGCTCGGCCTCTACGAGAAGATCACCGGTTCGTCCAAGGGCGCCACGCAGGTCGGCATCGCCGCCATCGCCGCCTCCGTCTTCGCCGGCCCCTACATCCAGGGCACGGTCCTGGGAAGCTGGCTGACGCTGCACGCCGAGACGGTCGCGCTGATCCTGCCGATCTACGCCTTCTTCGCCACGGCCCTGCCGGTGTGGATGCTGCTGACCCCGCGCGGCTACCTGTCGAGCTTCATGAAGATCGGCGTGTTCGGCGCGCTCGTCGTCGGCGTCGTCTTCATCAACCCGGAAATCCGCTTCCCCGCGCTCACCGACTTCATCCATGGCGGCGGCCCGGTGCTGGCCGGCCCGGTGTGGCCGTTCATCTCGATCACCATCGCCTGCGGTGCCATCTCCGGCTTCCACGCCTTCATCGGCTCGGGCACCACGCCGAAGCTGATCGACAAATGGAGCGACATCCGCACCGTGGCCTTCGGCGGCATGCTGGCGGAATGCGTGGTCGGCGTCATGGCGCTGATCGCCGCCACCTCCCTGCACCCGGCCGACTATTTCGCCATCAACTCCTCGCCCGCCGCCTTCCAGGCCCTGAACATGCAGGTCGTCGATCTGCCGCGGCTCAGCCAGGAAATCGGCCTCGACCTCTACGGCCGCACCGGCGGCGCGGTGACGCTCGCCGTCGGCATGACGGAAATCTTCACCCGCATCCCGTGGTTCGGCACGCTGGCCTCCTACTTCTTCCAGTTCGTCGTGATGTTCGAGGCGGTGTTCATCCTGACCGCCGTGGACAGCGGCACCCGCGTGGCCCGCTATCTGATCCAGGACCTGGGCGGCGACCTCTATGCCCCGCTGAAGCGTCTCGACTGGGTCCCCGGTTCGATCGCCGCGAGCGTGCTGGCCTGCGTGGCCTGGGGCTACCTGCTGACGTCGGGCGACATCAACTCGGTGTGGGCGCTGTTCGGGGTGTCGAACCAGCTCATGGCCTCGGTCGGCCTGATCATCGGCGCCACGATCATCCTGCGCCTGGGGCAGAAGCGGGTCTACATGCTGACCTGCCTGGTCCCGCTGGCCTACCTGTTCGTGACGGTGAACTACGCCGGCTACTGGATGATCACCAACGTCTATCTGAACCCGCTGGCCAAGGGCCACAACGTCTTCAACGCCGGCATCTCGATCATCATGCTGTCGCTCGGCTTCGTGATCCTGATCGCCGCGCTGAAGAAGTGGAAGGAACTCCTGCGCATCCGCAAGGACACCCTGCCTGAGACGCTGATCGCCACCCCGGCTGAATAATCCGGCACCGGGCAGACCGCCCAAGGACGATCAAGCGCTCAACCGGAAGAGGTATCGCTGCTCCCCCAGCGGTACCTCTTCTGCATTCCTGTGGAATGGCTGGGACGCCACCGAATCCGCGAATTACAAGGGTTGATTCGCCATCGGGCGGGTGCCATCCAAGGGCCGGCGCCGTGGCCTCCGGGCTGCGGCGCCGGTTTTTCGTGGATGGAACAGGTGGTCGGACACATGCCGCAGGTTGCACGGTCGGTACTTTCGCTCCTGCTCGGGGTCGCTTTCCTGATGCTGGGCAACGGCGCGCTCAGCACGCTCATCGGCCTGCGGCTGGCCGGCACGGACTCCGGCGCGGTCGCGGTGGGCCTGATCACCGCGGCCTTCTACACGGGGCTGACCGGCGGCTCGCTGTTCGCCCACCGGGTGATCACGCGGGTCGGCCACATCCGCGCCTTCGCCGCCTTCGCCTCCGTCCTGTCGGCGGCGGCGCTGTCGCACGCCCTGTTCGCCTCGGTGCCGCTGTGGACCGTGCTGCGGCTGGCCGAGGGCTTCTGCATGGCCGGCCTCTACATCTGCATCGAAAGCTGGCTCAACGGTACCGCCAACAACGAGACGCGCGGGCAGATCCTGTCCTTCTACATGGTCACGCTCTACGCCGCCTCGGCGGTGGGCCAGCAGCTGTTGCAGCTGGACGACGAGGCGGGCGTGCGCATCTTCATGCTGATCGCCATCCTGCTGACGCTCGCCCTGGTGCCGGTCGCCTTGACGCGGACCACCCCGCCGACCCTGCCCAATGTGGAATCCTACGGCCTGCGGCGGCTGTACGAGGCGTCGCCGCTGGGCGTCGTCGGCGTCTTCATCAGCGGGACGGTGACCGGCTCCATCTACGGCCTCGCCCCGGTGTTCGGCGCGGCCTCCGGCTTCGGGGTGTCGGGGACGGCGCTGTTCATGAGCACCCTGATCCTGGGCGGCGTGGCGCTGCAATGGCCGCTGGGGCGGCTGTCCGACCGCTTCGACCGGCGCGCCGTCATCATCGGCCTGTCGGCGGCGCTGGCGCTGGTCAGCGTCGGCATGATCCTGGCGGAGGGGAGCGGGCGGCAGGAGACCTTGCTGCTGGTGGCGCCGTTCTTCGGCGGGCTGGCCTTCACGCTCTACCCGGTCTGCGCCGCCCACACCAACGACCACGCCGGACCGGACAATGTGGTGTCGGTCAGCGGCGGTTTGATCCTCGCCAACTCGGTGGGGGCGATCATCGGGCCGCCGCTGGCCTCCGCCGCCATGGGCTTCGCCGGGCCGGAGGCGCTGTTCGGCTTCATCGCGGCGGGGGCGGGGTCGGCGACGCTCTACGGTCTGTGGCGCACGCGCATGCGCCCGCCGCCGCCCGCCGAGGCGCAGGCGAGCTTCCGCCCGCTGCCCCAGACGACGCCGACCGTCACCCCGCTCGACCCGCTGGGCCCGCCCCGGCCGGAGCCGGCGGCGGGGGATTGAAGGGATTTGCGGTGTGAAGCCCTCTCTCCCCTGGGGAGAGGGTTTGGGTGAGGGGGATTTACGCCCGACAGGGCGGAGGAAAACTATCGATCAGCGACGCGGATCGCCTTCGGCGCCCCCTCATCCTGACCTTCTCCCCGCTTTCGGCGGACCGAAGGTCCGCCTGTCGCGTCAGCGCAAATTTCGTTTGCGCGTGAGCGGAGGGAAGAAGGAATGGGGTCACTCCTCCACCTTCGCGGGGGCGGTGGGCTGCCAGGGGAAGGCGCCCATCGGTCCCATGCCGACGCGGTCGCGCGGGATCGCCACGTCGCTCTGCATGTAGAGCGCGATCAGCTCGGCCAGCGAGCGCAGCGAGTCCGCGTGAATGCGCTCGTAGCCGTGGGAGC
The DNA here is from genome assembly GCF_003119115.1 of Azospirillum sp. TSH58. Lineage (NCBI taxonomy): Bacteria > Pseudomonadati > Pseudomonadota > Alphaproteobacteria > Rhodospirillales > Azospirillaceae > Azospirillum > Azospirillum sp. TSH58. Next base: position 37,465 of record NZ_CP022363.1, read on the forward strand.
TGTCGATGCCGAAGCAGACCAGCGCCGTGCGGATGTCGTTGCCGGCCTCGATGGCGGCGGCGCTGTCGCAGCGGTAATAGCGGAAGACGTCGCGCTGGTGCTCGATGTCGTGCTGCTGGCACAGCGACAGCAGCTTGTGCGTCAGGTGGTAGTCGAAGGGACCGGTGCTGTCGGCCATGGCGACGGTGACGCCGAACTCGCGGCTGTTCTGGCCCATGGCGGTGGTGCCGTTGTCGATGGTCACCATCTCCGCCACGTCCTTGTGCAGGACCGACGAGGCGCCGGAGCCGACCTCCTCGGAGATGGTCAGCAGCAGATGGCAGTCCACCGGCAGCGGCAGCTTGGCGTCCAGCACCGCCTTGGCGGCGGCGAAGATCACCGCCACCCCCGCCTTGTCGTCGAGATGGCGGGAGTTGATGAAGCCGCTGGCGTCGAACTCCGCCTGCGGGTCGATGGCCACGAAGTCGCCGACATTGAAGCCGTGGGCCTGCAACGCCTCGAGGTTTTCGCAGCGGGCGTCCACCCGGATCTCCAGGTTGGTCCAGGCCACCGGCTGGGTGTCGATCTCCTCGTTGAAGGTGTGGCCGGACGCCTTCAGCGGCAGGATGGTGCCGCGGTAGCTGCCCTTGTCGGTGTAGACGGTGCAGCGCGCCCCCTCGGCGAAGCGCGCCGACCAGGTGCCGATGGGCACGACCTCCAGCCGGCCGTTCGCCTTCAGCATCTTCACCTGGGCGCCCAGCGTGTCGAGATGGGCGACCACGGCGCGGTCGGGGCTGTACTGCCGCCCCGCCAGATCGGCGCGGATCGCGCCGCGCCGGGTCAGCTCGAAGGGGATGCCCAGACGGTGCAGTTCGTCACCGCAGAAATGCACGATCTGGTCGGTGTATCCGGTCGGGCTCGGGATCTCCAGCAGGCGGCGGAGAAGGCCCGTCAGATAGTCCATGTCGATGACCGGCCGAACGATTCCGGTCCGCGTCAAGGCTGCCTGCTCCATACCACCTCCTGAACGTCACGCCCGCGGATCGACCGCGGAATAGGGGAAGAGAAGATCGAGGAAGCGTTCGGCGGTCGGCTGCGGTTCGTGGTTGGCAAGGCCGGGCCGCTCGTTCGCCTCGATGATCGCGTAGTCGGACCCCAGCAGGTCGGGGATCAGAAGATCCAGGCCGACCACCGGTATGTCGAGCGCGCGCGCGGCCTCCACCGCCGCCTCCACCACGCGGTGGTGCAGGCGGTCGGTGATGTCGTGCAGCGTGCCGCCGGTGTGCAGGTTGGCCGTCTTGCGCACGGCCAGGGCCTGCCCCTCCGGAAGGACCGAGTCCATGGAGAAACCGGCGTCCCGCACACAGCGTTCCGTCTCCTCGTCCATCGGAATGCGGCTTTCTCCGCCGGTGGCGGCGGCGCGGCGGCGGCTCTGCGCCTCGATCAGCTGCGCGATGGTCCGGTCGCCGGTGCCGACGATCTCCGCCGGACGGCGCACCGCGGCGGCGACCACGCGGTAGTCGATCACCAGGATCCGCACGTCCTGGCCCTGGACGAACTGCTCCAGCAGGACCGTGTCGCAGATCTTCTTGGCCTTGCCGATGGCCCAGGCCAGAGTCTCCGCGTCGCGCACGTCCACCGTGATGCCCTGGCCCTGCTCGCCGCGCGCCGGCTTCACCACGACGCTGCCGTGGCGCTCCAGGAAGGCGGCGTTGTCGTCCATGCCGTCCGCGGTCATCTGGTCCGGCACCGACAGGCCCGCCCGCAGCAGCGTGCGCCGGGTCACCGCCTTGTCGTCGCAGCGGAACAGCGCCACCGCCGAGGTCAGCTCGCTGAGGCTTTCGCGGCACAGGATGCTGCGCCCGCCGAAGCTGAGGCGGAACAGGTTGGACTCCGCGTCCACCACCTCCACCGCGATGCCGCGGCGCCGGGCCTCGTTGATGATGATCATGGCGTAGGGGTTGAGGCTGGCCTCCACCGCCGGGCCGGCGAACAGCTTCTCGTTGATCGGGTTCTTGGTCTTCAGCGCGAAGACCGGCACCCGCCGGAAGCCCAGCTTCTCATAGAGCGCGATGGCGTTCTCGTTGTCGTGCAGGACCGACAGGTCCATGAAACTGCGCCCGCGTTCCTTGAAATGCCCGGCGAGCGCGCGGACCAGCGCCTCACCGATACCGGGATAGGCCGCCTGCGGATCGACCGCCAGGCACCACAGCGAGGAGCCGTTCTGCGGGTCCCTGAAGGCGCGGACATGATCCACCCCGGTGACCGAGCCGACGACCGCCCCGCTGACCGGATCGGTGGCGATCAGATGGGTCAGCACGCGGCTGTCGCGCTCCGCCCAATAGAACTCCTGGTCCATGGTGACCATGCCGCGGGCGCCGTAGATGCGGTTCACGGCGTCGGCGTCCTGGCGGCTGCGCGGCTTCTCGATGGTGAAGCCGCGCGTCTCGAAGCCGGGCCGGAAGGAGGCCAGCCGCAGGCGGTAGGTGTGCGAGGGGTCGAGGAACAGCTCGTTCGGCGCCCTGGAGAGCGCGACATGCGGGTCCTCCAGATACAGCGCGATGTCGCGCCGTCCCGGTCCCTCCTGCCGCATGGCCTCGATCAGCTTCCCGACGTCGGGGAAGGTGTTGGCGAACAGCAGGCGTCCCCAACCGCAATTCACCACCGCGCACGGCATCGGCCCGGTTCCCACCCCCGTCCGCCGGCTCGGGCGCGGCGCGTCCTCGTCCATCAGGGCGGACACCAGGGTGCGTTCGATACGGAAGGGCGTCTGGTTGCGATTCTGCATCGTCATCATGCGGTGTTCAAATCCCGTGGGTTTGCAGCCAGAACTCCAGCAGGGCGGCCTGCCAGAGCTTCGAACCGCGAAGCGGCGTGATGTGGGTTTCCGGATCGCTGAACAGGCGGTCCAGATAGGCCGGCTGGAACAGCGCGCGCTCCCGCGCGGCGGGCTGGTTCAGCACGTCGCGCACCAGTTCCAGATAGGGGCCGCGGAGATATTTCAGGGCCGGCACCGGGAAGTAGCCCTTGGGCCGGTCGATCACCTCGGAGGGGACGACGCGCCGCGCCGCCTCCTTCAAGACGTATTTGCCGCCGTCGCGCACCTTCAGCTCCGGCGGGACGCGGGCGGCGAGTTCGACCAGATCGTGGTCGAGGAAGGGCACGCGCCCCTCCAGCCCCCAGGCCATGGTCATGTTGTCCACCCGCTTCACCGGGTCGTCGACCAGCATGACGGTGGTGTCGAGGCGCAGCGCCTTGTCCACCGGGCGGTCGGCGCCGGGACGGGCGAAATGGGCGGCGACGAAGGCGCTCGCCGCGTCCTCGTCGGCGAGGTATTGCGGGTTCAGCGCCTCGGCCATCTCCGCGCGGTTGCGGTCGAAGAAGACCTTGGCGTAGGTGGACAGCGGGTCCGTCGCCTCCATCATCGGCGGGTACCAGTGGTAGCCCGCGAAGATCTCGTCGGCGCCCTGGCCGCTCTGCACCACCTTCACATGCTTGGCGACCTCCTGCGACAGCAGGAAGAAGCCGATGGCGTCGTGGCTGACCATCGGCTCCGACATCGCCCGCACGCAGTCCTGAAGGGCGGGCAGGGCGCGGCTGCTGTCGATGAACAGCTTGTGGTGGTCGGTCTGGAACCGCTGGGCGATCAGGTCGGAATACTGGAACTCGTCGCCCTTCTCCTGCCCCACGGTCTCGAAGCCGATGGAGAAGGTCTGCAGGCCGGTCTGCCCGGCCTCCGCCAGCAGGGCGACGATGACGGAGCTGTCCAGCCCGCCCGAGAGCAGCACGCCGACCGGCACGTCGGCGACCAGACGCCGTTCCACCGCCTTGCGCAGCGTGGACAGGACGGCGTCCTGCCAGTCGTCTTCCGACATCCGCTCGTCGCCGGGCTGCGGGCCGAAGACCGGCTCCCAATAGGTTTCCTCGGTGCGGCGCCCGTCCGGCTCCAGCGTCAGCAGGGTGGCCGGCGGCAGCTTGCGCACGCCCTTCAGGATGGTCCCCGGCGCCGGCACGACGGCGTGGAAGCTCATATACTGGTAGAGCCCCACCGGGTCGATCGCGGTGTCGATGTCGCCGCCGGCCAGCAGGGCGGGCAGGGTCGAGGCGAAGCGCAGCCGCCCCGCCGTCTCGGACAGGTAGAGCGGCTTGATGCCCAGCCGGTCGCGGCCCAGCGTCACGCGCCCGCTGTCGCGCTCCCAGATGGCGAAGGCGAACATGCCGTAGAGCCGCTCGACGAAGCGGCGGCCCCAGGCGTGATAGGCTTTCAGCAGGACTTCGGTGTCGCCGTGCGAGAAGAAGCGGTAGCCCTTGGCCTCCAGCTCCGCCCGCAGCTCCGGGTAATTGTAGATGCAGCCGTTGAAGACGATGCCGAGACCCAGTTCGGGGTCGGTCATCGGCTGCTGCGCCGCTTCGGACAGGTCGATGATGCTCAGCCGCCGGTGGCCGAAGGCCATCCGGCCATGGGCGAAGACGCCTTGCCCGTCGGGGCCGCGCAACGCCAGGGCTTCGGTCATCGAGCCGACCGCGGACGCGGAGGCCGGGCGAGAATCGAAGCGGATTTCCCCGCTGATGCCGCACATTGTAAGAAAAATCTCCATATTCGAATTGACTGGACGCCGGCAAAAAACGCTGGAAAGCGGCGAAGGACCGGCGCCACCCCTCAACAGGCGTGCAGCTTGATCGTCGCAAGGTTGGGGCCTGCCTTGCAGGGCTTATCCGGGGTAGGGGGTGACGAAAGACCGGACGGGGCGCCCGTATTTCGGGCGTAAAAGGCTTACCGCTTCTGTCGCCGCCCGTTGCTCGATCCGGAAAAACGCAAGGCGCCGAGGCAGGAAGCGAATTGGAGGGACCAGGAGATTTGGAGGCGCTCCCTCTGCCCCTTATGGGGTCCGATACGCAACGGCCCCGAAAGAAAGGCAGGGTGCGAGGCTCAGTGGGCGAAACTCACAGGAAGCCGGCGCAGAAGGCTCCACATCCGTTCGATGTCCACCTCGAACGACGCGGCGTTGTCCATGCCATCCTCACGGGGTGGAACCGCTTCGACATGGCTGGTGTAGGATAGCCCGCAAACGCCGCTGATATGGTAGAAGCAGGGGTTGAGGTAATTGCTGCTCCGGATCTCCACCATCCAGGTGCCCGGCGCGCAGAAACCGCAATTGACCAAGCCCGCTCCATGCGCGCCGATCACCAACTCGGCCTCCTTGAACAAGCGGACCTGCTCGGCGAAAGACCGCTCCCCAAGCACCACCGTCTCGAAGCCGACCCGTTCAAGGGTCGTCGCCAGCGCCGCCTCGTTGGTGATGCGCGGGCAATCGCTGTCACGCCGGCTGATGAAAATCCGGCGGCGCGCGCGTGGATCGTGGGCGATGCGTCTGCGCAGGGTCGCGAACAGATCGGTCACCGTTTCGTCCGGGAAAAGCCCGACCCCGCCGAGGTGCGATGGCACGATCAGACGGCGGCACCGGACGAGATCGGATGCCGGATCGGTTCCGTCGGCCGATGTTGCGAACCCCACATCACCCACCAGGAGCCGCAGGGAGTCCGCTTGCCAGGGCTTCAGGGGCGGGGCGAGCAACGGCGGTGGCGGGCCGATGTGGTGGGCACAGGCTTGCACGCTCGCCAGAATGTCCATGATCCAATGAAAGTAATTCCGGTTCATCGCGGTGGACGCCAGAAGCGCCGGCCCTTCGACGACCTGGGCGTCAAGGCCGCCGTGCTCCAACCGCTCCAGATCCTCCCGGATCCGCTGGCTGTCGGACAGGTAATGGGAGTCCTGCCACACGCCATGGCCTGGCACATAGACGGCGCCGGTGGAGCGGCGGACATAGACATCGCTCAGAAAGGACATGGCCGGTGGGTGGGTGACGATCTCCGCGTGCGGGAAGCCGGACAGGAGCGTGCCGTCTGGATCCCGGCATGGACGCCAGACGCGGCGGATCGGCCCCTCGGGGAAGACGATGGTGGGGTTGGGCGATGCCCAGAGTTTGGCCTCCGCGACGTCCACGGGCACCGCGGCCACGTCCTGCGCGCGGCAGACGGAATAGCTTGGCTGCGGATGGGATGCCGGGGCACCGAATGTCCGCACCGTGAGCGGCAGGCTGCATTGAACGGTGGCGTCGTCCTGGACGTAGATGAAGGTCAATTGGACGCGATGCGCCCGGCCATCGCGAAGGTAGGCTGGAACCCGGTACGAGAAGTTCAGGCAGCAATGCCCGTTATGACGCTCGCCGACAAAAGGAAGGAACTCATCGGCTCGGATCGATGCCCGGTGCACGCCGTCGATCAGCACCTGGCACCAGACCGGGGCATAAGGACCGGCGCTGCTGATCACCCAGCCGGAAAAACCTTCATCATCATAATCGACCTGCACCTCGGCGGTTGGCGTGGAGGCGGAAGGTGCAGTTGCGGTCGTGTTCAGCACGTTGGGCTTGTCCGGACTGGCTCATGCGCTCTTCGTTCGCCGCGCTGTGCTGGGCGGACGCTGAAACATACCATCACACGCTTCAAGAACGCAGCGCTCATCGGCACACAATCTCCGATGGAATGGACGAACCAAAAAGCCGGCCGCAATTAGACGTCTAATTGCGCCGCTGGTCGTCCGTCGCCAACGCGGCGCCGAGTTCGCGGGCGGCGTGGCGCAGGGCGCCAGGCTCGTGGCCGGTGAAGCCCAACATCAGCGCTTGCAGGGGTGGGGCGGCGATGTGCATCGGGCTGACCGGGCGGACGGCGATTCCGCGCCGGGCCGCCACCGCCTCCACGTCGCGGTCCGACAGGCCGGGGCGCAGCCGGGCGATCAGCTTCATGCCCTGCTCCGGCACCTCCGCTTCCATCCAGGGGGAGAGATGGGCGCGGATGGCGTCGGCGAGCGCGTCCCGCGCGGCCGTGTAGCGGCGGCGCATGCGGCGCAGGTGCGGGCCGAAATGCCCGTCCTCCAGGAAGTCGGTCACCACGCCCGTGTACAGGGTGGCCGGGTGCCAGTCGGTCAGGCGGCGCATGGTCAGCACCGGCTCCAGAAGCTCGGGCGGCAGCACGGCGTAGCCGAGCCGCAGGCCGGGAAACAGGACCTTGCTGAAGGTGCCGACATAGATGACCCGCCCACCGCCGTCGATCCCCTGAAGGGAGGCGAGCGGACGGCCCGCGTAGCGGAACTCGCTGTCGTAATCGTCCTCCAGCACCCAGGCGCCGGCCCGCCGCGCCCAGGCCAGCAGTTCCATCCGCCGCGCCATCGACAGCACCACGCCCAGCGGGTAGTGGGAGGAGGGGGTGACATAGGCCAGCCGGGCGTCCGGCGCCGCGGCGACGCCCGACGCCACCTCCATCCCCTGCCCATCGACGGGAACCGGCACGATGCGGGCCTGCGCCGCCTCCAGCGCGGCGCGCACCGCGGGGTAGCAGGGGTCCTCCAGCCACACCGGATCGCCGGGCCGCAGCAGCACCCGCAGCACGAGGTCGATGGCCTGCTGGGCGCCCGCGGTGATCACCACCTGCTCCGGCTCGCAGCGCACCGCCCGCGCGGTCTGGAGATAGCGGGCGATGGCCTGCCGCAGCGCCGCCGGTCCGCCGGGCTCGCCGTAGCCGAGCATCTCCGGGTCGGGCCGCTGGAGGTGCCGCAGGGTCAGACCGCGCCAGATCCGCAGGCTGCGCTCGTCCAGCGCGCAGCGCCCCGTGCTGAAGGGCAGGGTGCTGAAGGGCAGGGTGCCGAAGGGAGTGGCCGGTGGCGGCGGGGAGGGGATGCGGCGGGGCGGTTCCGGCGGGGGGATCTCCAGCCCGTCCGGCAAATCGCGGGACACGAAGCTGCCGGCCCCGACGCGCCCCTCGATGAAGCCTTCGGCCAGAAGCTGCTCATAGGCGGCGACCACCGTGTTGCGGGCGACGCCGAGCCGTTCGGCCAGCGCCCGTGTCGGCGGCAGCTTCCCGCCGGGCGGCAGGGCGCCCGACAGGATGGCACGGCGCAGCTCCCGGTAGACCTGCCGCAGCAGCGGCTCCCCGCCCGTCCGGTCGATGGGAAGCAGCATCAGGTCGGAGAGATCGGCGGGCATCGGATTGGTCCAGTCGACAAGGTCGGAATTGGCTCTCACGCCGGACCAATGGCTAGGCTCTAATGGCGCCGTTGTCCACCGCCGCGAAGAGAGTTCCGCGATGTCCGAGGCCGTTCCATCCGACAGCTATCCCGTCACCGACCGCAACCGGGTGAAGCGCCTGCATGAGCGGGGACGCTACGACCGGGAATCCGTCCACGCCATCCTCGACGGCGCGATGATCGCGCACATCGCCTACGTCGTCGACGGGCAGCCCTACTGCACCCCCACGGCCTTCTGGCGGGAGGGCGAGCATCTCTATTGGCACGGGTCCTCGGCCAGCCGGATGCTGCGGGCGCAGCGCGATGGCCTGCCGGTCTGCCTGACCGTGACGCATCTCGACAGCCTCGTGCTGGCCCGCAGCGGGTTCAACCATTCGGCGGATTACCGGTCGGCCATGTGCTTCGGCACCGCCCACATCGTCGAGGAGCCGGACGCCAAGGCCCGCGCGCTCGACGCCATGGTCGACCGCTTCTATCCGGGACGCAGCGCCGAGCTGCGGGCCGGCACGGCGCAAGAGATCAAGGCGACCATGGTCGTCGGCATGGAGATCGAGGAGGCGAGCGCCAAGGTCCGGAGCAAGGGCCTGTCCGACGAGGGGGAGGACATGGACCTGCCCATCTACACCGCCCGCTATCCGGTGCTTCAGGTGATCGGCGCCGCGGAGCCCTGTCCGCGGCTTCCCGCCGACACGCCGGTCCCGCCGGGGCTGGCGGGATTCACCGCCGGCCGCCGGCTGGACGAGCTGATGGTGGAGAACCACCGCCTCCGGTTCGGCGGGGAGTGACGCGCCCCGTCACCGGGGCCGACTTCACCGCGTCCGGCGCCACTCGCCGTCGATGGTGTAGGGTGCCGAGGAGCGGCGGCGATGAGTCCGGCCGCCCCGCGGGGGAGGACCGTCCAGATGCTCGGCGAGGATCGCCATGTTCTTGCGGTTGGCCTTCCAGAACACGTCGGCGATGTTGCCGGCGACCGGAACGGCGCTGATCAGGCTGTCCATCGCCACGTTGCCGACCATGCGCAGCAGCTTGCCGCGCGGCACGCCGAGCCTCCAGGCCTCGCGGATGAGATAGCCGGACACCGCCGTGGTGGCGAGGTTGCCGAAGCCGGGAACCAGACCCAGCACCGCGTCGGCGCCGAAGGTGATGTTGGTGCCCGGCACGCGGACGGCGCTGTCCATCATCCGCGCCAGCCATTCCAACCGCTGGCGCGCGGCGAAATGCGCCGTCTCGCCGTAGGCGGAACCGTAACGGAAGGAAGAAAAAGACGTATCGGTCATACGGACCCTCCAGAAGGGGACGGCTGAACCGTCCGCTCAAGTGAAGGGCTCCGACATCGCGGTCCGTACCTTGCGGACCGCCAGAGGGGCCCGGAGCCAGTCCCGCACAGATGGCCCGGTCCTTCCGCCCGCGCAAGACCCGCCCGGTACATTTTCGTATGAGTACGTTGGAATCATCCCCGATTTTTTGGGGGCGCCGTCACAACAGCATCAGGAACGCCGGCAGGCCGCCCAGGACCGCCCCCTGGGCCCCGCCCCACAGAACGTCGCCCTGCTCCACCGAGCGGCGCAGCGCCGGGTTGGTGCCGCGCAACTGGCACAGGGCGAAGATGGCGGCGTTCACGGGACCCGCCAGGGCGAACCACAGGATCCAGGAGGGCATGCCGCCGAGCCAGACGGCGGGGGCGAGCATCAGGGCGGTGCGCCCGGTCCAGGAGAGGCCGCGGAACAACAGGGCTTCCCATGACCAGACCCCGCGCGGGCCGACCGGGCCGAAGGGCAGGAGATGCTGCCCGACGAGCGTCGCCCCGGCGGTGGCCACGCCGACCACCAGCGCCTGGTTGATCGGCATGGCCAGCGACCACAGGGCGGTGCTGAGCAGGGTCGCCGGGACGCCCCACATCAGCAGGCGGGACAGGGCCCCCGTCTGGCGGCTGAGCGCGCTGAGAAAGAAACTGCCGAGCAGGGAGCAGGTGACGGTGAGCAGGACGGCGGCGAACAGCAGATAGTCGATGACGAACTGTTCGGTCAGCATCACCATGGCCGTTCTCCCCCACCCGTTCTTTGTTCGTATTCCCCTCAATTACGGTGGGGCGCGACCGGGCCGGCGTCAATGGAAATCACCCCGATTTTTGGGGGGCCGCCTCACCCCTTCATTCCGTGCGTCTCAGCAGGTCGAGAAAGCGCTCCAGCACCAGGTTGGGCCGCGTCCCCTTCCTGGTGACCGCCTGGAATTCCTGGGCGTAATGGAAGCGGTCCGGCAGAAGGGCGCGCATCGCCCCGCGCTCGACCCATTGCCGCGCGTAATGGGTGGGCAGGAAGCCGACGTAGCAGCCGGTCAGGATGAGGAAGGCCACGCCCTCGCGGTCGGTCGCGGTGGCGGTGGCGGTCAGCGCCTGCTGCACCCCCGCCGCCTCCGGCACCTGCTGCGCCTCGGTCGGGGCCACGGCGTCGGCGGCCTCCACCGCCGCGTCGGGCACCGTCCCGGCGTCGAACAGCGGATGTCCGCGCCCGCAATAGAGGCGCGATTCCTCCTGGTACAGCGGCAGGCGGTCCAGGCCGGGCAGGGCGCGGCGCGCCGGCACGACGCCGACCTGCAGGCGCCCGTCGAGAACGCCGCGCTCGATCTCGTTGGGCGGGATCATGCGGATGTTCACCCGCACCTCCGGCCCCTGCTGCTTCAGGCCGCGCAGGGCGTTGGTCACGCGCATCTTCGGCATCGTCACGAGGTTGTCGGTGATGCCGATGTTCAATTCGCCGCGCAGCCGCCCGTGCGCGGCGTTGATCTCGCTGCGGAAGCTCTCCAGACCGGCGAACAGGCGCAGCGCCGCCTCGTAGGCCATGCGCCCGTCGTCGGTGAGCAGGAAACCCGCCCGCCCGCGCCGGCACAGCCGCAGCCCCAGCCGCCGCTCCAGATCGGCCATGTGCAGGCTGATGGCGGCGCGGCTGATGTTCAGCTCCACCTCCGCCGCGGAAAAGCCGCCGCACTCCACCACCGTCTTGAAGACGCGCAGCAGGCGCAGGTCGGCGTCGTTGAGGCCGCTCAAGGGGCGGGCGGGCTTGGACATGGATAGGTAAGCGGATGCTTGCGTAAGGTTTGGATGGTTTGGATTTAACCGCAACCAAGCCTCCGCGCACACTGTTTTCCGAGATGTTCTCCGAAGCCCACCCCAGCCAGCAGGAGTGCCGCCCGATGCCGCCGTTGGACGAGAGCCAGAAGACCGGAACCGCCCCGACCGCCGGGCTGACGCGCGAGGAGCTGGACGCCCACTGGATGCCCTTCACGGCGAACCGCGAGTTCAAGGCCAACCCACGCCTGATCGCCCGCGCCGAGGGCGCCTGGTACTGGGACGCCGAGGGGCGCAAGATCTACGACAGCCTGTCCGGCCTGTGGTGCTGCGGCGCCGGCCACGGCCGCCGCGAGATCAGCGAGGCGGTGGCCCGCCAGATCGGGGAGCTGGACTACAGCCCGGCCTTCCAGTTCGGCCACCCCGCCGCCTTCAAGCTGGCGCACAAACTGGCCTCGATGACGCCGGCCGGGCTGGACCATGTGTTCTTCGTCAATTCCGGGTCGGAGGCGACCGACACCGCGCTGAAGATGGCGCGGGCCTATTGGCGGCTGAAGGGCCAGCCGGCCAAGACCAAGCTGATCGGCCGGTCGAAGGGCTATCACGGCGTCAATTTCGGCGGCATCAGCCTGGGCGGCATCGGCGGCAACCGCAAGCTGTTCGGCGCGGGCGTCGAGGCCGACCATCTGCCGCACACGCTGCTGCCGCAGAACGCCTTCACCAAGGGCCTGCCGGAGCAGGGCGCCGAACTGGCCGATGCGCTGGAGGAGCTGGTCGCCCTGCACGACGCCTCAAACATCGCCGCGGTGATCGTGGAACCGCTGGCCGGCTCCGCCGGCGTGCTGCCGCCGCCCAAGGGCTACCTGAATCGGCTGCGCGCGCTGTGCGACAAGCACAACATCCTGCTGATCTTCGACGAGGTCATCACCGGCTTCGGCCGCATGGGGGCCGCCTTCGGCGCCGACGCCTTCGGCGTGGTCCCCGACATCATGAACGTCGCCAAGGGGTTGACCAACGGCGCGGTGCCGATGGGCGCCGTTGTCGCCAGCCACGAGATCTACCAGACCTTCATGGACAACGGCGGCGCCGACTACATGGTCGAGTTCCCGCACGGCTACACCTACTCCGCCCACCCCGTCGCCTGCGCCGCCGGCCTCGCCGCGCTGGAGCTGTTCGAGCGGGACAGGCTCGCCGAGAAGGCGGCGGATCTGGCTCCGCATTTCGAGACGGTGCTGCACGGGCTGAAGGGACTGAAGCACGTCACCGACATCCGCAACTACGGCCTCGCCGGCGCGGTGCAGATCGCTGCCCTGCCGGGCGAGCCGGCCCGCCGCCCCTACGAGATCGCCATGAAATGCTGGAAGGCGGGCTTCTACGTCCGCTTCGGCGGCGATACGCTGCAGTTCGGCCCGCATTTCATCAGCGAGCGCGACGACCTCGACCGGCTGATGAACGCCGTCGCCGACGCCATCCAGGCGACCGCCTGAGCCATCGACGGAGGACAGTGGAGACCGCCATGACCCTCGTTCCGCACCTCATCGGCGGCACGGCCGACGCCCCCGCCGACACCCGCAGCGCCGACATCGTGAACCCGGCGACGGGCGAGACCGTCGGCCGCGTCCCGCTTGCCGGCCGCGCCACCGTGGAATCGGCCATCGCCGCGGCCGAGGCCGCCTTCCCGGCGTGGCGGGCGACGCCGCCGGCCAAGCGGGCGCGGGTGATGTTCCGCTTCCGGCAGCTGCTGGAGGACAACGCCGACCGCGTCTGCGCGGCGATCACGCGGGAACACGGCAAGACGCTGGAGGACGCCCGCGGCGAGCTGACCCGCGGCATCGAGAACGTCGAATACGCCTGCGGCATCGCCGACCTGCTGAAGGGCGAGCATTCCAAGAATGTCGGGCCGGGCATCGACAGCTGGTCGGAGTTCCAGCCGCTGGGCGTCGTGGCGGGCATCACGCCCTTCAATTTCCCGGCCATGGTCCCGCTGTGGATGTTCCCGGTCGCCGTGGCCTGCGGCAACAGCTTCATCCTGAAGCCGTCGGAGCGCGACCCGAGCGCGTCCCTGCTCGTCGCGCAGCTGGCCCAGGAGGCAGGGCTGCCGCCGGGCGTGCTGAACGTCGTCCATGGCGACAAGGAGGCGGTGGACACGCTGCTGACCGACCGGCGCGTCCAGGCGGTCAGCTTTGTCGGCTCCACGCCGGTCGCCGAGCATGTCTACGCCACCGGCACCGCCAACGGCAAACGGGTGCAGGCGCTGGGCGGGGCCAAGAACCACGCCATCGTCATGCCCGACGCCGACCTCGACAATGCGGTCAGCGCCATCATGGGGGCGGCCTACGGCTCCTGCGGGGAGCGCTGCATGGCGATCTCCGTGGTCGTCGCGGTGGGCGACGCGACCGCCGACCGCGTGGTGGCGATGCTGGCGGAGCAGGTGCGCGGCCTGACGGTCGGGGCGGGGACCGGCACCGGCTGCGACATGGGTCCGCTGGTCACCCGCGCCCATTTCGAGAAGGTGAAGGGGTACGTGGACCAGGGCGTCGCCGAAGGGGCGGAACTGGTGGTCGACGGCCGCGGGCTGGTGGTGCCGGGGAACGAGGGCGGCTTCTTCCTCGGCGGCTGCCTGTTCGACCGGGTGACGCCGGAGATGAGCGTCTATCGGGAGGAGATCTTCGGCCCGGTCCTCTGCGTCGTGCGCGTGAAGACGATGCAGGAGGGCATGGACCTGATCGACGCCCACGAATACGGCAACGGCACCTGCCTGTTCACCCGCGACGGCGAGGCCGCGCGCTACTTCACCGACGCGATCAAGGTGGGCATGGTCGGCGTCAACGTGCCGCTGCCGGTGCCGGTTTCCTACCACAGCTTCGGCGGCTGGAAGCGGTCGCTGTTCGGCGATCTGGCGGCCTACGGGCCGGACGGCGTGCGCTTCTACACCCGGCGCAAGACGATCACCCAGCGCTGGCCGGCGGGCGGCGTGCGCGAAGGCGCGCAGTTTTCCTTCCCATCGATGAAGTGAGCGGAGCGAGTTTCCCCTCTCCCCTCTGGGGAGAGGGTTAGGGTGAGGGGGGTGCGCATGGCGCCACGTCCGGTACAGGCGCAACCCCCTCACCGGCTCTCAGCGGATGCCATAGGCATCCGCCTGCCGCCGTCAGCGCTGGCCTTTAGCCAGCGCGAAAGGCCCTTCGGGCCACCCTCTCCCCAGAGGGGAGAGGGCTAAGAGGCTACATCATCGGCAGACCGTCCTTGAACGCGGCTTTCACGTCGGGTCCCCGGACCTCGGCCAGCCGCAGCCAGTCGAGGAAGTCGCCGTGCCGCTCGACATGGGCGGCCAGGCCGAGCGTGTGCTCGCGCGCCAGACGCTCGGCCAATTCGCCGTCGCGCCGCTCCAGCGCCCGGATGATGTCGCGGTGCTCGTGCATCGACTGTTCGGCCCGGTTGTCCTGGCGGATCGACAGCTTGCGGATGGCCCGCATGTGGATGAACAGGTTGTCGGTCAAGGTCTCCAGGATGCGCGCCCGGCTGAGACGGATGATCGCCTTGTGGAACTCGATGTTGGCGTCGGAATATTCCTGGATGTTGTCGGACGGGGCCTGTTCCTCGAAGCTGCGGAAGATGTCCCACAGCGTGCCGATGTCCTCCGCGGTGGCGCGCTCGGCGGCGAGGCGGGTCGCCATGCTTTCCAGCGCCGCCCAGGCGATGATCATCTCGATGATCTCGGTCTTGGTCTTGCGGACGACGTAGATTCCCCGCCGCGGCTCCAGCCGCACCAGCCCTTCCTGCTCCAGCAGGGTCAGGGCCTCGCGGATCGGGGTGCGGCTGACGCCCAGCAGGCCGCTGAGCTGGCGCTCGTCCAGCCGGACGTCGCCGGGGTGGTCGTAGATGTCCATCTGGATGATGGCCTGCTTCAACCGTCGGTAGACCTGGTTGCGGAAGGTGGCTCCGGAGTCCAGCGGTTGCACGGACAGTTCGGGTGGCGGCATCGGGCTGCTCCTTCGATGGGCGGATGGCCGGGGAATCACCCGACGAAGCGGTTCCGGTTGAGATGCTCCTCCACGCGCTTCACCCCGCTCACGCCGCTTGCCGCGGTGTGCAGGGCGCGGCGCTGCTCCTCGCTGTCGACCATGCCCCAGAGCTGCACGACCCCGTCGTTGACGACGATGTTGATCCGATCGAGGTCCACCCAGGACTGTCCGTCCAACGCCTCCAGCAGCGCGGCGCGGATCGCCTCGTCGCCGGACGCGCCGAAGCCGGCGGCGCCGCGCCGGTTGCGGAGCAGCCCCTGCAGCAGGTTGGCCCGGCTGATGATGCCGACCGGGCGCCCGTCGACCAGAACAGGGGCGCGCTTGATCCGCTTGTCCTCCATCAGATCGGCGATCTCGGCGATCTCCGTGTCGGGTGCCACGGCGTGGACCGGGCGCGACATGACGTCGCGCGCGCAGCGCCCGTGCGTCTTCAGGAAGTCGGCGGCCTGCACGTTGCGGCCCACCAGCATCTCCAGCCAGCGGGCGCGCGGGCGGTCGGTTCCCGTCTCCACCCGGCGCAGAAGGTCCCCCTCGCTGATGATGCCGACCGCGCGGCCGTCCTGGTCCACCACCGGCAAGCCGCTGATCCGATGGCCTAAAAGCAGTTCCGCGATGTCCGGCACGGGGGTGTCCAGCGCCACCGTGATGACCGGCGATGTCATGACATCCTTCGCTTGCATCTCGACGTTCCTCCCTGAACTGGCGGTGCGGAGCCTGTGTCCGGCTCCTGCTGCGTGTCTGGTATACGAAATGCTATGTTTCTTATCCCTTGCTCCCCAACGGACTTTGCGCCATCTGTGCTGCAACGCAGCATGAGTGTGGTCAGAGTCCGGAGTTCCCCATGTTGGAGAGTCTTGTCATCGTGTTCGCCCTGGCCGGGTTGGCCGCCGTGGTGACGGAGATTTTGCGGAACGATCCGGGCCTCATCTCCGAGATCACCAGCGACGTGCGCGCCATGGCCCAGCCGGGCCGGTTCCGGGCGGTGCGGGGCGACCGCTGCCGCGAGCCCCGTCGCCCGTCCTCCTGCTGACGGCTCCTCAGGCCGGATCGGTCTCCACCACGGCGCGGCGGCGGTTGATGCTGCGGGCCATCAGGAAGCCGGCCGTCATCACCCCCAGCGCCGCGACGAAGGGCGCCGTCCCGGTCAGCACCGGCAGGCTTTCCGTCACGTGGGAATGGATGCTCGGGTCGGTGAGGATGACCTCCGCCGCGATGTAGCCGAGCAGCCCGGCGCCGGCATAGACCAGGGCCGGCAGCCGCTCGATGGCCTTCAGGATCAGGGTGCTGCCGAAGACGATCAGCGGGATGCTGATGGCCAGCCCCAGGATCAGCAGGACCGTGTTGCCGTGCGAGGCGGCGGCGATGGCGATGACGTTGTCCAGGCTCATAACCGCGTCGGCGATCACGATGGTGCGGACCACCCCCCACAGCCCGGCGGAAGTGCCGGCATGCTCCGCCTGCGCCTCCTCCTCGGTGGGCAGCATCAGCTTGATGGCGATCCAGAACAGCAGCGCCCCGCCGATGATCTTCAGGTACGGGATGGCCAGCAGATAGGCGATGATGACGGCGAACAGCACGCGCAGCACGATGGCCGCCCCGGTGCCGAGGAAGACGCCGATCTTCTGTTGCTTCGGCGGCAGCGAGCGGCAGGCCAGAGCGATGACCAGCGCGTTGTCGCCGCTCAGCAGGATGTCGATCCAGATGATCTGGAGCAGAGCGATCATGAAATCGGACGTGTCCATCGTCCCGAACCCCCCGATGTGAGAAGAAGGTCCCCGGCCGGCCGTCCCGTCCCGGAGGCCGGCGGGGGAGTGGGTGGAGCTATTTCACGGGGATGACCTGGGTCCCGCCGTCCTGCCGGGACTGGCGCTTGCGCAGCAGGGCGGAGATCAACGGCCAGAACAGCATGACCAGCGCCAGGGTGACGATGCTGCCGACCAGCGGGTTGGACCAGAAGATCGCCAGATCGCCCTGCGACACCAGCATGGCCTGCCGGAAGGAGCTTTCCGCCATATCGCCCAGCACCAGCGCCAGCACCAGCGGGGCCAGCGGGTAGGACAGCTTCTTGAAGACGTAGCCGACGACGCCGAACACCAGCATCATGACGATGTCGAGGAAGGCGTTGTGCACCGTGTAGGCGCCGACCGCGCAGATCACCACGATGACCGGCGCGATGATGCTGAAGGGGATGCGCAGGATCGAGGCGAAGACCGGAACCGTGGTCAGCACCACGATCAGGCCGGCGATGTTGCCCAGATACATGCTGGCGATCAGGCCCCAGACGAACTCCTTCTGCTCGATGAACAGCAGCGGGCCGGGCTGGAGCCCCCAGATCAGCAGGCCGCCCAGCAGCACCGCCGCGGTGGGCGAGCCGGGGATGCCCAGAGTCAGCATGGGCAGCAGCGCGCTGGTGCCGGCGGCGTGGGCCGCGGTTTCCGGTGCGACCACGCCCTCCATCTCGCCGTTGCCGAAATTCTGGCGGTTCTTCGAGAAGCGCTTGGCGAGGCCATAGCTCATGAAGGAGGCCGGGGTGGCGCCGCCCGGCGTGATGCCCATCCAGCAGCCGACGATGGAGCCGCGGATGGCGGTGACCCAATAGCGGGGCAGGCTCTTCCAGGTCTCCCACACGACCTTGGCGTTGATCTTGGCGCTCTTGCCCTTGAAGGCCAGGCCCTCCTCCATGGTCAGGAGGATCTCGCCGATGCCGAACAGGCCGATGACCGCGATCAGGAAGTCGAAGCCGCGCAGCAGTTCCACCGAACCGAAGGTCATGCGCAGCTCGCCGGTCACGCTGTCCAGCCCGACCGCCGCCAGCGCGAAGCCCAGCATCATGGCGCACAGCACCTTGAAGGGGGATTCGCTGCCCATGCCGACGAAACTGCAGAATGTCAGGAGCTGGACCGCGAAGAACTCCGCCGGGCCGAAGCGCAGGGCGAAGCCGGCGATCACCGGGGCCAGGAAGGTGATGAGCAGGACCGCCACGAAGGCCCCGAAGAAGGACGAGGTGAAGGCCGCCGTCAGCGCCTCGCCCGCGTGGCCCTTCTGCGCCATGGGGTGGCCGTCGAAGGTGGTCGCCACCGACCACGGTTCGCCCGGTATGTTGAACAGGACCGAGGTGATGGCCCCGCCGAACAGCGCCCCCCAGTAGATGCAGGAGAGCATGATGATCGCCGAGGTCGGCGACATGCTGAAGGTCAGGGGCAGCAGGATCGCCACCCCGTTCGCCCCGCCCAGCCCCGGCAGCACGCCGATCAGGACGCCCAGCGTGATGCCGATGAACATGTAGGCGATGTTCATGGGATCGGCGAGCACGCCGAACCCGTGTATGAGTGACCCGAGCGCTTCCAAGTTTCCCTCCCTTTCCGGCATCCGCGCCCGTTCCGTTTGGAATCGTCGCGTCTTGAGCGCGCAGGACGGGGTTCGTCCCCGCCGCATGGGCTGGTTCGTCGCGGATGCCTGCCGCTGCTTCGGTGTGCGCGGCCGTTCCCGCGGCCGCCCCGGCTTTTAAAAAACTGGACTGGTAATAACTGGACCCGTCAGAACCCGAACCCCGTCAGAACCCGAACATCGTCTCCACCGGTCCCTTGGGAAGCGGAACCAGGAACCAGATCTCGAACATCACGAAGAGGCCCGCGGGCACGAGGATGGAGACGGGCAGGATCGTCTTGAGCGGATACTTGCCCACCCAATGCATGAAGAAGGCGATGAACAGCACCGCCGACAGATAGATGCCCAGAAAGGCGGTCAGGATCACGAAGACCACGCTGGGGACCAGCACCTGGAGAACCAGGGCGAGTTGGTGTTTCTCGACGAAGGCGGTGCGTTCGCCGCTGTGGCGCCAGAGGTTGACGGCCAGCGTGGCCAGACTGCTGACCAGCATGATCAGGCCGACATAGAAGGGGAAGTAGCCGGCCTTCGGCCCGTCGGACCCCCAGCCGTTGCCGACGCGGACGCTGTCGGCCATCACCACGATGGCGACCAGGGCGAACAGCCCGGCGACGACGATTTCCATGGTCCGGTTCGAGACGACCGGATCACTGTTCTGCGTTCCATGCTCCATGGCTCACTCCCACAAGAACCCGGAAGGTGGGGGAGGGCGCCCGGGGCGCGATGCCCCGGGGGCCGCGCTTGAGACGAGAGGGCTATTGTTTGGTGAAGCCCGCCTTGTCCATCAGGGTCTTGTGCTGGGTTTCCGCCGCGGTCAGCCAGGTCTTGAAGTCGTCGCCGGTCTTGAAGCTGACGTTGAAGGCCCCCTTCGCCATGAAGTCCTTCCATTCCTCCGTCTCGCGGACCTTCTTGAAGAGGTCCACGTAATAGGCGATCTGGTCCGGCGTGACGCCCGGCCCCATGAAGATGCCGCGCAGCATGGTGTATTCCACGTCCAGCCCGGATTCCTTGCAGGTCGGGATGGTGTTCCACGACTTGCCGTCGGCCACCGGCTCCTTCAGCGGGATGCGCTCCTTGTCGAAGACGCACAAGGGGCGCAGAGCGCCGGCCCGCCATTGCGACACCGCCTCGATCGGGTTGTTGACGCTGGCGTTGATGTGGTTGCCGACGAGCTGGGCCGCCACGTCGCCGCCGCCCTTGTAGGGAACGTAGGTGAAGGTGACGCCCGCCGACTGCTCGATGGCGGCGGTGATGATCTGGTCCTCCTGCTTGGAGCCGGTGCCGCCCATCTTGAAGCGGTTGGCGCCGCCCTCCTTGGCGGCCTCGACGAATTCCTTGGGCGATTTCTGCGCGGCCTCGCTGTTCACCCACAAAACGAAGTTGTCGAGCGCCAGCATCGCCACCGGGGTCATGTCCTTCCAGGAGAAGGGAACGCCGGTCGCCAGGGGTGTGGTGAACAGGTTGGACAGGGTGATGATGATCTTGTGCGGGTTGCGGTTCGACGATTTGACGTCGAGGAAGCCTTCCGCACCGGCGCCGCCCGACTTGTTGATGACGACGATGGGCTGGCCCATCAGGTTGTTCTTCTGAATGATGCCCTGGATCATCCGCGCCATCTGGTCGGCGCCGCCACCGGTTCCCGCCGGGACGACGAATTCGACCGACTTGGTCGGTTCCCAGGCGGCCTGGGCCGCGTTCGGGATCAGCAGGAGGCCGAGCGCGCCGGCCAGGGCCGTTCCGCTTGCGAGCCTTCTTTTCCGGGTGTTTTTAAAAGCGAAGGAGTCAAAAGGGGTCTTCCGCGCGCAGCGCGGGCGCTGTACGTCCTTCATGCCTCATTCCTTCCCTTTTGGGTGGCCGGGCTTCCGTCGGCACGGCTCATCATTTTTGGATTGTCTGGCGAGACGGATTGTTTGTTCAGCAAACTGTCCGTGTGGCGTATGGTATGTGGCATCCCAGCTTTCTTCAACAGGAATGTCACAAGACAACCGGCCCCGATCACTGGGTGCGGCGCAGAAATCCGCTGGAAATCGGCGGCTAAATTCTTGTAGTTCGCTGCAATTTCAAGAATTTGCCGAAAGAATTACCCCTTTCGTGCTAGCGCTTAAATTCGAGGAACTACTTCTTTCGTTAGGGTAATTCCTGTGACGGATTTGGCGCACTTCAAAAACTAATTATCCTAAAATCGAACCATTTAAGGCCACACGGGGCTGGCTAGGCTCCGGTCCTGTCGAAAACGATTGAGCGCACAGCAAGCGGGACGGCGCGATCCGCGCACATTCCCGCCCACCGCCACAAACGTGGCGCTGTAAAAAGGAAAGAGTGAAAGACCATGGAACATATGGCCATTGAGCTTGATCATCAGAACCACGCCGACACGACTGGTTTTGTCGGTGATTCTGCTGCCGATCCGTTCCAGGCTGTTGTCGAAGGCATCACCCCGGTGACCGCCGACAGCGCCGCGACGTCGGACTCAATTCTCCATCTCCAGGCACTCCAGACCACCGCACAGCCTCTGGCGCTGGCCGAAGCCACGGCCGCTGCCGCTGCCACCGCCAAGATCGTCGTGAACGCCTCCGGCACCGCCGCGGGCGGTGTGTCGCCCCATTTCAAGCTGCTGGTGGACGGCGCCGTGGTCGGCGAAGGCACCGCGGGCGGCGACGCCAAGGATTTCTCGTTCGACGCCAACGTGACCGCCGATCAGGCGCACAAGGTTCAGATCCAGTACGACAACGACGGCGCCGTCGATGGGCAGGACCGCAACCTGACGGTCAACGCCATCACCATCAACGGCCACAAGGTCGCCCCGACCGACCCCTCCGTCACCTATGACAAGGGCGCGCTCGACGGGAAGGACGTCGTCCCGGGCCAGGCCAACATGTGGTGGAACGGCACGCTGGCCGTCGCCGCTCCCAAGGAATTCTTCGCGACGACCGCCGCCGCGGCCCCGGCCGCCCCGACGGCGCCGACCTCCGGCACGTCGGACTACCCGTCCACCCCGGCCTCGCAGATCTACTACGTCGATGCGACCAACGGCAGCGACAGCAACTCCGGCCATGATGCGAACCAGGCCTGGAAGTCGCTGGACAAGGTGAACTCGACCAACTTCGCCCCCGGCTCGCTGGTCCTGTTCGAGCGTGGCGAGACCTGGCACGACAGCCTGCTGGCCTCCACCTCCGGCACCTCCGACAAGCCGATCGTCTACGGCGCCTACGGCACCGGCGCCAACCCGGTGATCGAGGCGGCCAGCGGCTCCAGCTACGCCGTCAGCCTGAACAACAAGGACAACATCACCTTCGACAGCCTGACCATGAAGGGCTCGGGCGATGCCGGCCTGCTGCTCAACGGCGGCGCCGACAACGTGAAGGTCACCAACTCCCAGATCGTCGACAACCACGGCTCCGGCGTCGTCATCAGCGGCACCTCGCACGGGCTGCGGATCGACCACTCCACCATCGACGGCAACGGCGCCTACGGCATCGTGCATTACTCCGCCGACAACGCCGACCAGTACTTCACCAACAACACCATCAGCGACAACGGCTGGCGGACCGACGGTGTGTATTCGGGCTGGAACGGCCGCATCCTGAGCGGCGAGATCGCCGACAACACGATCTTCAACAACGGCGCCGGCGGCGGCGACGGCCGGTCGCACGGGCTGTACCACGACCACAGCCAGGCCAACAGCACGCTGAAGATCCACGGCAACACGATCTACGACAACCCGCGCGGCGCCGGCATCCTCGCCAAGTCGAGCACCGAGATCTACGACAACACGATCTACGGCAACGCCAACGTCGGCATCTCGGTCGGCCAGAACCAGGGCACCAGCGTCACCTACAAGATCTACGGCAACGAGATCTTCAACAACAACGGCGGCATCATGGAACACCTGAAGGGCGCCGGGTCGATCACGCTCGACGTGCACGACAACATCTTCAACAACAACAACGGCCGCTCTGCGGTGTCCATCGCCGACAGCATCAGCCAGAACGTCGTCAACAACACCATCTCCTCGGCCTCCAAGGCCAGCCCGACCGCCTAAGGACGGGCTCTCTCTCCACGTTTTCGGCGACGACCGCGCCCGGCCAGTCTCTGGCCGGGCGTCGGTGCGTGCGGATGCCGCCGATTCACCAGTGCAGGAAAATGCCGACGTCGCCCGGCATGCCGCCGGGATAACTCAGAATCTGGGCGCGCAGCTTGTAGCCGGCCGGGCGCAGATACCGGTCGTAGTTGTCGTAGACCTCCCGCGCGAAGCCGGTGAGGCTGTCCGGCCAGTCGGGCTCGAAATTGTTGATCGCCCGGCCGCCATCGCTGCAATAGCCGCTGGGAAAGCGCACGATCTCGATCTCGGTTTCCCCGCGTTCCGCCGCCGCGCGCACGGCGCGGGTGAAGCGCTCCTTGGCATCGGGACGGACATGCTGGTGCATGAAGGCGTCGTGGATCGCGCTCTGCTCCTCCTGCCTTTTCTTCTCAAGCTCCTGCGCCTCCTTCCGTCGCGCCATCTCCTGCGCTTCGGTGATCGCGTGGAGATCCTTGGGCGTGATCAGATCACCGCCAAGCGTGGGATACGGAGGGGTGGAAGGACCGTCTGCGGGCATGTCGCATGTCTCCCGGTAAAGGCCACTCCTTCAGGGTGGCACGCGGAACGGCGGCGCGTCCACCGCCGGCGCACGGAAAAGCCGCCGCCGGATTCGGCGGCGGCTGAAGCGCCTGGAAATGACGAGGTGGCGGCGGGCCGCCGTTATCCGAAGATCGCCAACCCGATCACCGTCGCGGCGAAGGCCCCCACGGCCGAGGCCAGGGCGGCGATGATGGTGGGGGCGTGCGACTTGGACGACTTCACCTTCAGCGCGTCGTCGAAGCCGCGCAGCGTCGTGTCCATGCGGACGAGGAAGACCTCCAGCCCGGCGACCCGCTCCTGAAGGCCGTGCAGCGCGTCCGACAGGGCGGCCTGCTGCGCCGCGGCGGCACCGGCTCCGGCCTGGCCGGCGGCGATGCGTTCCTGCGTCTCGCGCAGCAGCCGGGCGATGCCCTGCTGGCCGGCGGCGATCTGCTGATGGTCGCGGCGGGCGGCGTCCAGCCCGGCGCCGATGCGCACGAGATGCGGGGCGAGCGTGCGCTCCAGCAGCTTCTCCTCGGGGCTCGGCTGGGCGAAGGTGGCGATGGTGCCGGTGCTCGGGGCGACGACCACGGCGACGACGCGCGTCGGGTCGAGCCCGGCCGGAATCGCGAGATCGGCTTCGAAGGCGTGGTGGCCGTCGCCGAAATTGCCGCCCACCAGATCCTCGCGCGGGCGGTCGGCCAGCGCGCGCCCCAGAACGAGGCTGCGCCCGTCGGGCATCTCGGCGCGGAACTCGACCGTCAGGCGGTCGGTGGGGTAGGAGCGGTCCCAGGCCCAGCCGTAGATCCGTCCGGCCTGGACGGCGTCCACCCGGCCTTCGATGACGGACGCCGCAGGCTCCGCCGCGACGGGGGTGGAGGAAACGGTGTCGGGCGTGGCGACGTCGGGCATGGCGGGCACTCGCGAGTAAGCGGGAGAAGGAACGGGAACGGGGCGCCGGCCCCGGAGAAAACATTCTCCGGAACCGGCGCCCCTCTTTGCGGCAACCGCCGTCAGGCCGCCTTGCGCTGCGGCGACTTGCGCGCGGTCGGGCTGGGCATGCGGTGCGGGATGTAGTTCTCGTCCAGGAACTCCCGCATGTCGCGGTAGCGCTGGTAGAAGGTGCGGTTGAACTTCTCGAACAGGCTCTGGTCCCAATACTCTTCCAGGACGAAGGGCTTGTCGGAATAGACGTCGTAGCAGGGGATCGCGAAGGTCTCCGCGAACTCCGCCGTGCGGCTGTCGTAGCTGAAATAGACCGACGGCGTGCCGTTCGACAGCGCCATCAGGTTGCCGTGCAGGCGGTAGCCCAGCACGAGGTCCTTCGAGCGCACGATGTTCTCATAGTCGGCGACGACGTCCGAGTACCACAGGCGCGAGCGGTACAGCTCGTCCAGCTCCTCGTCGAAGTACCAGTTCTTCAGCCAGTTGTTGTTGTGCAGCTCGTCCCAGGCCTCGGCCTTCTGCTCGTCGGTGCCCCAGAGCAGCTTCTTCTCCTCGACCTCGCCCTGCATCATCAGGACGGTGTCGAAGCGGCGGCTCATGTCCTTGACGAAGTCGCGATGACGGGTGAGGTAGGTCTTCACGTCCGGCGAATAGTGGCTGGACACCTCACGGCGCATGGTGATGCCGACGTTGCGCACACTGTCCAGCGACGGCAGGTCGATGCGCAGCTCCGGATCGCGGTTGCGGAAGGCGGTCGGGCAGCCGACGATGCGGACGTTCTTGATGCCGAGGTCCCACAGCACTTCGGCGGTGTAGGTGCCGCGCACGCCCAGCGTCGTCGACTTGTCGGCGAACATCTGCCAGATGCGCTTGCTCTCGTCCGACAGCTTCAGCTTGCCGGTGGCCGGGGCCTGGGCGCCGACGCCGAAGGCGATGACCGGGATGCGCAGCTTGGACAGCACCTGCTCGGTGCCCTCCGGCCAGGTCATGTGGTCGTGGATGTAGTTCGACCCGCGCAGGAACACGTAATCGTATTCGGCGTTGGCCTTGTCCACCACCTCCTGCTTGAACTCGCGGATCTCGACGACGTCGAGACGGTCGAAGGTCAGCAGCTTCAGCGAGGAGTCGTAGACGAAGGCGTCGCCGATGTTGTGGTAATGATTGATGCTACGCTGAATGTTCTGGTAGCTGTACCACCGCACGCAGTCATGGTCATAGACTTCGCCGGAGGGAATCATGACTAGGATGTTAGCCAATTTAATTCTCCTGGGGTCGGGGTGGTGGAAGGTTGCGGGGTTCGGGTTTTATCTTGATGAATTTTAGCCGCCTTGGGACGGCTCAACCCGGATCATTATTCGGACCAGATCGCGTTCCCTGGTCGGCTTGCACTTCTTCTGGGCAAGCCGGGTCAGGTAGAGCCAGGCGTTTCCATCCGTGTCCTCGAAATTCCGGCTTCTGGCGTCCGGATCGAGAATGGCCGGGTAATAGAAGGTCTCGTCCGCGCCGCAGTCCTTGTCGGTGAGCAGCGGCGCCGCCCAGGCGAGGCGGGGGGCGGACCAGCCGATCAGGTCGGCGGAGGTCGACACCCACACGCCGGACACCGGCTCCGCCCCTTTGCGCTCCGCCCGCCGCCCGGCCATCACCGCGACGTAGAGGCCGCTCGGCGTGTGGCGGACGAGGCTGGTGACGGTGAAGGGCAGGCGGTCGGGCGGCAGCGGCGTGCAGACCGACGCCTCGGGATCGGCCTCGCCCTGGGTGTAGGGATCGCGGAAGCGGACGGTGAAGTCCCGCCCGTCCCACGCCCGCCAGGAGGCCGGGTCGGCGAGGTCGCGGGTGCGCATCAGGCAGACGCCGCGCTTCTGCGCGGCGATGCCTTCGGCGAAGGCCATGGCGTAGTACCAGCCGTCGCGCTCGACGATGTTGCTCGGCGCGAACAGCCCGGCGCGGCGTCCGAGATCGCCGCGGAAGCGGTAGGGCACCCCGGCGACGTAGCGCGCCGGCCCGAAGCTCTGCCCGCCATCGTGCGAGACGGTGAGGGTCAGCGCGTTCCACCAGCAGGCCATGTAGTCGCCGGTGGGGCAGAGGTCGCGGCGCTTGTGGCCGTGATACTCGTTGTGGACCAGCCCGTAGACGGTCGTGCCGTCCAGCGTGTAGGGCGAGGTCAGCCAGCCCATGTCGTCGAACCGCGCCGGATCGTCGCGCTTGGCCGACTGGAAGACGATGCGGCAGGCGTGGTGCAGGTCGTTCATCGACGGGCCGCTCAGGGTGCGCGCGCGGGTGTGCGCGGCGAGCAGCCGGACGCTGCCGTCCGCCGCCTTCCAGGCGCGCGCCGGGGCGTCCGGCACGTCCCAGTCCTCGCAGGCCTGGGTGCGGTGGTCGTAGACGGTTTCCAGTGCCGCACCCGTGGGGACGGTGACGCGGAGGTCCGCGGCGTGCGAGGGGGTGGCGAGGAGGAGGGTGCAGGCGATGAGGGCGTATAGCCCCCACCCTAACCCTCCCCCGCTGCGCAGGGGAGGGAACTCCGCGGCATGCCCCTCAAGCCCTCCCCTGCGCAGCGGGGGAGGGAGGGACCCGCGAAGCGGGAGGGTGGGGGCAAGGGGGGGGCGCATCACGGCTTCTGCGCCACCGCCCGCTCGGGCATCGACACGGCGCCGCCGCCCGCGTTGGCGATCAGCGCGTCGAACACGTCGGCGTGGCGGCGGGCGCATTCCGCGCGGTCGATGGGGCGGCGGATGCGCATGCGCAGCCGGTCCCAGAGGTCCGGCGTGGTCAGCGCCTCGGTCAGGCGGTCCACCAGATCCTCGACGCTGGCGTTGCGGAAATGCAGGCCGTCCACGCCGTGGGTCACCTTCTCGCCCATGCCGCCGATGTTGCTGGAGATGATCGGGCGGCCGTGCAGGAAGGCCTCCTGGATCACCACCGGCGAGTTTTCCCACCAGATGGAGGGCATCACCACCCAGTCCACGTCCTTCATCAGGCCGGGCAGCTCGGCGGAGCGGTAGCTGCCGTAGAAGCGCACGCGGTCGCCGGCGCGCTCCACCGCCTCGTTGAACTTCTTCTGGTAGGCTTCGGGCTGGCGCTCCAGGTTGCCGCCGAAGATCATCAGCGCGCCGTCCTCGCCCCACGCCTTTTCCGAGACGCGGCCGATCGCCTCGACCAGCACATGGGCGCCCTTGAACTCGGTGAGCTGGCCGAAGAAGGCGAAGCGGTTGCGCTTGCCGCCGCGGGCCAGCGGACGGGGCGGGGCGATGCCCTCGACGGTCAGGCCGTTCTCGATCATGCGGAACTTCTCGCGGGGCAGGCCCCAGTCGACGTAGCGGTCGATCAGGAAGTTCGACGGGCTGACGTAGAAGTCCGCCTGCTCCAGGAAGGTCTTCAGGAACAGCTCGCGCTTGAAGAACTGCGCCTCGCCGATGTGCGGGAAGCAGCCGGCGCAGTCGGCCGGGCTGGCGCGGTAGCACAGCGTGTTGCGGCTGGTCTTCACCATCTGGCCGTGGTGGTGGCAGATGGACAGATACTCGTGGAAGGTCACCACGATCGGCACGCGGGGCAGGGCCTGCCGGATCGCCTGGATCGTCTCGATGCCCAGACCCAGGAAATGGTGGAAGTTCACCACGTCCGGCTGGAGGTCGCGGACGTAGCGGACGAAGTCCTTCTCCAGCCCCGGCAGGTTGCGGTTCGACAGCCGGAAATGGTCGTAGTCGTTGGCGTAGTAGAGGACCTCCCGCTCCTTCTGGCGCAGCGCCATCAGGGCGGAGCTGCCGTGCGGGGTGACCGGCGGGGAGGTGCGGGCCAGATAATGGCTCTCCCAGCCCGGCAGGTCGTGAAGCCCCTGGTGCAGATTGTAGGAGGCCACCTCCGCACCGCCCAGCGAGAAGGCGGGATGGCCGTGGCTGATGATCAGGACGCGCTTGTTGCTCATGGTCGGGCCGATCTCGAAAGGGCTGCTGGGTTCAGGCGGCGGCGCGGGCGGACCAGATGTCCTCGAAGCTCCAGCGGTCCACCATGGCGCCGGCGCGCCGCCAGCGGTCGGCGTGCGCGTCGCGCGGCTGCTCGTCCAGCGCCACCAGCGTGACGCGGGGCAGCCAGACGCAGGCCCCGCCGAGCGCGCGCAGGCGCAGGCAGAGATCCAGCCCCTTGTGGTCGGACCCCATGTAGGAGCCCATCGTCGCCAGCGCCCGGACCAGCGCGTCCTTGGGCAGCAGCGCGCATTCCGGGGCGGCGGCGTCCACCGTCGCCGCGTCCTGCTCCTTCAGCCAGTCGCGCGGGTAACCGGCGAAGCGGCGCTCGAAGGTCTTGGTGCCGTCAGTACCTTCCACGGCCATGATGCCGGCGAAGCGGATCGAATGGTCTTCGTAGAGCAGGGTCGGGCTGACCATCACCGGCCCGCCGGACTTGCGCGACACCCGCTCCAGCGCCGACAGCCAGCCCTTCTCGGTCGGCAGGACGGAGGGGGAGAGCGTCAGCACCCGCTCGCCGCGGGCGTGGGGCAGGGCGGCGGCCATCGCCTCGAACGTGTCGGTGGCGTCGGGGGCGGCGACGAAGGTGACGGCCATGCGGTAGAAGGCGGCGGCCTGACGGACGGCACCGCCCAGCCGCTCGTGCGTGCCGGCGGCGGCGACCACCAGCAGCTCGGTCTCGGCGAAGTCCGGATCGATGGCGAGGCGGGCGATGTTGAGGTCCACGTCCTCGCGCCCGTCGGTCACCGGCAGGATCACCGAGAGGCGCGGCGCCTTCACCGGGCGGCCCATCGGGTGCACGCCCGCCGACGGCGCGGTGCCGGAGCGGGCGCGGGCGGTGCGCAGCATCGGGCCGACATGGCGGGCGATCAGTGTGTCGATGGACGGGCTGTCCAGATTGACCAGCGACAGCATGCGGCGCAGCGCCTCCGGCGCCGGGGGCAGGCAGCTCAGCGGCAGGAAGGCGAAGCGGTCGTCGGCCAGTTCCAGCTCCAGATGGAACTCGGCGCCCTGGGGCAGGCCCGACGGCTCGGCCGCGAAGGCGGTGAAGCCGTGCTGGTCCTGGCCGGGGATCAGGCGCCCGGCGAACAGGCCGTCATGCTGGAAGGCCTCCGTCACGTCGCGGCGGGCCAGCCGCGACCAGCCCTCGTCCAGCCGGACGGCGACGCCCGGTCCCTTCAGCGTGACGGCGCGGACCTGTCGCGTCGGGTCGAGCAGCCAGCCGGCGACGAACAGCCCGGCCCCCGGCACGCGCAGCGCCATGTCCAGCCCGGTGCGCACCGGGATGTCGAGCCGCGACACCGTTTCCGCCCCGTCGTAGCGCGACGCGGCGATGCGCGTCATCCGCTGGCGCGTCTCGGCGTCCTGGATGTTGCCCAGCATGTCGCGCACATGGGCGGAAGCGACGCCGTCGGGCAGGATGGTGCGGTGCTCGAAGATCTCCAGATGGCGCCAGCCCTCGGCGGCGCGGTAGTGGATGCGGCGGATGGCGGTGGGGAGCGGGGTCTCGTCCGTCAGCACCGCCATCACCCCCGACGCTTCCGGCGGCAGGTCCGGACGGGCGAAGGACCCGGCGGTGGCGCGGTAGGCGGCGGTCTCCTCCGCCTCGATCAGGATCTTCTGGGCGCCGTTGCGGAAGCTGCGCGCCCAGCCCTGGAGCATCAGGCTGCCGTCGCGGAAGCGCCCGAACACCTCGGCGAAGCCGTCCGGCTGCGACACCTCCTGGGCGAGGCCCGAGAGCAGGCGCCCGATGCGGTCGGATTCGCCTTCCGATGAGGCGGCGAGCTGGATCGCGAAATCCAGCGCCAGGGCCAGAGCGCCCGGCTGGAAGCCCTTCAGCGCCGAGACGAGGTGCGACGGGTTGGTGCGGACGTTGGACAGGCGCGGCAGGACGAGGCGTTCCCCTTTCTCGTCCGCCAGTTCGACGCGCGACGGGCGCATCTGGGCCAGCCCCGGCACGCGGATGCCGCCGAGGAACCAGCGCTCGCCCTCGGCGTCGGCCCAGGAGCGTCCGGCGTAGCGGCCCTCCACCGACCCGTCGAGATGCACGGCGCCCTGCGCGGGCAGCGCCCGGTCGATGGCGCCGAACAGGACGAGCGTGTCGTCGTCAAGAAGAATGGCCGCCGTGATGTCGGCCTTGGTGATCGGTTCCTTCATCCCGCGATGCTCCCCGCAATCGAGCCCTGCCCATGTGTTTGCCCGTGCGATCCCCCCGGACCGTTCATTATGTCGTCATAGAGAATGACGTGTTTTTCGGCGGACTCCTCGGTCGTCGGGACCGCCGGCATGTTGGAGACGAGCCGGTCCCACAGGCCCGGCTCGGTCATCGCGCGCGTCATCACGCGCGCCAGATCCGCGGCGTCCCCCGCCCGGAAATGCAGGCCGTCCACCCCGTCGGTCACCGATTCCGCCATGCCGCCGATGCCGCTGCAGATGACCGGGCGGCGGTGCTGGAAGGCTTCGCGGATGACCAGCGGGGCGTTCTCCCACCAGATCGACGGCATCACCACCCAATCGGCGGCGGCCATCAGCTCGGGCATCTCCTCGCGCCGGTAGGGGCCGTGGCGGACGGCGGTGCCGCGGGCGCCCTTGAAGCCCTGCTCGACCTTGTCCTTGAAGGCGTCGGTCTGGAACGGCGCGCCGCCATGGACGGCCAGCGTCAGGTCCTGCCCCTGCTTCTCCAGCCGGGCGGCGGCGTCCAGCGCGACGGTGATCCCCTTGAAGGGGTTCAGGTTGCCGAAATAGGCGAAGGCGTTGCGCGGCGCGCCCGCGGGCAGCGGCCGGTGCGGCGCCGGGCGGACCGCCGGGCGCCCGTTCTCCATGACGGAGATGCTGTCCGGGTCGATGCCCCAGGCGATGTAGCGGTCGCGCAGGAAGGCGCTGGGCGCCAGGAAATGGTCGACCAGCCCAAACATCGCCTTGATGTGCTTGTCGCGCAGCACGAACTGGTCGGCGGGCCGGTCGGGGAAGCAGCGGTGGCAGGCGTCGGGCGAGGCCATGCGGCACAGTGCGTGGCTCCCCGTCGTCACCATCTGTCCATCGTTGGCGCAGATCGGGTAGTAGTCGTGCAGCGTGTAGACGATGCGCGCCCGCGGGCAGACGCGGCGGATCAGGAACAGCATCTCCACGCCCAGCAGCAGCGTGTGGTGGATGTGCACGATGTCCGGCTGGAAGGCGCGCAGCAGGTTCGACAGGTCGGGCACGATGCCGTGCAGGTCGATCTGGCTCTGGAAGAAGTGATCGAAATGCCCGGCCCACAGCACCACCTCGTCGGCGCTGCGGCCCAGCGTCTGGAGGTTGGTGCCGGGCTTGCGGTCGCGGTGGACGCCGTTGGTGCAGGCGAGGAACAGGGCCTCCGCCCCCTTGGCCTTCAGGCTGCCGAACAGCTCGTGCGCGAAGATCTCCGTGCCGCCGGGGTGCAGGCTGGGGTGGTTGTGGGCGACGACGAGGACGCGGGGGAGGCTCATCGCGCGCCCTCCTTTTCCAGAACCAGGAGATCCTGGAAGTTCTCGGCGTTGCGCTGCCCGCTCCAGTGGCCGCGCAGGACCGGGCGCGCCGGGCGCAGCCCCTGCTCCGCGAAGGTGTCCAGCAGGAAGGATTCGCTGTAGGCGACGGCGGCGTTCGGGTTCGCCTCGTCGGCGATGAACTCCGGCCCGGCGGCCTCGATGAAGGCCGGCCGGGCGGTCTTCTTGGCGATGCCGTCCCGCGCACGGGCGTCGACCAGGAACAGGCTGAGGAAGCAGCGCCCGCCCGGCGTCAGCACGCGGGCGATCTCCGCCGCGTAGCGCACCGTCTCCGCCGTCCGCAGATGGGTGATGACCGAGGTCAGGATCACGAAGTCGTGCCCGCCGTCCGGGAAGGGCAGGCGGGTCTGCGCCGCGTCCTCCGCCCCGCCGGGGTTGTAGAGCGCGTTCGCCACGTCGAGCGTCCGGAAGCGGAACTCCGGATAGGCCGGGGTGATCGTCTCGGCGCACCAGCGGATGCCGTCCTCGACGATGTCCACGCCGTCGTAGCTGGAGTCGAGATACTGGGTCAGCGGCACGGCCATGCGCCCGATGCCGCAGCCGATCTCCAGCACGCGGTGCTTCGGCTTCAGCCCGCCGACGCGCACGAAGTGGCGCAGGAACTCCGCCCCGATGGCCCGGAAGTCGCCGTCTCCGATGAACACGCGGTCCGGCGGCGGCACAGGCAGGAAGCGGTTGCGGGCGATCTGCGCGCACAGCCACTCCAGCCGCGGGTCGGTGTTGCGGCGCAGGACGGCGAGGCGGCGCCCGGTGAGGATCTCGTTCATCAGGTCAGCTCCGGTTCCGGTTCGCGCGCCCGAACAGGCGGGACTTGCCCGGAACGGCAACGGGAAGGGCGGTGTCCGTGGGGGCGCCCGCCGACAGGGGGCGCATCAGGCTGTCCTCCAGCGCGGGCGGCGGTGGCGGCTCGTTCCAGTCGCGGGCGGCCAGCTCCTCCATCATCGCGGCCCAGCGGCGGGCGTGGAGCCAGCCGTTGTATTCGGACGCGACGCCGCGGGTGTAGCCCTGGTGCCGGCTGATCGAGCGGCGCTCCAGATGGTACAGCTCGACCGACGGAACGTAGCGGATGTCCAGCCCCGCCTTGCGGATGCGCAGGCAGAGGTCGGAGTCCTCGTAGTCGCCGATGACGTAGTCCTCGCAGAAGCCGCCCACGGCGTCGAAGGTCTCGCGGGTCATCATCAGGCAGGCGCCGGTCACGCCGGGCACGCTGCGCTCCCGCCGGGCGGGCAGGAAGTCGCGCGGCAGGCCCTTGAAGAAGTGATGGTTGTACCAGCGCCCGCGGACGTCGCGGTCGAAGTAGAGTCCGGCGTGCTGCAGGCTGTCGTCGTCGAACAGCAGCTTCGGCCCGACCGCTCCGGTCCCCGGCGCACGCTCCAGCGCGGCGAGCAGGACGGGCAGCCAGCCCGGCTGGTCGGGGATCACGTCGGAGTTCAGGAACAGCAGCGTCCGCCCGCTGGAGGCCGCGACGCCGGCGTTGTTGGCCGCCGAGTAGCCGTAATTGGCCGGCTGCACCAGCACCCGCATCGGCAGGCC
The DNA here is from genome assembly GCF_003119115.1 of Azospirillum sp. TSH58. Taxonomy (NCBI): domain Bacteria; kingdom Pseudomonadati; phylum Pseudomonadota; class Alphaproteobacteria; order Rhodospirillales; family Azospirillaceae; genus Azospirillum; species Azospirillum sp. TSH58. Next base: position 70,558 of record NZ_CP022363.1, read on the forward strand.
GTAGAGCGCGTGGAAGCCGTGCAGCATGTGCACCAGCTCGTCGCGCTGCTCCGGGCTGTCGAGCACGAAGACCAGCTCCACGCCGGCCATGCCGGGATCGGTGGCGAAGCTGGAGAGCTGGAAGCGCAGGAACTCCAGCGCCTTGTAGAGCGGGATGATGACGGAGACGGCGGGCGTCTCCGGACCGCGCCCGAAACCGACGGTTTCCGGCTCGCCGCGGCTGGCCATGTGGGCGGCGTGGAGCGGGGCGACGGCCGGGGCGATCACGGTTTCCAAAACCAGCGGCGTCGCGTGCTGCGGCGGCAGGCTGCCGAGCACCGCGGCGCGGGCGTCGGCGGGCGACAGCGGGCGCAGCGGCGGCACCAGACGGATCGACCCGCCGGAGCCGAGGCGAAGCTCCGCATGGACCTGAAGCGCCGCGGCGGGCTCGGGCGCGCCGGGCAGATAGGCGACGAAACCGCTGCGGTCGGTGGACGGGGCGGTGCCGAACAGCTTCGCCACGTCGTCGCGCGGGAAGCGGTGCTCCAGCATCTCCAGCCGCCGCTCGCCGCCGAAGGGCGTGTGCACGGTGAGGCCGCCGGACAGGCCGTGCGGGTCGTGCACCCAGCCGGCCAGGAACAGCCCGCCGTCGCCGGTCGGCACGGCGAGATCGAGGGCGGCGCCGATGGAACGCTTGGCGTCGGCCACCTGCCGCTTGGGCAGCGGGGCGAGCACCTGGAGCTCGCGCACCGCCGCCGCCGCCGTGGCGTCCGACCGCCCGCGCTGGGCGAGCGCGTTCAGAATGTACTGGCGCAGCTCCAGCGGCGTGTCGCGGCGGGTGGACAGGCGTTCGGTCAGGCTCGGCAGGTTGGGTGCCACGGCCGAGAAGGCGCGGCAGGCCAGCCCGTTGCGGCCCAGCACCACCAGCAGGTTGCCCGGCGCGCACAGCGCCTTGTCCACCAGCAGCGACATGGCCGCGCGCCCGCGCCGGTCCAGCGCGGACCCGATGCAGACATCGAAGGGGGAGGGGCCGACGGCGCCCGGCGTGATGATCACCGCCCCCGTCACCTCGCCGAAACCCGACGACAGCGATCCGCCGCAGAGCAGAAGATCGCCGGTCGCCAGGGCGCGGGCGACGAGCGGGGAGGGGGTGGGCGACAGTTCCAGCACCATGCGGCGGCAGACCGTCGCGAAACCGGCGTCGCTGCGCAGCGCCGGGGTGGAGCGCGCGAAATCGAACAGGAAACGGACCACGCGCAGCCGCGACGGCGCGTCGAGACTGCCGAGCAGGAAGGCGGGATCGGGATCGGGGACCTGCGGTTCGGCCAGGACCTCCGCGACGACGCGGCCCTGGGCCACGAAACGGACGGGCGCACCGGAGATCCGGGGCGCCCGCAGGATCGACAGCACCCGCTGCCCACCCCAGCTCGTCCGCACGGACAAGGTGGTGTAGGGGGGCCGGACCTCCTCACCGTCGAGGGTCGGAACGACCCGGCCGGAGGGCTCCGGTCCGTCGCTCTCCCACGAGGCGAGCACGAAGTCGTCGCCGAGCGCATGGAGCTGGGCGGACGCGATGGAGGCGGAGGCCGGCAGGACGGCGAGTACGGTCATGCGTTCCTTAGCCGGACCCATCGGCGGCGTGGATTCAGCACGCCGCCGGTCCGGTCCCTGGGTGGGTTACGGCTTAGTGAATGACGAAGAAGTCGTTCGGATTGTTGTGAACTTCGTCGGCCGAAACGCCCTTCAGCATGATGCTGTCGCCGTTGCCGAGATCGATGACGGCGTTGCCGCCCATGTCGGTGACGCGGGCCGCCAGATCGGAGGCGTCGTTGATCTCGAGACCGTTGATGTTGCGCTCGATCTGGAGGATGTCCTCGCCGGCGCGGAAGTCGAGAACCACGTCCTGGCCACCGCCGCCGGAGAAGACGAAGATGTCGTTGCCGCCGCCGCCGACGAGGATGTCGTTGCCCGCCCCGCCGTCCAGGATGTCGTTGCCGTCACCGCCGGACAGGAAGTCGTCGCCCTCGCCGCCCTTAAGGATGTCGTCGCCGGTGCCGCCCATCAGGATGTCGTTGCCGGCGCCACCGTCCAGGTAATCGTTGTGGCCGCCGCCCATCAGGACGTCGTCGCCGTTGCCGCCCCGCAGAATGTCGGCGCCGTCGCCGCCGTTCAGGACGTCGTCGCCGTTGCCGCCGTCGAGGATGTCGTTGCCGCGGCCGCCGATCAGCACGTCGTCGCCGTTGCCGCCGGACAGGTAATCGTCGCCGTCCCCGCCATCCAGCGTGTCGTTGCCGTTGCCGCCGTCCAGAACGTCGGCCCCGCTGCCGCCGCTCAGCAGGTCGTCGCCGTTCCCGCCGAACAGGGCGTCGCGCCCGTCGCCGCCCAGGATCGTGTCGGCGCCGTTGCCACCCATCAGGATGTCGTCACCGTTGCCGCCGTCGATGAAGTCGTTGCCGTTGGTGCCGGTGATGATGTCGTCATAGTTGCCGCCAGGAAGGGTGGCCATGAATCATACTCCTTAACGATTGGATTCGGTGGGGTGGGGGATTTCCTACCCCGAAATGGCGAGGTACCCCTTAGCCTTTACCCAAATACCGTTCGGGGAGGCTGTGACAAACATAAGGTCAAACCCAGGCAAATCTTGAGTTCAAAGAGTCAAAACACAATAATCATCAACGTTCATTACGTCATTCCTGTCACCTTGGCTTCAAATCCCTTCGAAAATCTAAACATCTAATTTTGGACACGGCGCCGAATTGGCGGTTTTACGGCTCCGCTGTAAGACAAAGACTCATGATTAGACGAAGATGCAAAATTGTTCGCCCATAATACTTTCAAAGATATCGGGAAGGCGTTTTTGTCGAAATTCGACGAAATGCCTTGAAATGGCCCGCAAGTCCTATGCATTAGGCTTAGGATTATGCCGTTGTTCATTGCCCTTCGGGGGTGTCCGGCAATGCTGCGGCGCATTAAAAACCCCGGCTTTTTAAAAAGCCGAGGGAGAAGGACGGGAATTTTAAAAGCCGGAATTTGAAAGCGGTGGCTGTGCGGTGGGAGCCGTCCGGAGGCGCGCGGCGTCCGGAGCGCCGTCTTCCGGACGTTCCGGGCAGGCATTGGCCGATGTCCAGGCCGCTCCGGCGGCCCGCCGATGTCGGGCCGAACGCCGCCGGACGGCTGTCGGGAACACCCCGGAAGGGGCAAAATTTTTTGTCTTGCGTCTGATCCGGATCAGGCCTTGCCGGCCTCCGCGGCGTCCAACGCGACCCGCGCCAACTGCATCAGCTTGTCGTCCACCGCCGCCCGGTCATAGCCGGGGCTGTCGGCCAGCGAATCGCGCAGGCGCATGGCGATGAACTCGCCGGTGTGGTGCTTGTCGTAGAGATGGACGTCGCCGATGGCCTCGGCGACGCGCTTCAGGGTGTTCCGGTCCCACTGTGTGGTCATGCTCGCGCGCTCCCATTCTTGCCTGCTGGCCTTTTCTTGCCTGCTGGGCAACGGGGGAGCGCGCGAAATGATCCGGTGCGGCGGCGCCGCGGTCAGTTCTCGCGGAAGGCGCGGTTCATGCCGTCGGTCAGCGGCGTCAGGAAATACTCGATGGCCTTGCGGGTGTGCCCGTGGATCATCACCTCGGTCGGCATGCCGGGATGCAGGTCCACGTTCGGCAGCGCCTTCAGCGCCGCGGCGTCGAGGCTGATCCGGGCCAGGAAATAGGCCTGCCCGGTGCGCTCGTCCTCCAGCTGGTCGGCGGAAAGGGTCAGCACCTTCCCCTGCACCGGCGGAACCAGCCGCTGGCGGTAGCCGACCAGCCGCACCATGGAGCTGCCGCCGACGTCGATGTTCTGCACGTCGGCGGGGGAGACGCGGGCCTCGACGATCAGTCCGTCGTCCTGCGGAACGATGTCGAGGATGCCCTGGCCCGCCGGGATGACGCCCCCTGGCGTGTAGAAGCGCAGGTTGGTGACCCGGCCCGCCTGGGGAGCGACGAGTTCCTGGCGCTTCAGCACGTCGCCGGCGCTGCGCAGCCGTTCCGACAGGTCGGAAACGGTGGCCTGGATGGTCTGAAGCTCGTTTCCGACCTCCGACCGGCGGGTGTTGCCGAGGTTGATGATCTCCAGCTCCGCCGCGGCGATGCCCTGCTCGGCCTTCGACTTGTCGGCCTGGATCTCGCCCAGCCGACCCCTGGTGTCGGCGACGTTGCGCTGCAGCTCCAGCATGCGCGGCTTGCGCTCGTAGCCCTTGGCGAGCAGCGTCTCGACGATCCGCAGCTCGTCCTGGGTGTAGCGCAGCCGGTCGTTGGCGGCGACGCGCTGCGACTCCAGCGCCACCAGCTCGTCGCGGAGCTGGCCGATGCGCTTGCGCTGGATGGAGATCTGCCCCTGATAGGCGTCGCGCCGCGATTCGAACAGGCGCTGTTCGGCGGCCAGCGCCTCGGCGGCGACGGAGCTGGTCTTGGCGGCGGCGACCAGCTCGTCGGCGTAGACCGGGGCCTTCGCGTCGGTCTGTTCGGCGCGCAGCCGGGCCAGCCGGGCCAGCGAGGTCCAGTACTGCCCGTGAAGCTGGGCGACCACCGCGCCGCTCTGCGTGGTGTCGAGGCGCAGCAGGACCTGCCCGGCCGTCACCATGTCGCCGTCCTTGACCAGCAGCTCGCTGAGGATGCCGCCCTCCAGGTGGGAAACGGTCTTGCGATGGCTTTCCACCATGATGGTGCCGGGCGCGATGGCCGCGCTGTCCAGGCTGGCGGTGAAGGCCCAGCCGAAGAAACCGCCGAAGCCGATGGCGACGGCCAGCGCCCCCGCCAGCGCCGTGCCGCGCAACGTCGGTTCGTGCGGCGTCACGTCGATGACCGGCGCCCAGGCGGCGGTGAGCGGGGATGGCGGGGTCGGGGATTGGGTGATCGTCGTGTCGGTCATGCGGACTCTCCCGTCCGGACCAGCCGGGCCACCTTCACGGCGCCGCCGGGCTGGACCATCTTCAGCACGTCGGTGCGTTCGCCGAAATGCTCGACCATGCCGTCCTTGAGGACGAGCAGCTTGTCGGCGACGGACACGATGGAGGGGCGGTGGGCGACCATCACGATGGTGGCGCCGTCGCGGCGCGCGTGGTTGATCGCGTTCAGAAGCGCCTGCTCGCCCTCATGGTCGAGGTTGGAGTTCGGCTCGTCCAGAACGATCAGGCGGGGCTTGCCGAACAGCGCGCGGGCCAGCGCGATGCGCTGCCGCTGGCCGCCGGACAGGGCGAAGGCGTTCTCGCCGACCGGCGTGTCGTAGCCGAAGGGCAGGCGCCCGATCATGTCGTGGACGCCGGCCAGCCGGGCGGCGCGCACGATCTCCGCCGGGTCGGCCTGGGCCATGCGGGAGATGTTCTCGCCGATGGTGCCGTCGAGCAGCGCCACCGACTGCGGGACGTAGCCGACATACCGGCCGAAGCTCTCGCGCTCCCACAGGAAGGTGCTGGTGCCGTCCAGATAGATGCCCCCGGCGGTGGGCTCCCAAATGCCGACGAGCAGGCGGGAGAGCGTCGATTTGCCGGCCCCCGACGGGCCGATGATGCCCAACACCTCCCCCGGCTCCAGCGCGAAGGAGACGCCGCGCAGCACCGGGCGCTGCAGGCCCTTCGGCACATGGCTGACGCGGTCCACGGTCAGGCGCCCGTCGGGACGGGGCAGCGGCATGGTGCTGCGCCGCGTGCCATCGCCGTTCAGAAGCTCGCGGATGCGCTTGTGGGCCGTCTGGGCGACGATCCACTGCCGCCAGTTCTCCACCAGATGCTCAAAGGGCTGGAGCAGGCGGGCCATGATGATGCCGGTGGCGATCATGCTGCCCGGCGACGCCTCGTTCCGGATGACCAGCGCGGCGCCCGCGGAAATCGTGGCGATCTGCAGGATCAGCCGCAGCGAGCGGGAGGCCGAGGCCATGCCGCGCGACAGCACGACGCCCCGGTCGATCAGCGAGGCGGAGCCGATCTGCGCCATCTGCCAGCGCCGGGCCAGCGGCGGCAGCATGCCCATGGCCTCGATGGCCTCGGCGTGGCGGACGGTGCTGGCGACGTCGGCGAAGACCTTGGCCGACGCCTCGTTCGCCTCGGCGATGGGGCGGCGGGTCAGCGCGTCGGTCAGCGCGTTCATGGTCAGCAGCAGCAGCGCCGACCCCACCGCGATCCAGCCGTAGATCGGGTGCAGGATGAACAGGATGACCAGGAAGATCGGCGTCCACAGCAGGTCCAGCGGCACCACCACGGCGTTGCTGGTCATGAAGTTGCGCAGGTCGTTCAGGTCGCGCATCGTCTGGCCGGCGTTGCGCGTCCCGCCGCCCAGCGCGTCCACGATGGCCGCCTGCAACGCCGGCACGTTGAAGCGGTGCGCGATCACCGCCCCGCAGACCAGGAAGGCGCGCGCCCGGATGAAGTCCAGCACGCCGTACAGCACCAGCCCGCCCACGGAGATCACCGCGAGCATGGTCAACGTCTCCAGGCTGCGGCTGCTCATCACGCGGTCGTAGACCTGCATCGTGTAGAGCGGCACCACCAGCATCAGGATGTTGACGAAGAAGGTGAGGGCGCCGGCCAGCAGCAGGCCGCGTCCGATCTTCCGGTAGGCTTGGGTCAGCAGGGTCCGATCCATACCGCTCATGCCGATTCCTTTTCTTGCGTCCCGCGTTCCGGAGTCCCGCGTTCTCTGGTTCCGGGGCGGGCCATGAAGCCGGTCATGCAAAGGGTTTCATGGTTAATGAAATGTTGAGATGCGGCCGCGTCGCATGAACTCCTTTTGAGACGAAGTCCGGACAAAGGCCGCCCATTGCGGGGAGCCTGCCGCGCGCCATTTCCGCTTACGTCCGACGCTGCGCTGCGGCGTGTGACAAGTTTGAGCCCATACCCCGTCCGGCGCTCATCGAAAGAGGTATTTGCAGCGCTGTAAAATGTTGTTCCAAAACATTTTTCCGATGACGCGCCGAGCATTTCCCGGCGGTCATGTCTCTTTTTCGTCAACTGGCCTTCCGTCTGAATTGGCGGCATGGTGCATCGCGGAACTCTTGCACTTGCCACCGGGGGATGTACGATCCTTTGATGCCGGCGGGTGCCTGGACTGACGAATATTTCTCAAATCCAAGGAATATTTACGATGAACACGCCCCAGACCGTACTCGTGACCGGCGGTGCCGGCTATGTCGGCAGTCACTGCGTGGCCGAACTGCTCGACCGCGGCTTCCGGGTCGTCGTGCTCGACAACCTGCGCCAGGGCCACCGCGCCGCCGTGCCGTCCGACGCCGCCTTCGTGGAGGCCGATCTCGCCGACACGGACGCGCTGACCCGCGTCTTCGCCGAATGGCGATTCGACGCGGTGTTCCATTTCGCCGCCCTGTCGCTGGTCGGTGAATCGATGCGCGACCCGCATCTCTATCTGCACGGCAACACCGTCAACTCGCTGAACCTGATCCGCGCGGCGACGACGGCGGGCGTGCGCAAGATGGTCTTCTCCTCCACCGCCAACCTGTTCGGCACGCCGGAGCGCCTGCCGATCGATGAGGAGACCACCATCGACCCCGGCAGCCCCTACGGCGAATCCAAATTCTTCATCGAGCGCGCGCTGCACTGGGCGGACCGCTGCCACGGCCTGCGCTCCGCCTGCCTGCGCTACTTCAACGCCGCCGGCGCGCACCCGAACGGAAATCTCGGCGAGGACCACGCCCCGGAAACCCACCTGATCCCGCTGGTGCTCGACGCGGCCAGCGGCCGGCGCTCGCACATCGAGATCTTCGGCGACGACTACCCGACGGCCGACGGCACCTGCGTGCGCGACTACATCCATGTCTGCGACCTCGCCGACGCGCATCTGCGGGTGCTGCCGGCGCTGGAGACGCGCAGCGTCCGCTTCAACCTGGGCAACGGCAAGGGCTACAGCGTCCGCGAGGTGATCGAGGCGACGGAGCGGGTCACCGGCCTGACGGTCCCGGTGAAGGTCGGGCCGCGCCGCGCCGGCGATCCGGCGGTGCTGATCGCCTCGTCGGAGCGCATCCGGGGCGAGCTGGGCTGGACCCCGCGCTTCCCCGATCTGGACAGCATCATCGGCAGCGCGTGGGAATGGCGCCGCCGCCATCCGGGCGGCTACCGCGGCCCGGCCGTGGCGCAGGCCGCCGAGTGACGGAGAAACGAGGGATGAGCACGCAGCGCCGGGCGGGCGCCGAAGCCAAGCCGGCCGAAGCCAAGCCGGATGCCATCGATGCGGCGGAACTGGCCGAGTATCACGGGCTCGCCCGGCTGATCGAGCGGATGCACCGCCGGTTCCTCGACGTCGTGCGGGCCGGCCTGCTGCGGCAGGGGATCGACGACATCGGCCCGGTCCAGGCGCTGATGGTCATGCTGATCGGCGACGACGAGCCGTCGGTCCGCGACCTGATGGAGCGCGGCTATTACCTGGGGTCCAACGCCTCCTACAGCCTGAAGATCCTGGTGGAAGCCGGCTACATCGACCGTGGCGCCAGCCAGCGCGACCGCCGCACGGCCCGCCTGCGCCTGACCGACAAGGGACGGACGCTGCGCGACGAGCTGTTCAAGCTGGAGCAGGTGCAGGCCGGCGCGCTGGTCCGCAACGAGGCGGAGGCGGCCGATCTCAAGGCCGCCTACCGCACCCTGCGCCGGCTCGACCGCATCTGGGGCGACATGGTCCGTTACGCCGGGCAGGGGCTTGATTGAGGGACTCGATTGAGGAACTCGACTGAACCGCCTTACGCATCTTCCATCCGCAGGCATCCGCACATGACCGACTCATCCCTCTCCATCCGCGACGTCGAGCGCCTGCTCGAATCCTCATCGGCGGAGGCCCGCATCGACACGATGCAGAAGCTGGCCGGCGATCTGGAGAAAGGCGGGCTGACCGACGCCGAACGGTCGCTGGCGCTGGAGGTCATGCACTGCTTCGCCGCTGACGCCCAGGTGGCGGTGCGCGAGGCCGTGGCCTGGCAGATCCGCAACAACGCCATGCTGACCGCGGAACTGGCCGAGCGGCTGGTGAAGGACGTGGCCCGCGTGGCCTTTCCGATCCTGCGCGACGCCGGGAGCCTCAGCGACGAGCTGCTGCTCGACGTGCTGGCCGACCCCGACGCCGGCAAGCACATGGCCGTCGCCAACCGCCACACCGTGTCGGCGCGGGTGGCCGGGGCGGTCGTCGAGACCGGCAACGTCGCGGTGGTGACCGCGCTGCTGCGCAACCCCGGCGCGGAGCTGGCGGAACCGGCGCTGCACCGGGCCTTGGACCGGTTCGGCCGGGTGCGCATGGTCAGCGAGGCGGCGGCGACCCGTCCCGGCCTGCCGCTGGCCGTGGTGGAGCGGCTGGTCGCCTTCGTCTCCGACGCGGTGCGCGCCACGCTGGCCCACAGCCATGGCCTGTCCAAGGATCTGGTGGACCGGCTGGCCAACCGCGGGCGCGAGTCGGCGACGCTGCGGCTGCTGCGTCCGGCGCTCCGCGGCACGGAGGATGTGGAGGCGGTGGCCCGCTGGCTGCACGCCAACGGGCGCTTCACCGCGGCGCTGCTGTTCCGCGTGCTGTGCGCGGGCGACGTGGCGCTGTTCGCGGCGGGGCTGGGGGCGAAGGCCGGCATTCCGGCGGAGAACGCCCGCAAGCTGGCCTGGGACGACGGGGCGCTGGGGCTGCGGGCGGTGCTGAAAAAGGCGTCGGTCGCGCCGGTCCTGGTGCCGCCCTTCCAGGTGGCGATCGCCACGGCCAAGCGCATGGGCTACGAGGGCAGCGACAACCGCCGCAACGATTTCCAGGCGGAGGTCATGGCCGATCTGTTCGCCGCCCTGACCCCGACGAACGAGTGGGCGGTGGATGAGCTGCTGCTGCAACTGTTCGACGGCGCGTCGGACGAGGTGATCGACCGTGCGCTGGATCAGGCGGGCCTGCCCTTCGCGCCGGTGCGCGGGACGGGGACGTAATTTGCGGATGGGGCGACGCTTGCCCCCTCCCTAACCCTCCCCCGCTGGGCGGTGGAGGGAACTAATCTCCCTCTCCTGCGATAGCGGGGGAGGGAAGGGGCCCGCGGCGAAGCCGTGGGAAGGGTGGGGGCAACGCACACTACACTTCCTCCGGCACCAGCACCTTCCCGCAAATATCCCGCGCCTTCTCAAAGCGGTCCGGCGCCGCGGAGCGCGCCAGCAGCCCTTCCCCGAAGATGAACGAGTAGAACAGGTACGCCCGCGCGAAGGCGTCGTCGGGGTCCAGCCCCAGGCCGGCGAACAGGTCCGACACGCAGCGCAGGCGCTCGCGGTCGACCTCGGCCACGATCTCGGACGCGCGGGGATCGCGGCGCGCCCAGTCGCGCATCGCCAGTTCGATGGCGATGCCGCGCGGGTTGCTGCTGCCGCCGTACAGCGACAGCACGTAGCGCAGCCCCTCGGCGGGCGTGCGGCCGTCCAGCCGGGTCTGCGCCTTGATCGCCTCGATGCGGCCGGTCTTCCAGCCCTCCAGCATCGCCTCCACCAGCTCCATCCGGTCGCGGAAGTGCCAGTAGAAGCTGCCCTTGGTCACCTTCAGCCGCTTGGCCAGAAGCTCGACCCGCACCTGCTCGACGCCGCCTTCCGCCAGGGCGGAAAAGGCGGCGGACAACCAGGATTCACGGTTCAGCGTCTTCGCTTCCATCGGTAACACTCCGGAGACCATACGGCAGCGTATCGAGTCGCCGTTGGCCTGTCCACAATCCGCCGGGTGGAAAAAGCGCTGAACCTTATACGGATTTGACCGGAGAGGGGAAGACGGGCGCGCCTCAGCGCGCCTTTGCCGCGGTGAACAGGTCCTTGTGGGCGTCGCGCAGCAGGTTCTTCTGCACCTTGCCCATCGCGTTGCGCGGCAGCTCGTCCATGAAGAAGACGCGCTTGGGCACCTTGAAGTTGGCGAGCTGCTCCTTGCAGACGGCGATCACCGCCGCCTCGTCCGGAATGGTGGCGCCTGGTTTGCGCAGCACGACGGCGGTCACCGCCTCGCCGAAGTCGGGGTGCGGTACGCCGACCACCGCCGATTCGACCACGCCGTCGATGCCGTCGATGACCGTCTCGACCTCCTTCGGATAGACGTTGAAGCCGCCGGAGATGATGAGGTCCTTGGCCCGCCCGACGATGTGCACATAGCCGCGCCCGTCCACCTTGCCGACGTCGCCGGTGATGAAGAAGCCGTCCGGCTTGATTTCCTGCTTCGTCTTCTCGGGCATCCGCCAGTAGCCGGAGAAGACGTTCGGCCCGGCCACCTCGATGATGCCGATCTCGTCGGTGCCGAGGCTGGCGCCGGTCTCCGGGTCGACGACGCGCACGGAGACCTCCGGCAGCGGGAAGCCGACGGTGCCGGGGATGCGGTCGCCGTCCAGCGGGTTGGAGGTCAGCATGCCGGTCTCCGTCATGCCGTAGCGCTCCAGGATCGCGTGGCCGGTGCGGGCGGAGAACTCCTTGTGCGTGTCGGCCAGCAGCGGCGCCGAGCCGGAGACGAACAGCCGCATGTGCGCCGTCGCCTCCCGCGTCAGGCCGGGATGGGCGAGCAGGCGGGTGTAGAAGGTCGGCACGCCCATCATCACCGTGGCGCGCGGCAGCAGCCCCATCACCTGATCGGCGTCGAACTTCGGCAGGAACAGCATGGCGGAGCCGTTCAGCAGCACGCAGTTGGTCGCCACGAACAGGCCGTGCGTGTGGAAGATCGGCAGGGCGTGCAGCAGCACGTCGTCCGGCTGGAAGCCCCAGTATTTGTGCAGCGTCAGCGCGTTGGAACCGAGGTTGCGGTGGCTCATCATCGCGCCCTTCGACCGCCCGGTGGTGCCGGACGTGTAGAGGATCGCGGCGAGGTCGTCGGCGTCGGCCGGGACGGTCGCGAAGTCCGTGCCCTTGGCGGCGGCCATCTCCGGCAGAGTGCCCTCGCCGTGGGTGCCGAGGGTGAGCAGGTGGGCGACCTTGGCCTTGTCGGCGACCTCGCGCAGCGCGTCCGCGGATTCGGGGCGGGCGACGAAGACGTGGGGCTCGGCATCGGTCAGGAAATACTCGACCTCCGCCTTTGTATAGGCCGGGTTCAGCGGCAGGAAGACGCCGCCCGCCCGCACGGTGGCGAGGTAGAGGATGATGTTCTCGACCGACTTCTCCACCTGCACGGCGACCCGGTCGCCCTTCTTCAGGCCGAGGTCGGCGAGCAGGTTGGCGTAGCGCCCGGTCAGGGCTTCGAGGTCGCCGTAGGTGACGGTGCGGGCGTTGGCGGTGCCGGGCTCGGTCTCGGCGAAGGGGCGGCTGCGGTCCGCCGGAAAGCGGGAACGGAACAGCTCGAACAGATTGCCACCCACCAGATTGCCACCCACGTCGGACATCGTCTTTCCCTCCATGCACCCGGTGATCCGGTGTCCAGGGTTTAGCACAGGCGCATGCCGTGGACCACATCTTTGTATACGGAATGGCCGTCTATTGTATTTCGCTTCCGCCCATGATGGACACGAACTCGGTGAAGATGTCGATCTGGATGGTCACGTGGCGCCGCATGGCGGCGTAGGCGGCCTCAGGATCGCCGGCCAGGATCGCCTCGACCACGTCGTCATGCTCCGTGAAGCTGTCCTTGACGCGGTAGGGGTGGTTGAGCTGGTAGCGGCGGTAGGGGGCCAGCCGGGCGAACAGGCCGCGCGCGATCTCCTGCAGCGGCTCGTTGTGGCTGCCCGCCTGGACGGCCTCGTGGAAGGAGCGGTTGACCGCGTAATAGGCGTCCAGCTCCCGCGCCTCCATATGTGCCTTCGAGGTGTCGTGCAGGCGCTTCAGGGCCTGCTTCTCCTCCTCCGACATGCGGCGGGCGGCGAAGCGGGCGCACAACCCCTCGATTTCCGACATCACCTCGAACATCTGCACCATGCGGTGCAGCTTCAGCGGGGCGACCACCGCCCCCTGGCGCGGCTGCTTCTCCACCAGCCCGGCATGGACGAGCTGGAGGATCGCCTCGCGGATCGGGGTGCGGGAGATGTTGAAGCGCTGGGCGAGGCTTTCCTCGTCCAGCCGCGTTCCGGGGCGCAGGCGGCCCAGGAAGATGTCCTCCTCGATGGCGAGCCGCACCTCGTCGGCGCGGGTGGCGCCCTTGTCTGCGGCCTTGCTGGCGGCAATCCGGTCGCTCATCCCGAGCGTGTCCCCTTCGTCGTCCGCGGCCTTCCGCCGCTCCCGTCTCTGTATACAAGAGATGGACAGCGCGTATCCAGCATGATAGTCCTTCACCCCAACAATGAGAACCGGAGATCCGTCTTGGACTCCGGGCCACTGCGGTTCTGGGGAGGATGCGCATGGATTTTGCGCTTTCGGAGGAGCAGCAGGCGTTCCGCGACACGGCGCGCGATTTCGCGCAGCAGGAAATGGCGCCGAACGCCGCGCACTGGGATGAGAACAGCGTCTTTCCCGTCGACACCCTGCGGCAGGCCGCGGCGCTCGGCTTCGCCGGGATCTATGTGGGGGAGGAGTTCGGCGGCTCCGGACTCGGGCGGCTGGACGCGGCGCTGATCTTCGAGGAATTGTCGGCGGCCTGCCCGTCCACGGCGGCCTACATCTCCATCCACAACATGGCCTCCTGGATGATCGACCGCTTCGGCAATCCGGAGCAGCGTGAGCGCTTCCTGCCCAAGCTGACGACCATGGAGCATTTCGCCAGCTACTGCCTGACCGAGCCGGGGGCGGGGTCCGACGCGGCCTCGCTGCGCACGCGGGCGGAGCGGGACGGCGACCACTATGTGCTGAACGGGTCGAAGGCCTTCATCTCCGGCGGCGGCACGTCGGACGTCTATGTCTGCATGGTCCGCACCGGCGAGCCCGGCCCCAAGGGCATCTCCTGCATTGTGGTGGAGAAGGGTACGCCCGGCCTGTCCTTCGGCAAGCAGGAGCACAAGCTGGGTTGGAAAAGCCAGCCGACCTCGGCGGTCATTTTCGAGAACTGCCGGGTCCCCGTCGCCAACCGCATCGGCGAGGAGGGGGAGGGCTTCCGCATCGCCATGAAGGGGCTGGACGGCGGGCGTCTGAACATCGCCGCCTGCTCGGTCGGCGGGGCGCGCTTCTGCCTGGAGCAGGCCATCGCCTACACCACGGAGCGCAAGCAGTTTGGCAAGCCGCTGAACGCCTTCCAGGCCCTGCAATTCAAGCTGGCCGACATGGCGACGGAACTGGACGCCGCCCGGCTGATGCTGCACCGCGCCGCCGCCAGCCTCGACGCCGGCTCGCCGGAGGCGACCGCCCATTGCGCCATGGCCAAGCGCTTCGCCACCGACGCGGGATTCGAGGTGGTGAACGAGGCGCTGCAGCTTCACGGCGGCTATGGCTACATCAAGGAGTACCCGATCGAGCGGATTTTCCGCGACCTGCGGGTTCACCAGATTCTCGAAGGCACCAACGAAATCATGCGCGTCATCATCGCCCGCCACCTGACCGGCGGCTGACGGCAGCACAACAAACAGCGTCACAATAAGACGAGGGGAAACGCTATGGCGACGATCGCCTTTATCGGGCTGGGCAACATGGGTGCGCCGATGATGCGCAACCTGCTGAAGGCCGGCCACACCGTCCTGGCCTTCGACCTGTCGGAAGCCGCCTGCACCGCCGCGCGCGACGCCGGCGCCACCATCGCCGCCGGCCCCGGCGCGGCGGCGGGGGAGGCCGAAGTCGTGGTGACCATGCTGCCCGCCGGCAAGCATGTGCGCGAGGTCTACACGGCGCCGGACGGCATCATCGCCAACGCGAAGCCGGGCAGCCTGTTCATCGACAGCTCCACCGTGGACGTGGACAGCGCCCGCGCCGTCGCTGCGGCGGCGGAGGCGGCGGGCCACGCCATGGTGGACGCGCCGGTGTCCGGCGGCGTCGGCGGGGCGGATGCGGCGACGCTGACCTTCATGGTCGGCGGCAGCGACACCGCCTTCCGCCGCGCCGAGCCGATCCTGTCGGCGATGGGCAAGGCCATCGTGCACACCGGCGGGCCGGGCAACGGCCAAGCGGCGAAGATCTGCAACAACATGATCCTCGGCATCTCGATGCTCGGCGTGTCGGAGGCCTTCGCGCTCGCCGAGAAGCTGGGTCTGGAGTCGCAGAAGCTGTTCGACGTGGCGTCGAAGTCGTCGGGCCAGTGCTGGTCGCTGACCAGCTATTGCCCGGTGCCGGGCCCGGTCCCGACCTCGCCGGCCAACCGCGACTACCAGCCGGGCTTCGCCGCGGCGCTGATGCTGAAGGACCTGAAGCTGGCGGTGGAGGCCGGGCAGAGCACCGGCAGCCCGCTGCCGCTGGGCGGCGAGGCGGCGCAGATGTACGCGCTGTTCTGCAACGCCGGTTTCGGGGGGAAGGACTTCTCCGGCATCGTCAATCTGCTGCGCGGGAAGGACTGAGGGGGCGACGTCTGCCCCCCACCCCGGCCCTCCCCCGCTGGGCGGGGGAGGGAGATTCTCGCGAAGCGGTGGCAGTCCCCTCCCCCGCCCAGCGGGGGAGGGTTAGGGTGGGGGCGAAGCAACCGCCCTCAATCCGCCTGCTGCATGACGATGGCGTCGGATGCCCGGCCGCGGAAATGGATGTTGCCGTCGCCATCCAGGAACGCCCAATCGCCGGTCAGGTAATAGCGGCGGCCATGGCGGAAGCGGGCGGCGGTGCGCCCCGGATCGTTGGCGTAGGCGTCGAACCAGAAGAGCGGCGAGGACTCCACGTCGATGGCGATCTCGCCCGCGCCGCCGACCGGCGCCTCGCGGCCCTGCGGGTCGAGGATCACCACCCGGAAGCCCGGCATGGGCCGACCCAGCGAGGAATCGGCGGTGCGGTCGGCGTGGCCGGGGTCGTAGCGGTTCATCATGAAGATGCCGGTCTCGCGCTGCCCGTACTGGTCGAGCAGGGGGACGCTGACCACCCGGTTGGCCCAGCCGATCAGCTCCGGCGGCAGCGGTTCGCCGACCACCGACAGGATGCGCAGCGCCAGCTTGTGCGGGCCGCCCTCCGGGTCGGCGCTGTGCCAGGCGCGGATCTGCGAGGGCGCGCAGGTCAGGTTGGTGACGCCGAACTTCGTCAGCATCCGGTAGCCCTGCCGCACGTCGTAGGGGCCGTCGCAGAAGATCGTGGTGCGCCCCAGAAGCAGCGGCCCGACCAGCCCGTAATAGGCGCCGTAGGCCCAGCCGGGGTCGGCCATGTTCCAATAGATGTCGTCGTCGCGCAGGTCGAGGCCGATGCGCATGTACTGCTCGATCCCCGCCAGCGCCATGACGGGCAGGGAGACACCGAGCGGCTTCGGCTCCGCCTCGGAGGTGTAGATCAGCGCGAAGGCGTCGCGGTCGGCGTAGCGGGCGATGTCGCCCAGGGGAGCGGACTCATGAAGCGCCGACCAGAAGGGCACCGCGTCGGCGCCGGGACCGAAGGCCTCGTCGCCCTCCACCATCACCACGGGGCGGCTGTTGTCGCGCGGAATCTTGCGGCGCAGGAAGCCGGTGGTGACGATCGCCCGCGCCTCGCTGTCGGCCAGCCGGTAAGCGACCGCCGCCGCGGAATAGGTGGTGAAGAGCGGCATGTAGACGCCGCCGAGCCGCCAGATCGCCAGCGCGGCGATCAGCAGCTCCGCCCCCTTGGGCAGCAGCACCGCCACCCGGTCGCCGCGCCCGACGCCGAGGCCGCGCAGCACCGCGGCGAAGCGCGCCGAATCGCGGGCCAGCCGGGCGAAGCTCAGCTCCGTCGTCTGCCCGGCCACACTCTCGTGCAGCAGGGCGGCGCGGGCGCCGTCGGCGCGGGCGTGGCGGTCGCACAGCAGGTCGGCCAGCGGGATCGCCTCGCCCTGGTAGTCCGGGCGCAGGAAGGCGGTGGGCTGCACGGTGGCGGGGCCGGGCGCCGCCGCGCCTTCGCTGTCGCCGTCGCCTTCCGGGCGGTGGCGGGCGGCGGCGATGCGGCCCAGCGAATCCAGTTCCGGCCCCAGATGGTAGCGGCGGCTGCGCGGGTCCTGGTCGATGAAGCGCTCCCGCGCCAGCGCGGTCAGCAGCCGGTGCGCGGTCGCCTTTGACAGGGCGGTGTCGCTCATCAGATCGGCCAGACGCGCGCCGTCGGCCCCGTGGGAGGCGACGGCGCGCAGCAGGGCCAGCGCGCGCTCCAGGCTTTGCGTGCCGCCGGACGCTCCGGCGGGGGCGGTTTCGGTGTCGGAATCGGGCCGGGTCATGATGGGGTCCATATTATGGACCTTCGGGCCGGATGTCGTCCCAAAAAACATGCATACACGGAATGTCCGTGTTGAAAACGGTGCGCATCACAGGCTATAGTTCAGACGTTGCACAAAGGACGGTCCACAATATGGACCAGTTCGCTAGGCCAACGATCCGGCGAACGATAAAAAAGGCAGTTCCACAGCAACGGAGGAGGAAATGTCAGGCGCGCCCGTCGCATCGCCACGCGGTTACGCCCATCCGGCCGACGCCACCCGCGCGGCCTCCCCATCGGACACCATCTTCGAAGCCCGGGGCGTGTCCTTGCGCTTTGGCGGCGTGCAGGCGCTGACCGACGTCGGTTTCAGCATCCGCAAGGGGGAGCTGTTCTCCATCATCGGCCCGAACGGTGCGGGCAAGACCTCCATGGTCAACTGCATCTCCGGCCGCTACCGGCCCACCGACGGAAAGGTCTATTTCAAGGGCCAGGACATCACGGGCATGACGCCCAACCACCGCGCCGCGCTCGGCATCGGGCGCACCTTCCAGAATCTGGCGCTGTTCGGCCACATGACGGTGCTCGACAACATCATGGTCGGGCGGCATCACCTGCTGAAGAACAACTTCTTCACCGGCTCGCTCTACTGGCTGACCGGCGCCCGCAAGGAGGAGCTGGCCCACCGCCGCGAGGTCGAGGAGATCATCGACTTCCTGGAAATCCAGCATGTCCGCAAGGCCACCGCCGGCACGCTGTCCTACGGCCTGCGCAAGCGGGTGGAGTTGGCCCGCGCCATCGCGCTGAAGCCCGACCTGATCCTCCTGGACGAGCCCATGGCGGGCATGAACCTGGAGGAGAAGGAGGACATGGCCCGCTACATCGTCGACCTGAACGAGGAGTTCGGCATGACGGTGGTGATGATCGAGCACGACATGGGCGTCGTGATGGACATCTCCCACCGCGTGATCGTCCTGGAGTTCGGCAAGAAGATCGCCGAGGGCACGCCCGAGGAGGTTCTGGCCGACCCGCGCGTCAAGCGCGCCTATCTCGGCGAGGACGACGAGGAGGACGAGGCCGTGGCCCCGCCGCCCAAGCAGGAGGTCGCGTGATGTCTATTCCCGACATTAAGACCCACGACACGCTGCCGAAGCTGCTGACCCTGCACGCCCGCGAGCATGGCGGCGACGTCGCCATGCGCGAGAAGGACTTCGGCATCTGGCGCGAGTTCACCTGGGCGGACATGCACGCCCGCGTGCGCGCCTTCACGCTCGGCCTCATCAAGCTTGGCGTGGAGCGCGGCCATGTGGTGGCCCTGCTCGGCGACAACCGGCCCGACTGGGTGATGGGCGAGATCGCCGCCCACGCCATGGGCGCCATGAGCCTGGGCATCTACCGCGACGCCATGGACGAGGAGGTCGCCTACCTCATCACCTACGCCGACGTGCATGTCATCTTCGCGGAGGACGAGGAGCAGGTCGACAAGCTGCTGAACCTGGGCGAGCGCCTGCCGACGCTGAAGCACATCATCTATTCCGACCCCCGCGGCATGCGCAAATACAGCGACCCGCGCCTGATGGAGGCGTCGGATCTGGTCAAGCTGGGCAACGCGCTGCACGCCGAGAAGCCGAACCTCTACGAGGAGCTGGTCGGCGCGACGAAGGGCGACGACGTGGCGGTGCTCTGCACCACGTCGGGCACCACCTCGAACCCGAAGCTGGCGATGCTGCCGGCGGGGCGGCTGATCCGCCACGTCGCCAGCTATCTGTCGGTGGACCCCAAGGGGCCGGCGGACGAGTATGTGTCGGTGCTGCCGCTGTCCTGGATCATGGAGCAGATCTACGCCGTCGGCATGGGCATGGTGTCGCGGATGCGCGTGAACTTCGTCGAGGAAGCCGAGACGATGATGAACGACTTCCGCGAGATCGGGCCGAGCTTCGTGCTGTTCGCCCCCCGTCTGTGGGAGCAGATCGCCGCCGACGTGCGCGCCCGCATGATGGACGCCTCGCCCTTCAAGCAGAAGATGTACGACTACGGCATGAAGCTGGGACTGGAGGCGCTCGCCAACGGAACCCGCTCCGCGGTCGCCGACCGCATTCTCTTCGCAGCGCTGCGAGACCGCCTGGGCTTCACCAACCTGAAGTCGGCGGCGACCGGCGGTGCGGCGCTCGGCCCCGACACCTTCAAGTTCTTCCAGGCGCTGGGCGTGCCGCTGCGCCAGATCTACGGCCAGACCGAGACGATGGGCGCCTACACGGTGCACCGCTCGAACGACGTGGATTTCGACACGGTGGGCGTGCCCTTCGACGACGGCGTCAAGGTCAAGGTGATCGAGCCCGACCAGAACGGCATCGGCGAGATCGTGGTCAGCCACCCCAACATGTTCGCCGGCTACTACCGCAACGAGGCCTCGACCACGGCCGATCTGCGCGACGGCTGGATGCACACGGGCGACGCCGGCTTCTTCGACAAGAAGGGCCATCTGGTCATCATCGACCGCATCAAGGACATCGCCACCACCAGCAACAACGACCGCTTCAGCCCGCAATACATCGAGAACAAGCTGAAGTTCAGCCCCTACGTGGCCGAGGCGGTGATCCTGGGCAACAAGCGGCCCTACCTGTCGGCGATCATCTGCATCCGTTTCCCCATCGTGTCGAAGTGGGCGGAGAAGAACCGCATCACCTTCACCACCTACTCCGATCTGGCGTCCAAGCCGGAGGTCTACGAGCTGCTGCGCCAGGAGGTGGAGCGGGTGAACGCGACGCTGCCGGAGTTTCAGCGCATCACCAAGTTCCTGCTGCTCTACAAGGAACTGGACGCCGACGACGGCGAGCTGACCCGCACCCGCAAGGTGCGGCGCGGCGTGATCGCCGAGAAGTACGGCGAGATCATCGACTCCATCTACGCGGGCCAGCCGGCCATCGACGTGGACACCACCATCACCTTCCAGGACGGCACCAAGCAGCGCATCCGCACGGTGCTGAAGGTGGTCGACCTGCTGCCCGCCCCGGCCAAGAAGCCGGCGCAGGCCGCGGCATGAGGGGAATGAGGATGACGCACATCAATCCCCCTCTTCCCCCCGGGGAGAGGGTAGGGGTGAGGGGGACCGGCGTTTGCCGAACCTTTCATCCCGCGACGCGCCCCCTCACCCTAACCCTCTCCCCGGGGGGGAGAGGGGATAAGAATTGTGGTTTTGGGGAGGCCACGCCATGACCTTGCTCTTCCAGCTTCTCGTCAACGGACTGATCGTCGGCGCGCTGTACGGCGTCGTGGCGATGTCCTTCGTGCTGATCTACAAGGCCAGCCGCATCGTGAACTTCGCCCAGGGCGAGTTCCTGCTGATCGGCGCCTGGACCTGCTGGTGGCTGCTGACCTCCTGGCAGTTGCCCTTCTGGATCGGATTCCCGATCACGCTGGCCTTCATGATGGTCTTCGGCATCGTGCTTCAGGTCGTCGTGCTGCGGCCGATGATCGGGGAGCCGATCATCTCCGTCATCATGGTCACCATCGGCCTGTCGATCTTCTTCCAGGCCCTGATGAAGTGGATGTTCGGTGTCTTCGCCAAGCCGTTCCCGACCATCTTCGCCAGCCCGACCGTGAACATCTTCGGGCTCGACGTGCAGACCGTCTATGTGATGAGCCTCGTCATCTCGATCCTGATCATGGCGGGCTTCGGCTGGTTCTTCAAATACTCGCGGATGGGGCTGGCGATGCGGGCGACCGCCTTCGACCAGCAGGTGGCGCAGTCGCTGGGCATCTCCGTCCGCCACATGTTCGCGATGAGCTGGGCCATCTCCGCCATGGTGTCGGCGGTGGCCGGCGTCACGGTCGGCGTCGTCAACGGCGTGTCCTCCGCGCTCTCCTTCTTCGGCATCAAGGTCTTCCCGGCGGTCATCCTCGGCGGGCTGGACAGCGTGGCCGGGGCGGTGCTGGGCGGCCTGATCGTCGGCGTGCTGGAGAATCTCGCTCACTATCTGGACAGCCAGTGGCTGAACTGGGGCAACATGTACGAGATCGCCCCCTTCTACGTCCTGATCGTCATCCTGATGATCAAGCCATACGGCCTCTTCGGCACCAAGGACATCGAGCGCGTGTAAGGAGCGGCCGCAACCATGGCGAACATCAGTCTCATCCCCTGCGGCGACTTCAAGACCCGGTACGCCGCCGACACGACCATCTTCCCGACCAAGACCAGCCGCAACTTCGCGATCCTGGGCGTGGCGCTGCTGCTGCTCTGCCCGGCCTTCATGGACCGCTACTGGCTGAACCTGTGCATCCAGATCGGCTATCTCGGCATCGCGGCGCTGGGGCTGAACATCCTGGTCGGCTTCACCGGCCAGATCTCCATCGGGCACGCCGCCTTCTTCGGCTTCGGCGCCTTCTCGTCGGCGTGGCTGTCGAACAGCTTCGGCATCCCGGTGGCGCTCGCCATCCCGCTGGCCGGCGTGATGACCACCGCGGTCGGCATGCTGTTCGGCATCCCGGCGGCGCGGCTGAAGGGCCTGTACCTCGCCATCGCCACGCTGGCGGCGCAGTACATCCTCCAGGACTTCTTCTCGCGCGCCGACTGGTTCACCGGCGGCACCGCCGGGACGATCGCGGAGCCCTTCACCCTGTTCGGCTACGCCTTCGACACCGACGAGAGCTTCTTCTACGTCGTGCTGGTCTATGTGGTCGTCATGTACATCCTGGCGACCAACCTGATGCGGTCGCGCGACGGGCGGGCGCTGGTGGCGGTGCGTGACCATTATCTCTCCGCGGAGATCATGGGCATCAACCTGACCAAGTACCGCACGATGTCCTTCGGCATCTCGTCCTTCTACGCCGGCATCGGCGGCGCGCTCTACGCCCACTATCTGCAGTTCGTGTCGGTGGAGGGCTTCACGATCCTCTTCTCGATCCAGTTCCTCGGCATGATCATCATCGGGGGCCTGGGCTCGATCATGGGGTCGCTGATGGGCACCGCCTTCATGGTGCTTCTGCCGGAGGTGATGCAGGCCATCACCACGGCGCTGTCCGGCACCGCCATCGACGCCGCGCTGAACCTGAGGGAGGCCATCGCCTTCCTGCGCGAAATGGCCATCGGTCTGGTCATCATCCTGTTCCTGGTCTTCGAGCCGGACGGGCTGGCCCACCGCTGGAAGCAGATCAAGGCCTACTGGAAGCTCTACCCGTTCTCGCACTAGGGCCCTCTTCGCCCTGGCACGCCTCTCGCACATCGGCTTCTGAAAAACATAACGACTGGGAGAAAACGCACCATGACCATGAAGACCGTCCTGCTGGCGTCCGCCGCCGTCGTCCTGCTCGGCACCGGGGCCGCCAACGCCCAGAAGATCCCTGTCGGCCATCTCGCCGACCAGTCCGGCGCCACGTCGGACGTGGGCGTGCCCTTCGGCCAGGGCGTGGCCGACGCGCTCGCCTACATCAACAAGAACGGCGGCGTCGCGGGCACGACGATGGACGTCGAGACGGTGGACTACGGCTATCAGGCGCCGCGCGCCATCAGCCAGTACAAGAAGTGGTCGTCGGGCAGCGGCAAGGTCGCGGCCATCCAGGGCTGGGGCACCGCCGACACCGAGGCGCTGACCGGCTTCGTCGGCAAGGACGAGATCCCCTACTACTCCGGTTCCTACTCCGGTCACCTGACCGACCCGACCGGCAAGGGCCCGCACGGCTCCAAGCCGGCCCCGTACAACTTCTTCTACGGCCCGTCCTACTCCGACGGCCTGCGCGCCATGCTGATGTGGGCGGCCGACGACTGGAAGAAGAAGGGCGGCTCGGGCAAACCCAAATACGTCCACATGGGCGCCAACCACCCCTACCCGAACGCCCCGAAGGAAGCCGGTGAGCAGCTCGCCAAGGAGCTGGGCTTCGACGTGCTGCCGGCAGTCCAGTTCGCTCTGACGCCGGGCGACTACACCGCCCAGTGCCTGACGCTGAAGGAGGCCGGCGCCAACTACGCCTATCTCGGCAACACGGCGGGCTCGAACATCTCCGTCCTGAAGGCCTGCCAGACGGTCGGCGCCCAGGTGCAGTTCATGGGCAACGTCTGGGGCATGGACGAGAACGCCGCCAAGGCCGCCGGCTCGGCCGCCAACGGCGTGATCTTCCCGGTGCGCACCGCGGCGATCTGGGGCGGCGACGCGCCGGGCATGAAGATCGTCAAGGAGATCTCCAAGGTCTCCGACGCCGCCGGCACCGCCTACCGTCCGGTGCACTACGTGTCGGGCATCTGCTCCGCCTTCTACATGAAGGAAGCCATGGACTGGGCGAAGCAGAACGGCGGCGTGACCGGCCCGAACATCCGCAAGGGCATGTACCAGAAGAAGGATTGGGTGCCGGCGGGCCTTGAGGGCGTCTGTGTGCCGTCGACCTGGACCGAGACCGACCACCGCGGCATGGACAAGGTCAACCTGTACCGCGCCAACGTGACCGGCGAGACCGGCGGCTCGGTGGACGAGTTGGTGAAGGCCGGCACGATCAAGCTGGAGAAGATCGCCACCGTCGACGTCCCGCGCAAGCCGGAGTGGCTGGGCTGGTAAGCCGGACCGCCCCCGTCGCCACCGTGAAAGGGCGGCGACGGGGGCACCCGTCCCGTCTCACTGCATCAGGTGCCGCATCATGAACGCCGCCACCGCGACCGCCGCGGTCACTCCCGCCAGCGCTCCGGCGCCGGTTCCCGGCACGGCCAAGGCGCCGCTGCTGTCCGTCAACAACATCGAGGTCGTCTACAACGACGTCATCCTGGTGCTCCGCGGCCTCAGCCTGGAGGTGCCGGAGGGGGAGATCGTCGCCCTGCTGGGCGCCAACGGCGCCGGCAAATCGACGACCCTCAAAGCCATCTCGGGTCTGCTCAAGACCGAGGACGGCGAGGTCACGCGCGGCGACATCTCCTTCGCGGGCGAGCGCATCAACGGCATCGACCCCGACAAGATCGTCCGGCGCGGCATCTTCCAGGTGATGGAGGGCCGCCGCATCATCGGCGACATGACCTGCCAGGAGAATCTGCGCCTCGGCGCCTTCACCCGCCGCGACGGCGGCGTGAAGGACGACATCGAGATGGTCTATCACTATTTCCCCCGCCTGAAGGAGCGCACCGGTCTGGCCGGCTACCTGTCGGGCGGCGAGCAGCAGATGCTGGCCATCGGGCGCGCGATGATGGCGCGGCCGAAGCTGATCCTGATGGACGAGCCGTCCATGGGCCTGTCGCCGCTGATGGTGAAGGAGGTCTTCAGCATCATCCGGCAGATCAACAAGGACCTGGGCGTCACCATCCTGCTGGTCGAGCAGAACGCCCGCATGGCGCTCCAGGCCGCGACGCGCGGCTACATCATGGAGAACGGCAAGGTCGTCCTGGACGGCACCGCCGAGGAGCTGCGCAACAACGAGGACGTGAAGGAATTCTACCTCGGCGGCGGCAACGAAGAGCGCAAGAGCTTCAAGAATCTCAAGAGCTTCAAGCGCCGGAAGCGCTGGATTTGACGTGAGAGGAGTGGTTGTTGCGGGCCCCCCTCCCAACCTCCCCCCGCTCTCGGCGGACCGAAGGTCCGCCTGCCGCGTCAGCGCAAACCTTCGGGTTGCGCGAGAGCTGCGCAGAGGGAGGAGTTGAGCCCTCCCCTGCGAAGCGGGGGAGGGTTGGGTGGGGGCCCACCACGACACCTCAAGAAAAACAGCCGGGAGGCATCGGTGTCCGACACTTACGATCAACTCGAAACCCGCTCCCCCGACCGGCGCGAGGCGGAGCTGTTCGCGGCGCTGCCGGCGCAGATCGCCCACGCCAAGGCGAACGCGCCCTATTTCACCCGCCTGCTGGCCGATGTGGACCCCGCCGCCGTCCGTGACCGGGCGTCGCTCGCCACCCTTCCGGTCACCCGCAAGTCGGACCTGATCGCGCTGCAGAAGGAGGCGCCGCCCTTCGGCGGGATGACCACCGTCGCCATCGGGCGGCTGGCCCGCGTCTTCGCCTCGCCCGGCCCGATCCATGATCCGGAGGCCCACGGCACGGACCCCTGGCGCACCGCGCGGGCGCTTTACGCCTCGGGCATCCGCGGCGGCGACCTCGTCCAGAACTGCTTCGCCTACCACCTGACCCCCGCCGGCTCGATGTTCGAGACGGGGGCGCACGCGCTGGGCTGCGCGGTCATCCCCGCCGGCGTCGGCAACACGGAGATGCAGGCCCAGGTGGCCGCGCATCTGAAGCCACGGGCCTACATCGGCACCCCCGACTTCCTGAAGATCATCCTGGAGAAGGGCGACGAGCTGGGGCTGGACCTCTCCTCCATCGCGATCGGCCATCTGACCGGCGGTCCCTTCCTGCCCGACGCCCGCGCCTATTACGAGGGGCGCGGCATCGCCGCCTACCAGAGCTACGGCACCGCCGATCTCGGCCTCGTCGCCTACGAGACGACGGCCCGCGCCGGGCTGGTGGTGGAGGAGGGGGTGATCGTCGAGATCGTCCGCCCGGGCACCGGCGATCCCGTGCCGGAGGGCGAGGTGGGGGAGGTGGTCGTCACCACCTTCAACCAGGCCTATCCGCTGGTCCGCTTCGCCACCGGCGACCTCTCCGCCGTGCTGCCGGGCGAGAGCCCCTGCGGACGCACCAACATGCGGCTGAAGGGCTGGATGGGCCGCGCCGACCAGACCACCAAGGTCAAGGGCATGTTCGTCCACCCGCAGCAGATCGCCGAGGTGGTGCGTCGCCACCCGCAGATCGGCAAGGCCCGCCTCGTCGTCGGGCGGGAGGACGCCAACGACACCATGACCCTGCGCTGCGAGTCGCCCGAGTCCGGCGAGGCTTTGGCGGCTTCGGTGCGTGAAACTCTGGCCGCCGTCACCAAATTGAAGGGTGTCGTGGAGTTCGCGGCCCCCGGCAGCCTGCCCAACGACGGCAAGGTCATCGAAGACGCCCGCGTCTGAGAACCGCTGATAACCGAAAACAACGATAACCGACCCGATACACACGAGGACCTTTTCGACATGAGCGTCAGCACCGACCTCCAGCTCGACCCCTTCGCGCTCGCCAGGGAGCTGTCGGGCAAGCATTTCTTCGGCGGGGAGTTCCGCCCGGCCTCCTCCGGCAAGGGCTTCCCCGTCGTGAACCCGGCGACCGGCGAGACGGTGGCCGAGGCCGCCTTCGGCGAGGCGGCGGATGTCGACGCCGCGGTGGCCGCCGCGGTGGCCGCGCAGAAGGAATGGGCCAAGCGCCCGGTGCGGGAGCGCGGCAAGCTGGTCGCCGAATGCGGGCGCGTGCTCGACGCCCACAAGGAGGAAATCGCCAAGCTGATCGCGCTGGAGACCGGCAAGGCGCTGCGCACCGAGTCGCGCGTCGAGGCGGGCGTGCTGTCCGACGCCTTCGTCTTCTTCGGCGGTCTGGCGCCGGAGCTGAAGGGCGAGACGGTCCCCTTCAATCCGTCCATGCTGACCATGACGGTGCGCGAGCCGGTGGGCGTGGTCGGGGCGATCATCCCGTGGAACGTGCCGCTCCTGCTGATGGCGCTGAAGATCGCCCCGGCGATGGTGGCGGGCAACGCCGTGGTGGTGAAGTCGGCGGAGGAGGCTCCGCTCGCTGTGCTGCGCGTCGTGCAGCTCATCAACACGGTGATTCCGGCGGGGGTGGTGAACATCCTCTCGGGCTACGGTCCGGAGTGCGGTGCCCCGCTGGTGGCCCACAAGGACGTGAAGAAGGTGACCTTCACCGGCTCCGTCGAGACCGGCAAGATCGTCTACAAGACCGCTGCCGAGAAGCTGATTCCGGTGACGCTGGAGCTGGGTGGCAAGAGCCCGATGATCGTCTGCGGCGACGCCGACCTGGATCAGGCCATCGCAGGGGCCATCGCCGGCATGCGCTTCACCCGCCAGGGCCAGAGCTGCACCGCGTCGTCGCGCATCTTCGTCCATGACAGCATCCACGACGCCTTCGTGGAGAAGCTGAAGGAGAAGGTGAACGCCATGAAGATGGGCGACCCACTGGACGAGTCGACCGACATCGGCACCATCGTCTCACCGCAGCAGCTCGACCGGGTGCAGAGCTACATCGCCATCGGCAAGGAGGGCGGGGCGACGCCGCATGTCTGCTCGGCGATGCCGTCCGATCCGAAGCTGACCAAGGGCCTGTACGTGCAGCCGCACATCTTCACCGGCGTGAAGAACAGCGACCGCATCGCGCAGGAAGAGATCTTCGGCCCGGTCTGCTGCGTCATCCGCTGGACCGATTACGAAGAGGTCATCGCCCAGGCCAACGACACCGAATACGGTCTCGCCGCGACCATCTGGACCCGTGACCTGAAAGTGGCGATGGACGCGGTGCACCGGCTGGAGGCCGGATTCGTGCAGGTGAACCAAAATCTGGTCGTGCAGCCGAACCTGTCCTACGGCGGCGTGAAGTCGTCGGGGTTGGGCAAGGAAGCCTCGCTGGAAGCGATGCTGGAGCACTTCACCCACAAGAAGACGATCATCATCAACATGAAGTGAGCGGACCCTCTTGGCCCTCCTCCGGAAGGGGGATGGGCCAAGAGGCCTTGCCACGCCCATTTCCATACGCTACCGTACGGCTCCATACGTCGCCGTATGGCGGGAACGAAGAACAGACCTCCGGGGGGAGCGCCAACACCATGCTGTCGAACCAGTATCCGACCCTGAACTTCGACCTCGGCGAATCCGCGGACATGCTGCGCGACACCGTGCGCAGCTTCGCCGCCGACGAGATCGCGCCCCGCGCTGCCGAGATCGACCGCACCAACGAGTTCCCGAACGAGCTGTGGCGGAAGTTCGGCGACCTCGGCGTGCTCGGCATCACGGCGGAGGAGGAATACGGCGGCGCCGGCATGGGCTATCTGGAGCATGTCGTGGCGATGGAGGAAATCTCCCGCGCCTCGGCCTCGGTCGGCCTCAGCTACGGCGCGCACTCCAACCTCTGCGTCAACCAGATCCGCAAGAACGGCACGGCGGAGCAGAAGACCCGCTACCTGCCCAAGCTGATCTCCGGCGAGCACATCGGTGCCCTCGCCATGTCGGAGCCGAACGCCGGGTCCGACGTGGTGTCGATGAAGCTGCGCGCCGAGAAGCAGGGCGACCGCTACGTGCTGAACGGCACGAAGATGTGGATCACCAACGGGCCGGACGCCGACACGCTGGTGGTCTACGCCAAGACCGACGTCAACGCCGGCCCGCGCGGCATCACCGCCTTCCTGATCGAAAAGTCGTTCAAGGGCTTCTCCGTCGCGCAGAAGCTCGACAAGCTGGGCATGCGCGGCTCCAACACCGGCGAGCTGGTGTTCGAGGACTGCGAAGTGCCGGAGGAGAACATCCTGGGCGGCGTCGGGCGCGGCGTGAACGTGCTGATGTCCGGCCTCGACTACGAGCGCGCGGTGCTGGCCGGCGGGCCGCTCGGCATCATGCAGGCCTGCATGGACGTGGTGGTTCCCTATCTGCACGACCGCAAGCAGTTCGGCCAGCCGATCGGCGAGTTCCAGCTCATGCAGGGCAAGCTGGCCGACATGTACACGATCATGAACGCCGCCAAGGCCTACGTGTACGCCGTCGCCAAGGCCTGCGACCGCGGCGAGACGGCCCGCAAGGACGCCGCCGGGGCGATCCTCTTCGCCGCCGAGAAGGCGACCTGGATGGCGCTGGAGGCCATTCAGACTCTGGGCGGCAACGGCTACATCAACGAATACCCGACGGGCCGCCTGCTGCGCGACGCCAAGCTCTACGAGATCGGCGCCGGCACCAGCGAGATCCGCCGCATGCTGATCGGGCGCGAGCTGTTCAAGGAAACGGCCTGAGGGAAACGGCCTGAGGGAAACGGCGCAAAGCCGGAGGGAAGGGAAGAACCATGACCGATACCGT
This sequence comes from Azospirillum sp. TSH58, assembly GCF_003119115.1. Taxonomy (NCBI): domain Bacteria; kingdom Pseudomonadati; phylum Pseudomonadota; class Alphaproteobacteria; order Rhodospirillales; family Azospirillaceae; genus Azospirillum; species Azospirillum sp. TSH58. The sequence continues at coordinate 99,514 of NZ_CP022363.1, forward strand.
TGTGATCGCGGGCGCCGCCCGCACGCCGATGGGCGGCTTCCAGGGCGACCTGCAGGGCCTGACCGCGCCGCAGCTCGGCTCCGCCGCCATCAAGGCGGCGCTGGAGCGCGCCGGCGTCAAGCCGGAGGCGGTGGACGAGGTGTTCATGGGCAACGTCCTGCCCGCCGGGCTGGGACAGGCGCCGGCCCGTCAGGCGTCGCTCGGCGCCGGCATCCCGGAGGCCGCGGGCTGCACGACCATCTCCAAGGTCTGCGGGTCGGGCATGAAGGCGCTGATGCTCGCCACCGACCTCATCAAGGCCGGATCGGCCACGGTCATGGTGGCCGGCGGCATGGAGAGCATGTCCAACGCCCCCTATCTGCTGGACCGCGCGCGCGGCGGCTACCGCATGGGCCATGGCCGCGTGCTCGACCACATGTTCCTCGACGGGCTGGAGGACGCCTACGACCGCGGGCGCCTGATGGGCACCTTCGCGGAGGAATGCGCCACCCATTACCAGTTCACCCGCGAGGCGCAGGACAACTACGCCATCGAGAGCCTGAACCGCGCCCGCCGCGCGACCGAGGACGGCAGCTTCGTCAAGGAGATCACCCCGGTCACCGTCAAGGGCCGCAAGGGCGACACGGTGGTGGAGAAGGACGAGCAGCCGCTGAAGGCCGACCCGGCCAAGATTCCGACGCTGAAGCCCGCCTTCGCCAAGGATGGCACGGTGACGGCGGCCAACGCCTCCTCCATATCCGACGGCGCGGCGGCGCTTGTGCTGACCACGCGGTCCAACGCGGAGAAGCTCGGCCTGCCGATCCTCGCGGAGATCAAGGCCCACGCCAACCACGCCCAGGCCCCGGCCTGGTTCACCACCGCTCCGGTCGGCGCGATCAACAAGGTGCTGGAGCGCGCCGGGTGGTCGGCCAAGGACGTTGACCTCTACGAGCTGAACGAGGCCTTCGCCGTCGTCGCCATGGCGGCGATGCGCGAACTCGACATCCCGCACGACAAGATCAACGTGCATGGCGGCGCCTGCGCGCTCGGCCATCCGATCGGTGCGTCGGGCGCGCGCATCCTCGTCACGCTGCTGGCGGCGCTGGAGAAGAACGGGCTGAAGCGCGGCGTCGCCTCGCTGTGCATCGGCGGCGGCGAGGCCACGGCGGTCGCGGTGGAGCTGGTGTAAGGGGACACTTGCCCCCACCCTAACCCTCCCCCGCTCACGCAGGGGAGGGGACAAAACTCCCTCCCTTGCGAAGCGGGGGAGGGAAGGGGCCCGCGAAGCGGGAAGGGTGGGGGCTTCGGGATCGGGAGGGAAAGCAATGCGGCTGACGGAAGAGCAGCGGATGGTGCGCGACATGGCGCGGGATTTCGCGGCGGAACGGCTGGCGCCCACCGCCGCCGAGCGCGACCGCACCGGCGCCTTCCCCAAGGAGGAGCTGGCCGAGATGGGCCGGCTCGGCCTGATGGGCATGCTGGTGCCGGAGGCGTTCGACGGCGCCGGCACCGACCACATCGCCTACGCGCTCGCCATCGAGGAGATCGCGGCGGGCGACGGCGCCATCTCCACCATCATGAGCGTGCACAACTCCGTCGGCTGCATGCCGATCCTGAAGTTCGGCAGCGCCGAGCAGAAGGAGCGCTTCCTGAAGCCGATGGCCCGCGGCGAGCAGCTCGGCTGCTTCTGCCTGACCGAGCCGCAGGCGGGGTCCGACGCCGCCGCCATCAAGACCCGCGCGCGGCGCGACGGCAACCACTGGGTCCTCAACGGCACCAAGCAGTTCATCACGTCGGGCAAGAACGCCGACGTCGCCATCGTCTTCGCGGTCAGCGACCCCGACGCCGGCAAGAAGGGCATCACCGCCTTCGTCGTGCCGACCGACACCCCCGGCTTCCAGGTCGCGCGGGTGGAGGAGAAGCTCGGCCAGAGCTGTTCCGACACCTGCCAGATCGTGCTGGAGGACTGCCGCATCCCCGCCGACCTGATGCTCGGCGCGGAGGGCGGCGGCTACCGGGTGGCGCTCGCCAACCTGGAGGGCGGGCGCATCGGCATCGCCTCGCAGTCTGTGGGCATGGCGCGCTCCGCGCTCGACCACGCCACGCGCTACGCCCAGGAGCGGCAGAGCATGGGCGTGCCGATCATCCAGCATCAGGCGGTGGCCTTCCGGCTGGCCGACATGGCGACGAAGGTGGAGGCCGCGCGCCAGCTCGTCCTGCACGCGGCGAGCCTGCGCGACGCGGGCGAGCCCTGCCTGAAGGAGGCCGCCATGGCGAAGCTGTTCGCCTCGGAAATCGCCGAGCGCGTCTGCTCCGACGCCATCCAGATCCACGGCGGCTACGGCTATCTGAACGATTTCCCGGTGGAGCGCATTTATAGAGACGTGCGCGTCTGCCAGATCTATGAGGGCACGAGCGACATCCAGCGGCTGGTCATCAGCCGCGCCCTGATGCAGTAGAACAAGAAGAGACGGGAGGACGACGGCCATGACCGTCCTGAAGAGCGCCCTGAACCCGCGCTCCGCCGAGTTCCAGACGAACGCCGACGCCATGTCCGCCCTGGTCGCCGACCTGCGCGAAAAGGTGGGCGCGATCAAGCAGGGTGGCGGGGTGAAGGCCCGCGACAAGCACCTGTCCCGCGGCAAGCTGCTGCCGCGCGAGCGCATCCGCCAGCTTCTCGACGTGGGCTCGCCCTTCCTGGAGCTGTCGCAGATGGCCGCCTACGGCGTCTATGACGACGACATCCCGGCGGCGGGCATCATCACCGGCATCGGCAGCGTGGCCGGGCAGGAATGCATGGTGGTCGTCAACGACGCCACGGTGAAGGGCGGCACCTACTTCCCCCTGACCGTCAAGAAGCACCTGCGGGCGCAGGAAGTGGCGCAGCAGAACAACCTGCCCTGCATCTATCTGGTGGACAGCGGCGGCGCCAACCTGCCGAACCAGGACGAGGTGTTCCCCGACCGCGACCATTTCGGCCGCATCTTCTTCAACCAGGCCAACATGTCCGCTCAGGGCATCCCGCAGATCGCGGTGGTGATGGGAAGCTGCACGGCGGGCGGCGCCTACGTCCCGGCGATGTCGGACGAGGCGATCATCGTGCGCAACCAGGGCACCATCTTCCTCGGCGGCCCGCCGCTGGTGAAGGCGGCGACCGGCGAGGTGGTGTCGGCGGAAGACCTCGGCGGGGCGGACGTGCATTCCCGCACCTCCGGCGTGACCGACCATTACGCGATGAACGACGCCCACGCGCTCGCCATGGCGCGCAAGGTCGTGTCGAACCTGAACCGCAGCAAGCGCATCGACATGGACCTGCGCGAGCCGCAGGAGCCGGCCTACGACCCCCGCGAACTCTACGGCGTGATCCCCAGCGACCCGCGCAAGCCCTTCGACGTGCGCGAGGTCATCGCCCGCGTCGTCGACGGCTCGGTGCTGGACGAGTTCAAGCCGCTCTACGGCACGACGCTGGTCTGCGGCTTCGCCCACATCTTCGGCTACCCGGTCGGCATCATCGCCAACAACGGCATCCTCTTCAGCGAATCCGCCCTGAAGGGCGCGCATTTCGTCGAGCTGTGCTGCCAGCGCGGCATTCCGCTGGTCTTCCTCCAGAACATCACCGGCTTCATGGTCGGGCGGAAGTACGAGGCCGGCGGCATCGCCAAGGACGGCGCGAAGCTGGTCACCGCCGTCGCCTGCGCCAAGGTGCCGAAATTCACCGTCATCATCGGCGGCAGCTACGGTGCCGGCAACTACGGCATGTGCGGGCGCGCCTATTCCCCGCGCTTCCTGTGGATGTGGCCGAATTCGCGCATCTCCGTGATGGGCGGGGAGCAGGCGGCGGGCGTGCTCGCCCAGGTCCGGCGCGACGCCATGGAATCCCAGGGCAAGTCCTGGGCGCCGGAGGAGGAGGAGGCTTTCAAGGCGCCCATCCGCCAGCAGTACGAACACCAGGGCCACCCCTACTACGCCTCCGCCCGGCTGTGGGACGACGGCATCATCGATCCGGCGGACACCCGCATGGTGCTCGGCCTCGGCCTGTCGGCGTCGCTGAACGCCCCGGTCGAGAAGACCACCTTCGGCGTGTTCCGGATGTGAGCGGAGGGACGACGAGCATGAGCGACATTCTGATCGACATCGCCGCCAGCGGCGTCGCCGCCGTCACGATGAACCGGGCGGAGGTGCACAACGCCTTCAACGAGCGGGTCATCGCCGATCTGACCGACGCCGTCCTCAGCCTGGGATCGAACCCGGACGTCCGCGCCATCCTGCTGCGTGGTGCTGGCAAAAGCTTCTCCGCCGGGGCCGACCTCGGCTGGATGAAGAAGATGGCGGGCTACAGCCACGAGGAGAACGTCCAGGACGCCATGGGCCTCGCCACCATGCTGCGCACGCTGGACGAATGCCCGAAGCCGACCATCGCCGTGGTGCAGGGGCCGGCCTTCGGCGGCGGGGTGGGGCTGGTCGCCGCCTGCGATATCGCCATCGCCGCGGAAACCGCCAGCTTCGCCCTGACCGAGGTGCGGCTGGGCCTGATCCCCGCGGTCATCAGCCCCTATGTGGTGGCCGCGATGGGCGAGCGCGCCTGCCGCCGCTACTTCCTGACGGCGGAACGCTTCTCCGCCGCCGAGGCGCTGCGGCTCGGCCTGCTGCACCAGACCGTTCCGGCGACGGAGCTGGACGCCTGCGTCGAGGTGATGGTGCGCAACCTTCTGCAATGCGGCCCGGCCTCGCAGACCGCGGCGAAGGAGCTGATCCGCGCCGTGGCGCGCCGTCCGCTGGACGACGCGCTGGTCCGCGGCACGGCGGAGCGCATCGCCCGCCAGCGCGCGAGCGACGAGGGGAGGGAGGGCGTCGGCGCCTTCCTGGAGAAACGCGAACCCGCGTGGCGGAGCTGATGGCCATGTTCGAGACAGGCATGTTCGACAAGATTCTGATCGCGAACCGCGGCGAGATCGCCTGCCGCGTCATCCGCACCGCCCGTCGCATGGGCATCCGCACCGTCGCCGTGTACTCGGAAGCCGACGCCCGCGCCATGCATGTGGAGATGGCCGACGAGGCCGTTTGCATCGGCCCGGCGCCGGTCGGCGAGAGCTACCTGCGCGGCGACGTCATTCTTGAGGTCGCCCGGCGCACCGGCGCCCAGGCCGTCCATCCCGGCTACGGCTTCCTGTCGGAGAACGCCGGCTTCGCGGCGGCTTGCGCCGAGGCCGGCGTGGTCTTCATCGGCCCGCCGATCGAGGCCATCCGCGTCATGGGCTCCAAGGCGGAATCCAAGCGCGTGATGTCCCAGGCCGACGTGCCGCTGGTTCCCGGCTTCCACGGCGAGGCCCAGGACCTGGAGACGCTCAGCGCCGAGGCCGAGCGCATCGGCTATCCCGTGCTGGTCAAGGCCTCGGCGGGCGGCGGCGGCAAGGGCATGCGCGTGGTCCGCGCCGCCGGCGAATTCGCCGACGCGGTGGCCGGCGCCAAGCGCGAGGCCAAGGCCGCCTTCGGCGACGACAGCGTGCTTCTGGAGAAGTATCTGGGTCGCCCGCGCCATGTGGAGATCCAGGTCTTCTGCGACACCCACGGCAACGGCGTCTATCTGTTCGAGCGCGACTGCTCCATCCAGCGCCGCCACCAGAAGGTGATCGAGGAGGCACCGGCCCCGGCGCTGCCCGACGATCTGCGCCGCCGTATGGGCGAGGCCGCGGTGGCCGCCGCCAAGGCGGTGAACTACGTCGGCGCCGGCACGGTGGAATTCCTCTACGAGGACGGCGGTTTCTACTTCATCGAGATGAACACCCGCCTCCAGGTCGAGCATCCGGTGACCGAGAAGATCACCGGCCAGGATCTGGTGGAGTGGCAGCTGCGCGTCGCCGCCGGGGGGACGCTGCCGCTGATGCAGGACCAGCTCACCCGCCGAGGCCACGCCTTCGAGGCGCGCCTCTACGCCGAGGACCCGCAGCGCGAGTTCCTGCCGGCCATCGGCAAGCTCGTCCGCCTGCGCCCGCCCGCCGAGAACGACCATGTCCGCGTCGACACCGGCGTCCGCGAGGGCGACGAGGTCACCATGTTCTACGACCCGATGATCGCCAAGCTGATCGTCTGGGACGAGGACCGCGACGCCGCGCTGCGCCGCCTGCGCGTGGCGCTCGCCGCCTACGAGGTGGTCGGGGTGACGACCAACGTCGCCTTCCTTGGCGCCATCGCCGGGCACCCGGCCTTCCGCGCGGTGGAGATCGACACCGGCTTCATCGAGCGGCACCGCGCCGACCTGCTGCCCCCGCCGGCCCCGGTGCCGGACCGCGGGCTGGCCATCGCGGCGCTTAGCGTGCTGCTCCGCCGCAACGCGGACACCCGCAAGGCCCGTCGCGCCGCGTCGGACCCCTGGTCGCCCTGGCTGTCGGCCAGCGGCTGGCGCCTCAACGACGACAACCACCACGACCTGCGCCTGCTCGACGGCGACACGCCGCGTAGCCTGACCCTGCATTTCCGCCCCGACGGCTACGAGATCGAGGTGGAGGGCCGCCCGGCCATGCGGGCGGAGCGGGTGACGCTGGACGGCGACACGCTGACCGCCACCATCGACGCGGTGCGCACCCGCGCCACGGTGGTCTGCCAGGGTCTGGACCTGACCATCCTGTCGGATGGATCGGTGTGGCGCCTGCATTTCGACGACCCGACCGCCCGCGCGGCGGAGCAGGAGGGCGGTTCCGGCCGCCTGACCGCGCCGATGCCGGGCACCGTCGTCCGCGTCCTGGTCGAGCCGGGCCAGACGGTGGAGGCGGGCGCGCCGCTGATGCTGCTGGAGGCGATGAAGATGGAGCACACCATCAAGGCTCCCGCCGCCGGCACGGTCAGCGCCGTCAACTTCGCGGCGGGCGATCAGGTGTCCGAAGGCGTGGACCTGCTGGTCCTCGACGTGGCGGAGGGATGAGCATGCGCCTGCCCAGGAGCGTCCGCATGGTGGAGGTCGGCCCGCGCGACGGCCTCCAGAACGAGAAGCAGATCGTCCCGACGGCGGTGAAGATCGGTCTGGTCGACCGGCTGACCGAGGCCGGGCTGACCGCCATCGAGGCCGGCAGCTTCGTATCGCCCAAATGGGTCCCGCAGATGGCCGACACGCCGGACGTCTTCGCCGGCATCCGGCGCAAGGAGGGGGTGCGCTACGTCGCCCTCACCCCGAACGCCAAGGGGCTGGAGGGCGCGCTCGCCGCCCGTGCCGACGAGGTGGCGGTCTTCGCCGCCGCATCGGAGAGCTTCAGCCAAAAGAACATCAACTGCTCCATCGCCGAAAGCCTGGACCGCTTCGTCCCGGTGCTGGAGCAGGCGAAGGCCCAGGGCGTGCCGGTGCGCGGCTACGTCTCCTGCGTGCTCGGCTGCCCCTACGAGGGGGAGATCGCTCCGGCGGCGGTGGCCGCGGTGGCCGGCCAGCTGCTCGACATGGGTTGCTACGAGGTCTCGCTCGGCGACACCATCGGCACCGGCACGCCGGCCAAGGCCCAGGCGATGATCGCGGCGGTGGCGGAGCGCGTGCCGATGGAGCGCCTCGCCGTGCATTTCCACGACACCTACGGCCAGGCGCTCGCCAACATCCTGGCGACCCTGGAGATGGGCGTGGCGGTGGTGGACAGCTCCGTCGCCGGGCTGGGCGGCTGCCCCTACGCCAAGGGGGCGTCGGGCAACGTGGCGAGCGAGGACGTGCTCTACATGCTGAACGGGCTGGGCATCGAAACGGGGGTGGATATCGACAAGCTGGTGGCGGCTGGCGCTTATATCAGCGATGCCATCGGCCGACCGACCGCCTCGAAGGTCGCCCGCGCGCGGGGATGTGCGTAAAACACGGGGAAAGAGGGAAGGGAAGGGCGCCATGAGCTTCACGAACCTGCTGGTGCATGTGGACGACAGCGACCGCTGCGGGGAGCGGCTGACCGTCGCCCTGACCCTGGCGCAGAAGCATGGCGCCGCGCTGACCGGCCTGTTCGCGCAGAGCGACAGCTCCGGCGCCGGCATCGTCACGCGCAAGGCCGGCCCGGCGCTGACCCAGGCGGCGCAGCGGGCGCGGGAGCTGTTCGAGGAGAAGGCCCGCGAAGCCGGTGTGACCACGCGCTGGTGGCAGCTCAGCCACGGCGAATACGGCCATGTGATCGCCGAGACGGTGATCTGCTCGCGCTACGTCGACCTCGCCGTCTTCGGCCAGCACAACCCGGAGGACAGCCGCGTCCCGGCGGACCTGCTCGAAGAGGTGGTGCTGAACGCCGGGCGCCCGGTCCTGGTCGTGCCGCACACCGGCACCTATCCGCAACTCGCCGACCGCCCGGTGATCGCCTGGAACGGCAGCCGCGAGGCCGCCCGCGCCGTCAACGACGCGCTGCCGCTGCTGAAGCAGGCCAGTTCCGTGCTGCTGCTCGCCTTCCACACCCAGCCGCGGGCGGAGGGCGGCGGCAACGTTCCGCAGGTCGACATCCTGGAGCATCTGGCGAGCCACGGCGTGAAGGCCACGCAGGAGCGCATGACCATCGCCAGCATGACCCCCATGGACGCCGTGCTGTCGCGCGCGTCGGACCATGGCGCCGATCTTCTGGTGATGGGCGGCTTCGGCGGCTATGGCGGCTCGCTGTTCCCGCTGTTCGGGCGGGGCAGCAACACCCGCCAGATCCTGCGCCAGATGACCCTTCCCGTTCTGTTGTCGCACTGACCGACGTTGTTCGCACGAAAAGTTGTTCGCACGAAACAAGGAAAGAAGAAGAAATGGCTGACGAGATGGCTCGCGATCCGCGCGAGGTGATGGAGTACGACGTCCTTGTCGTCGGAGCCGGCCCGTCGGGCCTGAGCGCGGCCATCCGCCTGAAACAGCTCGCCGTTGATGCCGGGCAGGACCTGTCGGTCTGCGTCGTCGAGAAGGGCTCGGAGGTCGGCGCCCACCTGCTCTCCGGCGCGGTGTTCGAGCCGCACGCGCTCGACGAGCTGATCCCCGACTGGAAGGAGAAGGGCGCGCCGCTCACCACCCCGGCGCGCGAGGACCGCTTCCTCTATCTCACCGAGACCAAGGCCCTCAAGTCGCCCTTCGCCCCGCCGCAGATGCACAATCACGGCAACTACATCATCTCGCTGGGCAACCTCGCCCGCTGGATGGCCGGGCAGGCCGAGGAGCTGGGCGTGGAAATCTACCCCGGCTTCGCCGCGGCGGAGGTGCTCTACGACGACACGGGTGCTGTCAAGGGTGTCGCCACCGGCGACATGGGCATCGGCAAGGACGGCGAGAAGACCGCCAACTACACGCCGGGCATGGAGCTGCACGCCAGGCAGACCATCTTCGCCGAGGGCTGCCGCGGCTCGCTGACCAAGACCCTGTTCGAACGCTTCGACCTGCGCCGCGACGCCGATCCCCAGACCTACGGCATCGGCATCAAGGAGCTGTGGGAGGTCGCGCCGGAGAAATCCCAGCCCGGCCTGATCGTCCACACCATCGGCTGGCCGATGGACCCCAAGACCTACGGCGGCTCCTGGCTCTACCACATGGAGGGCAACCTCGTGTCGGTCGGCTTCGTGGTCGGGCTCGACTACGAGAATCCGCACCTGTCGCCCTTCGAGGAGTTCCAGCGCTACAAGACCCACCCGGCGATCCGGCCGACCTTCGAGGGCGGGCGGCGCATTGCCTACGGCGCGCGCGCGCTCAGCGAAGGCGGCTTCCAGTCGATCCCCAGGCTGACCTTCCCCGGCGGGCTGATCGTCGGCGACGCGGCGGGCTTCCTCAACGTGCCCAAGATCAAGGGCAACCACACCGCGATGAAGTCGGGCATGCTGGCGGCCGAGGCGGTGTTCGAGCTGCTCTCCGCCGAGGCTCCGGCCCGCGAGGCGACGGCCTATCCGGAGAAGCTGAAGGCCTCCTGGGTGTGGTCGGAGCTGCACGCGGTGCGCAACATCCGCCCCGGCTTCCAGAAGGGTCTGTGGGCGGGTCTGGCCAACGCGGCCTACGAGACGGCGACCAAGGGCAAGTCGCCGTGGACGCTGCACCACCGCCACGGCGACCACGAGACGCTGAAGCGGGCGTCGGAGATGCCGAAGATCGCCTATCCCAAGCCGGACGGGGTGGTGTCGTTCGACCGGCTGTCGTCGGTGTATCTGTCGAACACCAACCACGAGGAGGACCAGCCGGCGCACCTGACGCTGAAGGACGCGTCGGTGCCGATCGCGGTCAATCTGGCGCTCTACGACGCGCCGGAGACGCGCTACTGCCCGGCGGGCGTGTACGAGATCGTGCGGGCGGAGAACGGCAGCGACCCGCGCCTGCAGATCAACGCGCAGAACTGCGTGCACTGCAAGACCTGCGACATCAAGGACCCCACCCAGAACATCAACTGGGTCGTCCCGGAAGGCGGCGGCGGCCCGAACTATCCCGGCGGGATGTGACGCTCTAGCCCCCTTCCCTCCGGGGAGAGGGGGGCCCGCAGGGCCTTTCGCGCTGGCTAAAGGCCAGCGCTGACGGCGGCAGGCGGATGCCTGTGGCATCCGCTGAGAGCCGGTGAGGGGGATGTGCGGCGTGAGGCGTTCGGCATAAGCGCAATCCCCTCATCCTAACCCTCTCCCGGAGGGGAGAGGAGGGGACTTCAACAACGACATCAGGGGGAAACACGATGCAGATCAACGGTCAGGCCGCCATCGTCACCGGTGGCGCCTCCGGCATGGGGGCGGAAACCGCGCGCCATCTGGCGAAGCTCGGCGCCAAGGTGACCGTGCTCGACATGAACGAGGCGGCGGTCAAGCAGGTCGCGGAAGAGATCGGCGGGCTCGGCCTGCTGTGCGACGTGTCGAGCGCCGAGTCGGCGGAGAAGGCCGTGGCCGAGGCCCGCGCGGCCCATGGCCCGGCCCGCATCGCGGTCAACTGCGCGGGCGTCGCCCCGGCCAAGCGGATCGTCGGGCGTGACGGCCCGATGGCGCTGGACGATTTCCGCAAGGTGATCGAGGTCAACCTGATCGGCACCTTCAACATGCTGCGCCTCGCCGCCGCCGACATGGGCAAGCTCGACCCGCTGGAATCGGGCGAGCGGGGCGTGATCGTCAACACCGCCTCCGTCGCCGCCTACGAAGGGCAGATCGGGCAGGCCGCCTACGCCTCGTCGAAGGGCGGCATCGTCGCTCTCACCATCTGCGCCGCCCGCGATCTGGCGCGCAGCGGCGTGCGCGTGATGACCATCGCGCCGGGCCTGATCGGCACGCCGATGCTGCTGAACATGCCGCAGGAGGTTCAGGACAGCCTTGCCGCCACCGTCCCCTTCCCGAAGCGCTTCGGCCAGCCCTCCGAATACGCCCGCCTCGTGCAGCACATCCTGGAAAACGAGATGCTTAACGGCGAGGTGATCCGGCTGGACGGCGCCATCCGCATGGCGCCGCAGTAACGGGATTCAGCGAAAGTGCGGCATCGCTCCCTCTCCGCGCTGCACAACAGCGCGGAGAAGGGGAGGGCGCTGAACGACGATCTCCCTCCGCCTCAATCGTCCCAGATCGGCAGGGTGCCGAGTTGCGCGTTCGACAGGGCGGTCGTCAGGCTGCGTCCGTCGTCGCGCAGCTGGTCCAGCCCGACGATCACCTCCTTGTCGCCGATCCCCACGCCGTGTTCCACGTCCACCACCACGGCGACCGGTTGGCCGGAGGCGTCCATCAACACCTCCTCAACCTCCCCGATCTTCGTGCCGTCCGGCCCCAGGACGTCCATGTCGTCCAGTTGCCCGACCGTCCGCTTGAGGGACGGCACCATGACATTGTCGTCCTTCACCTCCCGATAGGCGTTGGCCGGGTTGGCGATGGCGGCGCTCTGCTGGGCGAGCGAGGGCCCGGCCGTGACCATGACAGCGGCCATGGCAAGGGTGACCGCCGTTGCGGAAAGGAGCTTTCTCATCGCGTTGCTCTCCTGCTGCTGACCGTGCAACAACATGGGGCCGCCGGCACGGTTCCATCCGATGCGCCGGTGCACACCGTCCGATTGCGCAGGAACCGCCGATGCTCCGATTCGCCACGACCGTGCTGCTGATGGCCTTGTCCGGCGTCGGCGTCCAGGCCGCGCAGGCCGGAACCGTGACGGCCGAGACCATGAAGGAAGCCCGCAGGATGGACCATTTCGATCTGCGCGCCGACCGGACGGGCCTGGATTACCGGGTCTTTCTCGTCCGCCCCGCGGAACCGCCGCCACCGGACGGCTATCCGGTCATCGTCCTGCTGGACGGCAACGCGACCGTACCGATGATGGAGACGGTCATCGGTCCGAATCCATCGGAGCCCTACGGTTCCGCGGTGATCGTCGGAATCGGGTATCCGACCGCCGAGCCGTTCGACATCCTCCGCCGCTACCGCGACCTGACCCCGCCGACCCCGCCGGAGTTCATTCCACCGTCGCGGGACGGCTCCTCCGTCATCGAAACCGGTGGGCGCGACGATTTCCTGGCCTTCCTTGAGACGCAGGTGATCCCGGCGGTCGAAGCGCGCCTGCCCATCGACCGGCGCCGCCGCACTCTGTTCGGCCATTCGCTGGGCGGCTTGTTCTCCCTCTACGTCCTCTACACCCGGGGGGACCTGTTCCAGACCTACATCGCCGCCGACCCGGCGATCTGGTGGAGCGGGCAGGCGATCCTGAAGGAGCAGGCGGCGTTCCTCGACCGGGCGGCGCGCGACGGCGTGGCGCCCGGCACGGCGCTGCTGATCGAGACGTCCGGCAAGCTGGTGGAGCGCCCGTTGCCCCCGGCGGAGGCCGAGCGGTTGAAGCGCCTGCGTTCCGGGCAGACGGGCAGGGAGGTCGCGGCCACACTCGCGGCGGTTCCGGGTTTGCGGCTGGCCTTCCATGACTTCATGGAGGAAAGCCACGGCTCCATGCTGCCGCTGGCCGTGGCCGACGCCCTGCGCTTCGCGTTCGGGCGAAATCCGGACTGATCGGGGCCGGATGCGGCCGTTGGCGATACGGGAGAACCTTTCGGAATCGACACGGCTCCCCACATGTGAGTGACCGTCCGCAAGGAGCGGGCGGCCAGATTGGGGAGCGGATTCCTTGACCGTGCAGTCGATCTTCATGCCCGAGGCCATCTACCGGTACATGCTCGACGCTTCGCTGCGCGAGACGGCCATCCAGGCGAAACTGCGCGCCGAGACGGCCCGTTTGACCGAGGCGCATTACCAGATCGCGCCGGAGGAAGGCCAGCTTCTGGCGTTCCTGGTCGAAATGATCGGCGCGCGCCGGACCCTGGACATCGGCACGTTCACCGGGTACAGCGCGCTGACCGTGGCGCAGGCACTGCCGGACGATGGCCGCGTCATCAGTTTCGACATCAACGAGCAGTGGACCTCCCAGGCCCGTGCGATCTGGTCCGAGGCCGGAGTCGCGAGCAGGATCGACCTGCGCATCGGGCCGGCGCTCGACAGCCTGGACACACTGATCGCAGACGGCGGGGACGAGTCGTTCGATTTCGCCTTCATCGACGCCGACAAGGAAAATTACGACGCCTATTACGAGCGGTGTCTGCGTCTGGTGAGGCGCGGCGGCCTGATCGTGGTGGACAACACCTTGTGGCGCGGGCGAGTCGCCGATCCCGGCGATCGCAAACACAAGACCGAGGCCATCCGCGCCTTCAACGCGGCCCGCCTGGACGACGAGAGGGTGGCCCTCTGCATGCTGCCTGTGGGCGACGGCGTGACCCTCCTGCGGCGGCGCTGAGCGCAGGACGGCGGACCGTCCGCGGCGGAGAGCATCAGCACGGTGCCGTTTGTGGGAGCTTTCAGAGGGGAATATTCTGGAAGGCGCCAACAAATCCCATAAGGATCATTATGGAAAATAAACCTGAGAAAGCCGTGACAACGTCATCCGGACGATGATCCTTATGGAGGCGTGACAAATTTTGCTCTATTTCATAAGAGGTATCGCCCACACCTGATTTCACTGCGGCGATTTTGATGGTCGATCGCACATGATGTCAGGTTTGGGCCTCTCCACCGTTCACAGCGTCACCCCTTCAACGATGCAGGGTCGACGGCGCTTAGGATTTCTGGCCGCCAGCCTGTTGGCAGCGGCGGCTTTTGCCCCGTTCTTCAGCGCGGCTTGGGCCGCGGACCAATCGCATCTCTCCACCGTCACCACGCTGCGCAAGGATACGGATGGCCAGCCGGCCAAGATGCTGCAATTCGGCGTCTACCGGACGGAGGCCGACGCCTGGGTCGCCTGGAAGGCGGTCGTCCGGCGCCAGCCCGACATGGTTGCCGACCTCGTTCCCCGAGTTACCCTGCAAAGGCCCGAGGTCCCCGATTCCGGTTTCGTCCTGCGGGCGGCACCCCTGCCCGACCTCGATCCGACTTTCGTCTGCCGCCGGATCGTCGGTGGCGGCGGCAGTTGTCTCGTCGTGGACGCCGTTGCCGAGCATCCGGCAGCGACGACGCCCGCCGCCGGCCCGGAGGACAACGACCACAACGGCGTCGTCACCTACAGCCCGGACCAGAGCCGGGAAATGCAGGAGATCGAACGGCAAGCCGCCCGCCTGTCGCGAATCGCCGCCATCGTGCCCGGAAACGAAGCCCGGGTGGACATCGGGGCGTTGAAGGCCAGCCGCTGGAACCTCTGCTCCCTGACCTTCGACGACGGGCCGCACCCGGCGGTGACCCCGCGCATCCTCGACATCCTGCGCAGCGAAGGGGTGCGGGCAACCTTCTTCCCGATCGGCAACGTCGCGGTCCGCCACCCGCGGATCATCCAGCGAATCGTCCAGGAAGGACACGAGGTCGGCAACCACAGCCTGACCCACCCGAACATGCGCACTCTGAACACCGAGGCCCAACGCGCGCAGATCGCGGAAACGAATCGCATCCTGTCTCAAGCGGGTGCCGATCCGGTGCTGTTCCGCCCGCCCGCCGGACGCTGGAACAGCGACACGCTGAGCGCCGTCGAACAGGAGAAGATGAGCCCGGCGCTGTGGAATGTCGACACGCGCGACTGGTTCACCCGCGACGCCGGCAAGATCATGGCTCAACTCGAAGCCACCGGCACCATCGGCAGCGTCGTTCTGATGCACACCACCTACAACGCGACGGCGGAAGCGCTTCCCCGGGCCATCGGCCTGCTGCGCACGCGCGGCTGCCGCTTCGTGACCCTGTCGGAATGGATCACAAGCCTGAACAGCCTCGCCACGCCGCGCATCGCGCAGCGCTGAGGGGGAGCGACGGAACAGGGCCCCATCCCTCCGCCACCCCCTTCCCGGACGTCGGGAAAGGAGCGGTTCGGAGCGGATGCGTGATCAGGCGACGTTCTTGGCGCGGCCGCGGCGGGCCGGCTTGGCCGGAGCGGCGGCCTTCTTGCCCAGACCGATCGACTTGGCGAAGGCGGACCGCTGTTCCGCGTAGTTCGGGGCGGTCATCGGATAATCCGCGGGCAGGCCCCACTTGCGGCGGTATTCGTCCGGCGTCATTCCATAAGCCGTGCGCAGATAGCGCTTCAGCATCTTCAGCTTCTTGCCGTCCTCAAGGCAAACGATGTAGTCCGGCATCACCGACTTCTTCACCGGCACGGCGGGACGCAGCTCCACCGCTTCCGGTTCCACCGGACGGCCCGTGCCCGACAGACTTTGATGGACGATCCGGATGAGGTTCGGAAGATCATTCACCGCGATCTGGTTCGAGCGGACATAAGACGCAACGATCTTGCCCGTCATGGCGACCAGATCGGTGGCCGAATTCTCAGAACCGTCGGTGTCGCTGCTTTGCATGTCAGTTTCCTTCGAGAACGAATGATCCAGGACGGAGGATGGGCAAAGTGATGCGCAAAGCGCAAGCCTGTGCATCAGGTTTAACATGCAAATGTGTAATGTGTTTCATGCAGGACACGCGGCCGGGCGGTCCAGTCGAACGAAAATAGTAGGCTTCGGTGATGAAATCGCTGCCCGTTCAGGCACCGCAACGCGCGCGCTTTATCAGGTCGGCGTACCAGCGGGCAGAGGCTTTCGGCGTGCGTTTCTGCGATTTGAAGTCGACATGGACGATGCCGAAACGGTTCCCGTAACCGCTTCCCCACTCGAAATTATCGAGAAGCGACCAGACGAAGTAACCGCGCACGTCCGCTCCGCCGTGAATCGCCTCGTGCATTGAGGCGTTATAGAGTTGCAGATAGTTGATTCGGTGCTGATCGTCGATGACGCCCGATTCGTTCGGCGAATCGCTGCCGCCGCAGCCGTTTTCCGTAATGACGATGGGAATGCGGTAGCGCCGGGTGATCTCCAGCAACTCGTCGCGGAAGGCGTCGGGGAAAACCGCCCATCCGACACCATAGGTCGGCGAATCGGGCGGCGCGTCACCCCAGCCGTAACCCCAGGTGGTGTCGGGGTTCACGCGGGCGAAGATCGGGCCGTAATGGTTCAGGCCGAACCAGTCCATGGGGCGGCAGATCCGGGCCATGTCGCCGGCCTGGACGTAGGGTTCGATGGCGCGGGCGACGCGCGGCGGGTAATGGCCGAGAAGCTGCGGATCGCAGAAGGTCAGGTTCCAATGCTCGTCCAAGAGGGCGGCGGCCTCCGCGTTCTCCGCTTTGCCGCCCTCCGGCAGCACCCGCTGGCGGTTGTGCACCGCCCCGATGGAGGCGCCGGGCACCAGGGCGCGGATCACGTCCACCCCGGCCCCGTGGGCAAGGTTCACATGGTGGATGGCCCGCAGATGCTGGTCGCGGTCGGTGATGCCGGGAGCCGCCCAGGGGATGGCGTAGCCGAACAGGGTGAAGACGGAGAACTCGTTGAAGGTGATCCAGCGCGTCACCCGGTCGCCGTAGCGCCGCGCCAGCAGGGCCGTGTAGTCGGCGTACCAGCCGGCGCTGTCCCGGTGGGCCCAGCCGCCGAGGTCCTGCAAGGCCTGCGGCAGGTCCCAGTGATAAACGCACAGCCAGGGCTCGACTCCGGACTCCAGCACCGAGTCGATCAGGCGGTCGTAGAAGTCCAGACCCGGCTGGTTGACCGCTCCCCGCCCCCGCGGCAGCACCCTGGGCCACGCCACCGAGAAGCGGTAGGCATCCACGCCGAGCCCGCGCATCAGCGCCACATCCTCGGCGTAGCGGTGATAGTGGTCGCAGGCGATGTCGCCGGTGTCACCGTTCACCACACCGCCCGCCGTGCGGCAGCGCGTGTCCCAGATGCTGGGTCCACGCCCGTCCTCCGCCGCGGCCCCCTCGATCTGATAGGCTGAGGTGGAGACGCCCCAAACAAAGTCCTTCGGCAGGTCCGCCATCGCCGTCTCCATCCGCACCACTCGTCCATTCCCATACTACCTTTGGCGGAATGGTCAAGAAACAGGCATAATGAGGGGCGAATGGTTCGACGGAGCGGTCTCCCTTGGAACGTAAAGCTGCGCAACGGCGAGCGACGCCCCATCCCACCTCCGGTTTTCCCGATGGATTCCTGTGGGGAACCTCGACGTCGGCCTTTCAGGTCGAAGGGGCCGCGGCCGAGGATGGGCGGGCGCCCAGCATCTGGGACAGCTTCTGCCGCCTGAAGGGCCGGGTGGACAACGGCGACACCGGCGACGTCGCCTGCGACCATTATCACCGCTACGCCGAGGATGTGGCGCTGATGCGGGACATCGGGGTCGGCGCCTACCGCTTCTCCATCTCCTGGCCGCGCGTCCTGCCCCGCGGGCGCGGGGC
Source organism: Azospirillum sp. TSH58 (assembly GCF_003119115.1). Lineage (NCBI taxonomy): Bacteria > Pseudomonadati > Pseudomonadota > Alphaproteobacteria > Rhodospirillales > Azospirillaceae > Azospirillum > Azospirillum sp. TSH58. The sequence continues at coordinate 117,131 of NZ_CP022363.1, forward strand.
GGTGAACGAGGCCGGGCTGGATTTCTACGACCGCCTGATCGACCGGCTGCTGGAGGCGGGGATCGAACCCTGGGCCTGCCTCTACCACTGGGATCTGCCGCAGTCCCTGCAGGACCTCGGCGGCTGGGCCAACCGGGACAGCGCCGGCTGGTACGCCGACTACGCCGTCCTCTGCGCCCGCCGCTTCGGTGACCGGGTGACCCGCTGGGCGACCTTCAACGAATTCTCCGTCTTCACCCTGTTCGGCTACGCGCTGGGCTGGGGGGCGCCGAGCGTGTCCGACCGCGGGGAGCATCTGAAGGTCATCCACCACACCAACCTCGCCCACGGGGCCGGGGTGGACGTGCTGCGCGATCTGGTGCCGCGGGCCTCCATCGGCGCGGTGCACAGCTTCCAGCCTTGCCGGCCCGCCGACCCGGCGCCCGAACACGTCGAGGCCGCGGCCCTGTTCGACGAGCTGTGGAACCTGTGCTTCCCCGACGCGCAGATTTTGGGTCGCTACCCGCCGCGCATCGCCCGCGCCATCGAACCCTACGTCCAGGCCGGCGACATGGCCCGGATCTGCCGGCCCGTGGACTGGTTCGGCATGAACCATTACGCGCCCCTCTTCGCCCAGGCCGAGCCGGGCGCCGTCTGGGGCTGCGGCTTCGGCGCCCCGCCGGAGGGTATGCCGCGCACCGACATCGGCTGGCCGCTCCAGCCCGGCGCCTTCCACGAGGCGTTGATTCACGCCACCGCGCGCTACCGCCTGCCGATCTACGTGACGGAGAACGGCTACGGCACCAAGGCGCCGGAGTCCCCGGACGCACAGGGGATCGTGATGGATCGGGAGCGGCTGGACTATCTGCAGGCCTGCATCGGCGAGATGGCCCGGGCGTTGTCGGACGGGGCCGACGTGCGCGGCTATTTCGTGTGGTCGCTGCTCGACAACTTCGAATGGGGCGGCGGCTACGGCACGCGGTTCGGCATCGTCCACGTGGACTTCGCGACGCAGGCGCGCACGCCGAAGGAGTCCGCGAAATGGTATTCGGCGCTGATCGGCGGGCGGTTGGGCGGTTAAACCGCCGCCACGGCTGGGGTGGGCACGCTTGCCGGCCGTTCCTGGATCTCCTCGCCGGTGTAGACCGGGCAGGTCCGGCACACGCCGGGCAGAGCCGCCTCGTCGCCGGCCATCATGGCGAGCCTCAGCGCCCGGTAGCGCTCACCGTTCCAGATGTCTTCCAGGGTGTCCCGGCCCAGGTTGCCCATGACCTTGATGCCGGAAATGTCGTAACAGCACAGAGTCACGTCGCCGTTGGGACGGATCACCGTCTCCGTGAAAGGCGCGCCGCAGAAGCCGCGGCGCCGCCTCGGATCGACCTCGACCACCAGCGCCGCCTCCTCTCCCGTCTGCGTCCAGCCCGGCCATTTGTAGGCGTAGTTCGTGGCGATCGGCAGGCCGGGAAAATCCTGGACCAGGAAGGCCGGAACCGTGGCGGCCGGCGGGTCACCCGGGCGGCGCAGGACGTTGTTGGAGATGATCAGCTTCACCCCGGCGGGTTCGAGATACCGGCGCATCAGAGTCAGGTTCCGGCGCACCGTCGGATAGTGGGATCCCCGGCGGATGGCGTCGTTCTCTTCCGGCGAGCGGCCGTCGATCGATACATAGATCTTTTCCACGCCGCACTCCGCCAGGGCACGGCAGCGCTCTTCGGTCGCCAGCATGGCGTTGGTGACGAAATGGATCTGATCGATCGACGTCTCGTCCCTCAAGCGCCGAATCATGGATTCCAGCTGGGGGTTCATCAGCGGTTCGCCCCCCAGATACATGACCCCGCTGACCAGCCCCTCGATCCCTTTGAGATTCCGCAGGATGCGCTCGAACATCTCCGGCTTCAGCAAACGGCGCTCGGTGCTGTGGTAGGCCACGCCGGTGGTGCAGTGACGGCACCGCAGGTTGCAGGCGCTGGAGGATTCGATGCGGACCCTCATCGGCAGCATCGCCGTTCCATCGCTCACCCGCCCCTGTCCGGCGTTCAGGGCGACGGCCGCGGCCCGCGGGTAATCATCGGCATCGATGCAGCGCAGCACCAGCCGGTGCAGAGCCAGTTTGGCCCCCAGCCTCAGGGTCGCGTCGGTGGAGCGGGTCAGGCTGTGCAGCCGGTGGCTCGCCTCCTCAATCCGGTCGAGCGCGGACAAGGCGAGGCCGTGTTCGTAGGCGAGAGTCTCTTGCCCGGGGTCCAACCGAAGGGCTCGGCGATGCGTCCGTTCGGCGGCGGCGCTGTTCCCCTGACCCGTCTCGGCACGGCCAAGCGCCGTCAGCATGGCGGGGCGATGGGGCTCCAGAGCGATGGCCGCCCGGGCCTGGAGGGCCGCCCCCGCGGGGTCTCCGATGCGGTTGAGCACACCGGCCAGATTGAGACGGCTGTCCGCCGCGAGCGGTCTTTGGACGATGGCCTTCCGGTAGGCCGCCGCGGCCTCCAGCGACCGCTCCGCCTGGACCAGGGCATTGCCATGGTTGAAGTGGCATTCGGGAAAGACCGGCCGCAGCAGCGTCGCCCGGCGATAGGAGTCGAGCGCCTTCTCGAGTTTGCCGGCTTGCCGGAACGCACCGCCAAGAACATGCAGCGCCTCCGACGAACCGGGATTGACCGCGACCGCGCAGGACAGGCGCGCGCAGGCCGCGTCGGCCGCACCCGACTGCAATGCGACCAGCCCCCACAGCCGCAGCGTGTCGCCATGGTCCGGGACCGCCTGCAGGACGGCGCGGTAAGCCGCCTCCGCTTCCGGCAGGCGCCCTTGCTGATGCAGCGCCACCGCCTGCCGGAAGCTCATGGAAAGATCCTGCATGACCGCCGCCCGCTCCTGCGCCTTGTCTCCGCCCCTTCACGGCCCAAGAAAGCGCTTTCATGACGGGAATTGCAATCTTCCGGATCCTATTTTCGAGTGTTTGTTGAGGAATTGGACTTTCCTGGGATAGAAGAAAAAAACCCTACCTTCAAATCAAAGACGACTGCCATGAGCGCGCCCATTCCTTCCGAGACGCTTCTCGCGGATGCCGTGGCGCTGCACCGCACCGGCAATCTCGCCGGGGCCGAACCGCTGTACCGCACCCTGCTGGAGCGGCAGCCCGGCCATCCCGATGCGCTGCATCTCCTCGGGGTGCTGCGAAGCCAGGCCGGCGATCCGGCGGAGGGCGCCTCCCTGATCGCCGAGGCCATCGCCCGCCGCGGCACCGTCGCCGCCTACCATTCCAACCTCGCGCTTGCCTTGAAGGCGCTCGGGCGCTTCGACGACGCGGAGGCGGCGCTGCGCAACGCCATCGCCCTGGCACCGGGATCGGCGCCGCTCGTCGCGCTGGGGGGCGTGCGGCGGGCCGGCGGCCGCCCTGCCGAGGCCCTGTCCGTCTACCGCGCCGCCCTGGCCATCGATCCGGCCGACGGAGCCGCGCAGGAGGGGATCGCCCACGCCACCGCGGAACTCGCGGCGACGGACGCCGGCCCTCCGGCCGCGGCCCTGACGGCCTACCGCCGGGCCTTCCGGCTTCGTCCCGCCGCGCCCTTCGCGGCTTACAATCTTGCCTCGACGCTTCGGAAAGCCGGGGACGCCGGGGCCGCCATTCCCATGTTCCAGGCGGCGGCGGCCCTCGCCCCGGCGGACCCGGCGGCGCTGTCCGGGCTCGGGCTGGCCCTGCTCTCCGGGGGCCGCGCCGACCAGGGCGCCGCGATCCTCGCGCGGGTGGTGCGGCTGCGCCCGGACGACGCGCAAGAGCGTTTCCATCTGGCCGAGGCCGCGCAGGCGGCGGGCGATGCCGACCGCGCCGCGGCGGCCTACAAGGACACGGCGGCCCTGCGCCCCACCGACTACACGGCGTGGGAAAACGCCGCCCTTCTCGACGCGCGCGGGGACCGCCTGTCCGCCCTCGCCGCCCACGCCGGCGGGCTGATGGCCGCGGCGCGGGCGAAGCACCTGTTCTGGAAGGCCCCCGTCTACGTCGCCATGCATGTGGCGAACGACCGGATCGCGGCGGGCCGCCCGGACGCCGCGATGCGGGCGCTGGACCGCTTCCGTCAGGCCGCGGCGGCCGAGAACCGGGATCTGCTGCCCTGGATCGATTTCCTGCGCGGCTCGCTGCTGCTGCGCAGGCCGGGGGACGAGGCGGCGGGCCGTGCCTTGTTGGAGGGGCTGGTCCCCGCCCTGCCCTTCCTGCGCCACGTCGCCTCCGCCGACGAATTCGATGCCCTCTGCCGGTCGGTTCCGCCGGAGGAGCGCGCGCTCCACCGGGCCGGATTCCAATCGGAGCCGGCCGCCGGCGGCGAGGGACCGCTGCTGTTCGCGGCCTGCGACGACCGCTACCTGCGGCTGTTCGCGGCCCCCCTTCTGCTGACGGTGGAGGCCTTCTGCGGCGCCGGGCAGCGGGTTCATCTCCACATCGCCGACCCCGGCCCGGACATCGCGGAGGTGGTTGCCGGCCTGCGGGCGCCGCTGCGGCGTTGCCGCCTCACCGTCAGCACCGAACGGACGCCGCCGGACCTCGATCCGGCGGGCCGGCGCACCCTCTACACCTGCCTGCGCCTGATGAGGGCGCCGGACGTGCTGGACCTCCACGGGCATCCGCCGCTGGTGATGATCGACATCGACGCCCTGCTGCCGATCGACCCGCGGCGTCTCGTCGACGCCATGGCGCCGGAGGAGGAGGCGATGCTCATCCATCGGCCGGACAGCCTGGACCATCTCTACAACACCATCAGCAACGGGCTGATCGTGCTGCGCCCGAGCAGCGCCATGCTGGAGGTCCTGGAGCGCACGGCCACCGTCCTCCTGCATTGGCTGCGGCGGCGCAGCATGGCCTATTTCCTCGACCAGATGGCCCTGATCCAGGGGTTCGCGGATGTGGAGCGCCGGCGCGGTGCGGTCGGAATCCTGCCGATCGAGGAGCTGGGCCGCCGTCTCGGCGTGCCCGACGTCTTCCTGCCCTTCTTCGACGAGAAGCACCGCGCCGGCTTCACCGACGAGCTGTCCGCTCTGACGGCGCGCGTCTGCGAGGAAACGCAGGGCGGCGGCCGGTCCGAGGAGGAGCGCCGCGCCGCCCTGACCGCCCTGCTGCGCCGGCTTCAGGCCGCAGTCCCCACAACGCGGTAGGGCGGCCCCCCTTACTCCGCGACCGCCGCGATCCTGCGGTCGCGGTCCCCGCAGGGCACTTCGCGCATGCGGACGGTGTCGCCCACCCGTTCGAGCACCAGCTTGCGGCGGTGGTGCGCCTCCAGGCCGGGGTGGCTGCCGATGGTGATCAGCGTGGCGTCGGGGAACTCGGCGTCGATCAGGCGCAGCATCGCCTCCTCGGTCCGCGGGTCCAGGCTGTCGGTGGAATCCTCCAGGAAGATCCAATCCGGGCGGTGGATCAGCAGGCGGGCGAAGCCCAGCAACTGCTGCTCCGGCACCGCCAGGACCTCGTCCCAGCTGTCGGGCTCGTCCAGCCTCGCCAGCAGGTGGCCGAGCCCGATCCGCCCCAGCGCCTCCGCCGCGCGCGCGTCGCTCACCGTCTCCGCGCCGTCGGGATAGCTGAGGGCGGCGCGCAGCGTGTCGTGCGGCAGGTAGGGCCGTTCGGCCATGAAGAACACACGGGAGAGCGCGGGCAGGACGACGCGCCCCCCACCCCAGGGCCAGACCCGCGCCACCGCGCGGAACAGCCGCACCGCCGCCGCCGGATCGCCGACGATCAGCACGCGCTCGCCGGGACGGATCTCCAGGTCGAAGGGCTCCACCGCGCGGCGCCCGTCCGGCTCGGCGATGGACAGCCCGTGGAAGCCCAGGCTGTGCTCGCCGTCGCTACGCTCCACGGTGATGCGCTCCGTTCCCTCCCCGCCGATCTCGCGGTCCAGGCGCTGGAGCGCCTCGTGCAGGCCGAGCACGCGCTCCACCGACGCCTTCCACTCCGCCGCGCGGGCGAGGTTGTCGATCGGCCAGGAGAGGGCGCCCACCGTCTGCTGGAAGGCCTGCGCCGTCTGCATCAGCACGCCGAGCGAGATGGCCCCGGCGATGTAGCTGGGCGAGGCGACCAGGATCGGGAAGACGGCGGACAGCACCGAATAGGCGGCGCTGAAGACCATCATGTTGGACAGCGCGTGCGTCTGGCCGTTCCAGCCGCGCTGCACCCCGCCGAACAGCACGCCAAGGCGCTGGCGCTCCCCCGACTCGCCGTGCAGGAGCGCCACGTCCTGCGCGTTCTCCCGCACGCGGGCGAGGCCGAAGCGGAAGGACGCCTCGTGCCCCTGCCGCCGGTTCACCGCCTTCACCAGCGGCTTTCCCATCAGCAGGGCGATGCTCGTGCCGACGGCCGCGTAGACCAGCGCGATGTAGAGCAGATAGCCCGGCACATGGAAGGTGCTTCCGGCCAGCGTCACCTCCGGCGCGCCGGACAGCCGCCACAGGATGTTGGTGAAGCTGATCAACAGCAGAGCGCAGTAGGACAAGGACAGGACAAGATCGATCGCCGCCTCGGTCGCGATGCGGATGTCCTCGGCGATGCGCCCGTCGGGGTTGTCGTGGTCGCCGGACAGGTAGGTCACCTGATGCTGCCGCCCGCGCGTCAGCCAGTCGCCCAGCAGCTTCTGCGTCAGCCATGTCCGCCAGCCCAGCTGGAGGCGGCGCTTCACCCGAAGATGCAGGATGGTGTTGACGATGTTGAACAGGATGATGCCGCCGGCCGCCGCGATCATCAGCACGAAGCGGTCCATCGAGCGCTGCTCCAGCGCGTCGAACAGATGCTGGCTCCACAGGTTCAGCAGGATGGGGACCACCACCTGCCCGACCGTCAGAAGCCCGAGCGCCCCGGCGAGAAGCCACACCGTCCAGTTCCGCCGGCCCGGCCGGGAGCCGCCGGACCGGCAGTCAGCCGACCAGAAGCCTCCGGCAAGGTGAAGGAAACGGCGGGTGAAGCCGGACCGGTCCGGCGTCCTGGACGCGATCGACATGGCCCTTCACCCCCTGGGCTTGAAGCAAGACCTCCTTTACCCTAACGAACAGTTTATTACCAACAGCTTGCCCCGCAGTGCACCAAAGGATTGGTGCGCCGCCACAAGGTCATAGTCGGCTAAGGGGTGGCGGCGACCCCGTCCGCCATCGGCAGCGCCGGCGGATTGGCCCAGGCGGTGCGGGAATCGATCTCCAGTTCGAAATCGGAAAAGATGGTGCGTCCATACAGGCCGTGGCCACGGTCCGGAAGGTCCGTGAAAAGATGAAGCGCCATCGGCCCCGACCAGGGTGCCGCCAGCACCGCCGACAGGTCGAGCGCGCGGCGCGGCTCCTCCAGCACCATCCAGCCGCTGGAGGCGAGGATGCCGTCCTCCCGCTCGGCCTCGTCCACCGTCAGCGACGGCGGGGCGACCACCAGCTTGCAGGCGACGGGGGTGCGGCAGCGCGGATCGTCGATCACCGCCCGCGCCCGCACCGCCACGGCACCCGGCACCTCGTCCAGCGGGATGTGCGCCGCCGTGACGACGCCATGGAGCGGGTGGAGCAGGACGCGCCCGCCGCGCAGCAGGCCGAACCAGGGGAAGGTCGCCTCGAACTCGCGGCCCTTGCGCAGTTGCGCCAGCACCGGCTCGGTCAGCGGCCAGACCAGGCGTTCGGGCGCCGGACTCGGCGCCAGATGCGCCGCCGGGCCGTAGTCCAGCCCCGGCAACCCGCCCCACAAGCGCAGCGCCAGCATGGCCGGCTGCCCGATGGCGCGGGCCGGCGGCGCGACGGCGTATTCGTCGAGCAGACCGGCCTGGGCCAGCGACAGGCGCGGCGCCTCCGTCACCACTCCGGTGGCGCCGATCCGCAGATCGAGAAGGCGATCCATCCGGGTGGAAGCGGCGGGCAGGCGCAGCGGCAGCCAGCCGGATCGCAGGTCGCCGAAGGACAGCGTCCATTCCGCGATGGCCTCGCCGGTCTCCACCCCGGTCAGGGCGACGGCGAGCACCCCGCTTCCCTTCGGCGCCCGGTCGAGATGCAGGTCGAGTCCCGTCAGCCCCCGCGCGCCCGCCGGCAGGCGCTGCACGATCTCGGCCGCCCCCGCGGGATTCCGGCCGTGGCGCAGCGGCACCGCCAGCGCCCCCACCGGGCGCGGCGTGGCGAAGACCAGCCGCGGCGGGCTGAGGCGCAGGGCGTCCAGAAGCTCCACCGCCTCCGGCGGCAGGCGGGCGGAGCGGCCCCATTCCTCGCGCAGGGTGGACAGGGTCCGCTGAAGCCCGGCGTTGCGGCGGTGCAGCCCGTCGATCTCCGTAAAAGCCTGAGCCAACAGGCCATGCAGCAGGCTGGACGCATCGCCCGTCAGTTGCGGCGGCGCGCTGTCCGGCCCCCCGGCCTCCGCCCACCAGCCGAGCAGACGTTCGGCGTCCCGCCGCGCCGCCTCGTCGCCGGACCACAGCGCGCGGACGGCGGCGGGCGGGATGGCCAACGTGCGCACCGCCTCGCCCTCCGCCGCCCCGGCGTCCCCCGAGAGCAGCAGATAGCCGCCGTCGTGACGGACGAGCCGCAGGAGGCGGAGGGGAACGGCGCCTGGCTCCAGTCCGGTGCCGGCGCCGACCACGATGAGCTTCGGCGTGCCGTCGTAAAGGGAGGCGAACTGGGCCGCGGGGGCGGAGAGCTTCATGACGATGACACCCTTCTCAGGCGGCCGCGGATGGGTCTGGAAGACAGGAGGACAGGGGCACGCAGGCGGCCCAATCGGGATCGGCGTCCGGCTCCGTCGCATCCTCCCAGCGCCGCAGCTTGTCCGGAGGGAACCCCAGCCCCTGGCAAAGGCGGACGGTCCGGGCGTCAAGCGGGACGACGGTCTGGTAGGCGTGCTCGAAGGCGGCGCAGCCGTTGACCGCGTCGGCCAGGGACGGCGCATCCGGCGCATCGGAGGAGCCCAGCAGCGCCCATCCCGTGACGCCGAGGGCGCGCAGCCGCCCCATCAGCGGATGGGCCGCGCCATGCCGCACCGTCACCACCAGATCGAAGACGGCCAGCGTGCCGACCGCCCCATCCTCCTCCACCGGGTCCAGCGGACGCAGCGGCGTGCCCAGATAGGCGTCGCGGCGAGTCAACGGGCGTTCGGGCAGCACCAGCGGCAGCGGATGGGGGATGACCGACGCGAACGCCTCCACCATCTCCGCCGTCAGCGACAGGCTGCGGCCACCCAGCGCCACCAGATGCGCGTCATAGCCCTTCGCGGCCAGCCAGCGGGCCATGCGGGCGGCGGTGTCCAGCGCCGCCGCGTCGGCGGGGTCGGCCACCAGCGCCGCCAGCCGCCGGTTCCCAACGGGGTGGAGCAGCGGCAGCACCGAGGGCAGTTGATGCACCGTCCGGTAGACATCCTCCGGCGTCGCGACCCCGGCGCGGTAGCGGTCGATGGGCGCCGCCGCCCAGCCCCCGTTGGACGGCCGCGACCACGCCGCGGCCATCGCCTCGCGCAGCGCGGACAGGGCGGCGTCGGCGCCGGCCGGCGGCTGGACCGCGCCGGGCAGCGCCAGGGTCAGGCTCAGCCGGGCTTCGGCGCAGGGCTTCCAGGGCTCCCGCTCCAGCAAGGCGGTGCCCGCCGGCTGGCGCCGCACGAGGTCGAGCAGGACCGCGGTGGGCAGCATCGCCATGGCCGCCCCGCCGTCCGGCAGGGGAAACGGCGCGTCCGCCTGCAGCCCCACGGGCGCACCGGACCAGGACAGCGCGCAGCCGCCCTCCGCCGTCCGCGCCGTCACCGCGGCACGCACCAGGGTGGCCTGGGCCGCCGCGCGTTCCAGAACCCACAGGGCGCCGCGCAGCAGGCGGTGGCGCTTCAGCAGGTCGTAAAGGCCGGAGTCCATGACCGCCAGCAGGCCGGGGCACTCTCCATAGCCGGGCCGTTCCGGCGCCCGCAGGGCGCGGCGCACGAAGTCGGCGAGCGGCACATCCTCCTCGCCCGCCGCGGGGTCGGTGACGCAGCGGACTATGGCGTGGTCGGGCAGATGGACGGCGTAGCGCCGCCCGACCGCCGTCTCCGCCCGCAAGACGGCCTGGACCGCGAACAGCGCGGGGTGGCGCTTCTGGATGTGGGTCAGGATGGGGCGGTAATCGCGCTCCGATTCGGTCAGCATGCTCTCGCCGCGGCGGCGGTAGCCGAAGCCGGTGCCCGGCACATGGACACCGTGGAAGCCGCGCTCCAGCCCTTGCAGCCAGAACTCCCAGTCCTCGCTGCCCTGGCGCATCGCCTCGTCGAAGCGGGCGCCGCTGTCCAGCAGGCGGCGCGACGCCATGCTGCCCGCCTCGCTGACGTTGCGGAACAGATGCTCCAGCGGCGAATAGGCGCCGGACATGTCGCAGAACTCGAAGAAGCCGAACTTGTCGACGTCCGGATAGGCCCAGCCGACCTCCGGCCCCGCCGCCCGCAGCGCATCCAGCATCCTCTGCAGCAGATGGGGCCGGATGCGGTTGTCGGAATCGAGGAAATAGACGGCCTCCAGCGCCGGAAAGGCGTCCAGCGCGAAGGCGATCCCGCTGTTGCGCGCCGCGCTCAGCCCGGCATTGCGTTTGTGCAGGTGAAAGAGCCGCCCCGGATGGGCCGCCGCGAACTCCCGGCACACCCGTTCCGTTTCCGGAAAGGGGCAGCCGTCGTTGACCACGACCACCGCGTAAGCGAAGTCCGTGTCCTGGGCAAGCGCGGTGGACAACGCTTCGACCAGCAGGCCCGAATGCTTGTAGGTCGGCACGACGATGACCGCGCGGACGTCTTCGGCGTCACCGGACCCTGAAGCGGTGTGAGTTCCAACGGAATGCATGGGCGGACGCAGTGGTGACACGACACCGTCGATAGCACCGCTTCCGCTTGCCCACGATGTGACAATTCCGGGACGGGTATGATCAAGCCCGCGGCCAATCCAGAGACGCGCCTTGGGACGTTTGGTTGAATCGACGAGAAGTCCTCTGCGATCTACTTGACGGCCGGTCCGACCGTGATCACTGACTTGCCCTCTTCAGCCACGTATTTCTGGGCGAACCCCTTGGCAAGCGTCGAGAGCGCTTTATCGAAAGAGCCGGATTGGAATCCCAGGTCCGCAAGCTTTTGTCCGGCCGCCTGTTCCTTCGACGTCGCAAAGAAGCGCTCGTCGCCTCCTTTCAGCGTGTAGGCCGTCATCGGCCTGCCGATCCCAGCCAACTGGTCGTACGTGTCCTGCAACGCCCTCATCTCGTCGGCCAGTTGAGACGTCGCGGCCATCCGGGCCTCCATGCTCATGCCTGACGCGAACATGGCCGCCCGCCGGGTCTCCGTCTCGGAGAACATGCGCTGCGTGATGGCTTGCATCTTCTGTTGCCGCGCCTCTGCATCGGGGGTGCGCCCGGCCTCGGCGTCCTCCTGGGCGGTCTGCCAGAACGCCTTCTTGCGCTCCGATTTGAGAGCGGACGACAGCGCGTCGTTGAGTTCGTCCGCCGACAGCGCCCCGCTGGAGACGAACTTGCCCAACGACGTCCGATCATCCGCCGACAGGTTCGTGAACAGGTCGAGCGCGTCCCCCTTGAGCGCCGATGCCAGATCGCTGAGATCGACCTTGTCGGTCTTGGAGGCGGCGGCCGGTCCCGTCCCGTCGGTGGCGCCGGTCTTCGCCGCGGCGGGTTTCGCCTGGACGGAGGCTGCGGCGGTGGCCTGGAACAAGGATGCCGAAACGTCGGAAATACCCATGGCCCCCTCCGGTGATTCTGAACGCATGGCGCTCGACGCCAAGCAGTCTACCACCAGGATCATGAACTGAAAATTAATATAAAATTCTTCCAATTCTAATGATTAGATCGCTAACTATCAATCACCGCAAATCAACAGCGCCAACAAGACAAGCAGGCCGGCGGAACCACACCCCGCACGGCCTGCCCTCCTCTCCAATCATTCGAGATCGAGCCGACCGTTCTTCGCCACTTCGCTCAGGAAGTGGTAGCTGTCCTTGGGCGTGCGAACCAACGTGTCGTAATCGACGCGGACGATGCCGAACCGCTTCGACAGGCCGAAGGCCCATTCGAAATTGTCCAGCAGGCTCCAGCACAGATAGCCCTTCACGTTGCAGCCGTCCGCCAGGGCGCGCCCGACCGACGCCACATGGTCGCGCAGGAAGGTCACGCGCTCCGCGTCGTGCACCCGTCCGTCCGGCGTCACCACGTCGTCATAGGCCGCACCGTTCTCCGCGACGAAGACGGCGGGGTTGCCGTAGTCGCGCTTGAACTCCATCAGCAGGTCGTAGAGCCCGTCGGGCTGCACGGGCCAGGCCATGGCGGTCCAGCGGTCGCAATGGGCGTCGCCCCACCACACGTCGAACGGATGCCCCGTCTCGTGCTTCATGGTCATGCGCGAGTAGTAGTTGATGCCCAGCAGGTCGATGGGGAAACGGATCGCCTCCTCGTCGCCGGGCAGGACGAAGTCCTTCATCCGCTCGGCCATCAGGTCGGGGATTTTTCCGCGCATCACGCCGTCCAGGGCCACCCGGTTCCACACCGCGTCCCAGCGGGCCGCCGCCGCGACGTCCTCCGGCCGGTCGCTCTCGGCCCGGCAAGGCTGGAGGTTGATGACGGTGCCGAGCGTCAGGCCCGCATGCTCCGCCGATAGGGCGCGGAGCGCCGCCCCTTGCGCCAGATTCTGGTGGTGCAGCGCGCGCAGGATGCCGGTCTCGCCCAGCCTGTGGCCGGGCGCGTGCTCCCCGGTGCCGTAGCCGTGGGTGGCGACCACGTTCGGCTCGTTCAGCATCATCCAGTCCTTCACCCGGTCGGCCAGCCGGGCGGCGACGATGCGGGCGTAGTCGGCGAAGGGGCCGACGACCTCCCTGCCCTGCCAGCCCCCGCGATCCTCCAAGGGTTGCGGCAGGTCCCAATGGTAGAGGCAGGCCATCGGCCGGATGCCGGCGGCCAGCAGCCCGTCCACCAGCCGGTCGTAGAAGTCTAGCCCCGCCGCGTTCACCGCCCCGGTCCCGGTCGGCAGGATGCGCGGCCAGGCGATGGAGAAGCGATAGGCGTTGAATCCCGCGTCCTTCAGCAGGGCGATGTCCTCCGCCCAGCGGTGGTAATGGTCGCAGGCGACGGCGGCGCTGCTGCCGTCCTGGATGCGCCCGGCGTCGGTGAAGCTGTCCCACACGCAGGGGCCGCGCCCGTCCTCGTGAATCGCCCCCTCGATCTGATAGGCCGCGGTGGACGCCCCCCACAGGAAGTCCTTGGGAAAAGTGAAGAGTGCCATGACGGGGACTCCCTTGAAGTGATTATGCTGCGGGCGCACTGTTGCGAGCGCGAAGGTCATGTTGCGCAAGCGAAGAGATCACCACACTTATTCTGACCATCAGGTATAGTCTCTTCGTCTTAACAAGTGTATGCTTCACCCAAGGCGGCTGCCCTGACAAATCAGCACAGCAGCATTCCCGCCGGCGGGAGGCATCCCATGGCCGTTACCACTCCCAAAACCACCAAGATCGTCTTCCTGGGCGCCGGCAGCGCGGCCTTCGGGCTGAGCATGTACCGCGACCTCTTCACCACGACGGAGCTGGCGGGCAGCACCCTGACGCTGGTGGACACCAATCCGGCGGCGCTCGACCGCATGACCGCGCTCGCCCGCCTGTTGAACGCCAAGGGCGGCGCCGGCCTGATCATCGAACAGACCACCGACCGCCGCGCCGCCCTGCAAGGCGCGGAATTCGTCGTCAACTCCGTCGCCATCGACCGCAACCGCCTGTGGAAGCTCGATTTCGAGGTGCCGAAGAAGCATGGCATCCGCCACACGCTGGGCGAGAACGGCGGCCCCGGCGGCCTGTTCTTCACGCTGCGCACGCTGCCCCTGATCTTCGACTTCGCCCGCGACATCGAGGAACTGTGCCCCGACGCCCAGTTCATCAACCTGTCCAACCCGGAAAGCCGCGTCGTCCTGGGTCTCGGCAAATACACCAAGGTCAGGACGCTGGGCCTGTGTCACGGCATCTTCCTGGCCCGCTGGTTCATCTGCCAGATCCTCGGCATGGCCGAGAAGGACGTGGAGGTCTGGGGCGCCGGGCTGAATCACTTCCAGTGGCTGATGCACATCCGGGACAGGGCCGGCGGACGCGATCTCTACCCGCTGCTGCGCGAGAAGGAAAAGACCCACGACCCGGCCTTCACGCCGCTGACCCGCCGCCTGTTCAACAGCTTCGGCCTGTGGCCGACCTGCAGCGACGACCATATGGGCGAATACCTCCCCTATGGCTGGGAAGGCGGGGAGCATGGATTCGACTTCGCGGAGGACGAGCGCGGGCGCGGCATCCTCAACACGCTGATGGACGGGGTGACCGCCGGGACGACCCCGGTGCCGGACGATTGGACCCAGCCGTCCTGGGGCGAACGGGCGGTGCAGGTCATCGCCGGTGTGCTGCACAACCAGAAGCGCTTCATCGAATCGGGAATCGTCTACAACCAGGGCGCCATCCCCAACCTGCCGCCCGATCTGGCGGTGGAGGTGCCGCTGCTGGCCGACGCGGCGGGCGTCCACCCGGTCTCGCTCGGCCCCCTGCCCGATCCGATCGCCAAACTGCTGCACGTCCAGGCGAGCGTGCAGCAACTGTCCGTCGAGGCGGCGGTCCACGCCTCGAAGGAACTGGCGCTCCAGGCCCTGCTGATCGACCCGGTGGTGACCTCCACCGACGCCGCCGTGAAGATCCTGGACGAGTTGTGGGAGGCGAACCGGCCCTACATCCGCCCCTGTGTCTAGGTCCTGTTCTCAAACCCTGAGCCATAGTCGGATAGCCCCGATGTGGACCATGGCGAGGTAGTTGGCGGCGAGTTTCTCGTATCGGGTGGCGATGCGACGGAACTGTTTGAGGCGGTTGATCAGGCGCTCGATGGCGTTGCGGGAGCGATAGGCGGCCCAATCCACCAGAGCACAGGGCTTCTGGCTGGAGGGCTGTGGGATCACCGCCCCGATCCCGCGCCGACGCAGGTAGCGGCGGATGGCTTGGCTGGAGTAGGCGCGGTCAGCGACCACGCGCTCGGGTCTTTCCCGCGGTCGTCCACCTGCCACTCGGCGCACTGCGACCGCCTCCATCAGCACCGTCAACGCGCTCTGGTCGGCGGCTTGACCGGGGCTCAGCACGAAAGCGAGCGGTTGGCCGTGGCGGTCGGCGCGCAGGTGGATCTTGGCTGAGAAGCCGCCGCGCGAGCGGCCAAGCGCTTGGTTCAACTGCCCCCTTTTGCGCCGGCGGCGTGCTGGTGGGCGCGGACCACTGTGCTGTCGACTTGGTGCAGGCTCCAGTCCAACTTGCCGGCCTCATCCGCCTCGGCCTGAACCAGTTCCAACACGCGCTCCCATACCCCGGCCTTGCGCCAGCGGTAGAAGCGGTTGGCCGCCGTCTGCCAGGGACCGTACTCGGCCGGAAGATCGCGCCAGGGCGAGCCGGTGCGGTTCACCCACAGGATCGCCCGCACGGTGCGCTCCAGGTCCCGCGCCGGCCGGCCCGTCCACGGGCGTTCCGGCGGAAGCAACTCCAGCAAATGCTGAAGCTGCTCATCGCTCAGTTCAGATCGTGCCATCCCCCTTCAACAGGGCACAGCCAAACCCTCACAGCCTTTGAGAACAGAACCTAGGAGCGCGCAGGGCCGGTGCGGGTCAATGCGCCGGTTCGGTGTCCGGCGCGACCGGCTTGCGACGGGTGCGCGGCGCCGCCGGCTTCGCGGCCTCCGCCTTCACCGCCTTGGCGCGGGGCGGCTTTGCCGCCTTCGCGGCGGCCGGGGTTTCCGCGGGAGCGGCGGCCAGGGTGTCGTTTGCCGGGGCGGGCTCGGCCTTGGCCTTGCGGGCGCGCGGCTTCTTGGTCGCGACGGCCTCCTCGACCACATCGACCACGGCGTTCAGGCCGACGCCCAACAGTTCGGTCGCCGCCGTCTTGGTCCGGCGGACCGCCTTCTTCACTGCACCCGCGGCGGCGTCCTTGACCGCCGCGACCATGGCGACCGGCTCCGCCGTCGCGGCCGTCCGGTCCTCGGCTTCGATCTCGGCGCAGGCCTGCGCCCAATGCTCTTCCCCCCGTCCCTCCGGTCGCCCGTCGCGCTCCCAGATCTCATAGGCGCGGTGGCGGATGCGGTCCTCACGATCGCCTTGCATTCTTCCGTCTCCAAATGGGCTTGGTCCAAGTGGGCATGGCCGCAGAAACATCGACGCTTGAGGAAAACGGCGTCCTGCGCCCGTGGGTTCCCGTTTTAGTGCCCGGTTTATGTGACGATAAACGTACACAAAGAAAGCGTGCCTTAGTTCATAGGAAATTCATAGGCCCATAGCTTGTCCAACCTCGACAGACAGCGGACGGTGATAGACCATGGGGTGGTACCGCCGCGGTGGCGCCAGGGTTGGTCCGGCTTGCTGTCCGCATAGAACCCTTCGCCGGGTTGAAGCGGGCCGCCCGGCCCAATTAACTTTGGGTGAAACGTCTTGGCAGGGGGCCGTTTGCGGCCCAGAGCCGTCACGGAAGGCAAAGAGTTCAGCGCATGTCCCTTGATCCCTTGCTTCAAGCCAACCGTATCCTGACCGAAGCCATCAGCAACTACCTCCAATCCTCGAACGAGCTTGCCGCGGCGGCGGAGCGGGCGACGGCGGCCAGCGCCGGGCGCGACGCGACCACCCGGCGGCTGGCCTTCCAGGAACTGTCGGAACGCGGGAACCAGGCGCGCTTCGCCAAGAAGCATCTGACCGACACGGTGCGCCGCCTGCGGGCCACCCTGCCGCCGGCCCAGATCGAGGCGGTGGCGGCGAAGCTCGACGGACGCGAGAGCGCCGAGAGCGCGCTGACGCTGGTGCGCACGATCCTGACCGAGAAGGTCTGGTCGGCGGCCTGACCGCCCCCCTTCCGCCCGGCGACGCACCGGCCCGGGCGATTGCGCTTCACGACCGGTTGGACGGCACTCCGAAGGCGGGGGGACCGTTCAACCGGCGTTTGCCATTGGCCGCTATGCCCGCGTATTACGGACGACTCATTTGACATCGTAGGGTGCAGGGGCCAGTGTCTGACTGCTGAAGATTATCACAAGCGCAGGGTCTGCGGCGCCATCCCGCGGAATAACCCGCAGATTGGATCTTAAGGGTGCAAGACGGCTCAAAGGCGATGATCGCCCGCTTGGTCGGTTTCGACACGGTTTCGCGCCGCTCCAACATGGCACTGATCGACTGGGTTCGGGACTATCTCGCCGGATACGGCGTGGAGAGCCGGCTGGTCCCCAGCCCGGATGGCGCCAAGGCCAACCTGTTCGCCACCATCGGCCCGATGACCGAAGGCGGTGTGGTGCTGTCGGCCCACACCGACGTGGTGCCGGTCGATGGGCAGCCCTGGGACACCGATCCCTTCACGCTGGTCGAGCGCGACGGGCGCCTCTACGGGCGCGGCACCGCCGATATGAAGAGCTTTCCCGCCGTGGCGCTGGCCCTGCTGCCGGAAATTCTGGAGGCCGGGCTGAAACGGCCGCTGCATCTGGCGCTGTCCTACGACGAGGAGGTCGGCTGCATCGGCGCCCCGGCCATGATCGCCCGAATCGCCGGTGAATTGCCGCGCCCCAGCGCCGTCATCGTCGGCGAGCCGACCTCGATGGGGGTCGTGCTCGCCCACAAGGGCTGCTACGTGCTGCGCACCACGATCACCGGACACGAGGTCCACTCGTCCCAGATCGACCGCGGGGTCAGCGCCGTGATGACCGCGGCGCGGCTCGTCAATCTGGTGGGCGACATGGCGGCGGAGAACGCCGCCGCGGCGGACCCCGCATGCGGCTTCGACCCGCCCTTCACGACGCTGCAGGTCGGGACCATCGAAGGCGGCACGGCGGCCAACATCACCGCCCGCCACTGTTCCTTCGTCTGGGACATCCGCCCGCTGCCCGGCGACGACTGGACGCGCTACCGCGACCGGTTCGAGGCGGAATGCGCGCGGCTGCGCGCGGTCATGCGGCGGATCAGCCCGGATTGCGACATCCGCACCGAGCAGCTCGCCGGCGTGCCGGGCCTCGCGCCGGAGCCGGACGGGCCGGCCGCCCAGCTCTGCCACGCCCTGACCGGGCGCAACGACACCGGCATGGTCTCCTTCGCGGCGGAGGCCGGGCAATTCCAGGAGGCCGGGCTCTCCACCGTCCTCTGCGGACCGGGTTCCATCGATCAGGCGCATCAGCCCAACGAGTACATCGACGTCGCCCAGGTCACCGCCTGCGAGGGGTTCCTCCGGGATCTCGTCCGCCGGTTGGCGGCATGACCCGCAACAGGGTGCGACGGAGCGTCACGCCGGACCACAATACAGGCGGCCTTTTTATTCAGGCCGCAATCAATGGAAGGAACCAATTGTTGGATCGACGGCACCTTGTTGCTGAATTGCCTAGAGCACTCCCAATTTGGCCTATGCCGTTGACGGGGGAGACTTTGACGGCGTTCCTGTCGCACTGTGCCCCGGGGGCGCCGATGCCGCGGCGCTTCCATGAAAACGGGAGCGCCGGTGCATGGTGGATCTGAGCGACCTCGAGCGCGACGCGCTGACCGAGCTGGTGAACATGGGCGTCGGCCGTGCCGCGACCAACCTCAGCCGCATGGTCGCCGATCAGGTCCTGCTGTCCGTTCCCTCCATCGAGATCGTCAGCCGCAACGACGCCGCCGGCCTTCTCGCCGCGCGCGAGAAAATGAGCCTCGTCGCGGTGGAGCAGCGTTTCGACGGGTCCTTTTCCGGCCGCGCCCTGTTGATCTTCCCGGAGACCAACAGTCTGGAGCTGGCCCGCGCCGTCCTGGGCAGCGAGCTGAGCCTGGAGGAGATCGTCGATCTGGAACAGGACGCGCTCGCGGAGATCGGCAACATCATCCTCAACGGCTGCCTGGTCGTGATGGCCAACACGCTGAAGGACAATCTGGACATCTCGCTGCCCAGCGTGTTGCGCGGCGACAGCGACCGCATTTTCCAAAGCAACGGGCCGAACCCCGACGAGCTGGTCATGTTCCTCTACATCGACTTCCTGATCCGCAGCCGGAGCATTCGCGGCTACATCGCATTGCTCATGGGACTGTCGTCTTTGGAGTCGCTGAAGGGACTGATCCATGGATTCATCGACCGCATCGCCTCCGGAACGCCCGATGGAACCGACCGAGTTTAAGCGCATGCCCTGGCTGGACGGCCTTCTGGACGCAATGGATGCCGGCATCGTCGTGCTGGACCGCCATGGCCGCGTGCAGTTCTGGAACCGCTGGATGGAAAGGGCGTCGGGCACCCCCGAGCCCGGCATCCACGGGCGGGAACTGGTGGAGGCCCTGCCGGCCCTGCGCGACACGCGGCTGCACAACGCGGTGCGCGACGTGCTGGAGACCGGGGCGCCCAGCGTCCTGTCCCACACGCTGAATCCGGTGCTGTTTCCGCTGCGCTGTCCCGACGGGCGGCGGATGGTCCACAACGTGCTGATCCGTCCCTTCACCGTCAGCAACGCCTCCTACTGCCTGATCCAGGTCACCGACGTCACCGCCGTGGTCAACCGGGAGCGGGTTCTCCGCGAACAGCGCGACGCGCGCTACCGCGCCATCGTGGACACCGCCCCCGACGCCATCGTCACCACCGACACGCGCGGTGTGGTGCAATGGGCCAACGGGGCCGCCGCCCTGCAGTTCGGCTTTCCGCCCAACGAGCTGATCGGCCAGCATGTCAGCCTCTTCCTCGCCGACGGTTCCCCCGACTGGTCCGGCCTGCTGGAGCGCGACCCGGCCGGCCGGCCCGCGCCGGTGGAGCTGATCGGCCGCAAGCGCGACGGCACCCGCATCGACCTGGAGGTCTCGCTGGCCCGCTGGGAGTCGGAGGGGCGGAGCTTCATCACCGGCGTCCTGCGCGACATCACCGAGCGCCGCCGCACCCGCGAGGAGCTGAAGGCCAACGCCCTCGCCATGCGCCAGCTCGCCGAGCAGACCAAGGCCACGCTCGATGCGCTGCCGGCGCACATCGCCGTTCTCGACCATGGCGGGCACATCATCTCCGTCAACAAGGCCTGGGCGGAAAGCGGGCCGCGGGCCGGCTTTCTCGGCGACGGCTCGGCCATCGGCGACGACTATCTGGAAGCCTGCGCCGCCACCCGCAGCGGGGCGGAGCATGCCGACGCGCTGATCGAAGGGCTGCGCGGCCTGCTGCGCGGCGGATCGCCGGTGTCCATCGAGTATCCGGGCCTGTCCGACGCGGGGGCGCGCTGGTACCGCTGCCTCGCCGCGCCGATGGCCGCCGGTCCTTTCGGCGGGGCCGTGCTGATGCACATCGACGTCACCGAGATCAAGTCGATGGAAGCGGCGCTGCGCAAGCTGGTGGGGCAGAAATCCACGCTGCTGCGCGAAGTGAACCACCGGGTGAAGAACAGCCTCCAGCTCGTTTCCAGCCTGCTGACGCTGCAGACCATGAGCCTGCCGGGGGCCGCCGAGCGGGTTCATTTCCAGGACGCCCGCAGCCGCATCGACGCCATCGCGCGGGTGCACAGCCGGCTGTACCAGACCGATCAGTTCCAGACCATCGAGTTCGGCAGCTACCTGAACGAGCTGTGCGCCGACCTGTCCCGCGCGTCGGGCGGCGACACGCTGGGCTCCATCGAGGTGCGGGCCGAGCGGGTCGACCTGCCCATCGATCAGGCGGCGCCGCTGGGGCTGATCGCCAACGAGCTGATCACCAACGCCATCAAGCATCGCGGGCCCTCGCCCGCCAACGTGCTGGTCTCGCTCGACCGGGCCGGCGACCTGCTGGCGCTGACCGTGACCGACCAGGGGCCCGGCCTTCCCGCCGGGTTCGACATGCGCCGGTCGCGCAGCCTGGGCATGCGGCTGATCACCAGCCTGACCGGTCAGGTCGGGGCGACGGTCACCCTGATGCCGGTGGAACGGGGCACCTCCTTCCGCATCGCGCTGACCATGCCGGAAACACGCGGCCCCATCCTGGAAGACAGCGCGGCGGAGTGGAACGGATGAAGATCCTACTCGTCGAGGACGAGGTCCTCATCGCCATGGAGCAGAGCTTCTACCTGGAAACCGCCGGGCACGAGGTTCATGGACCGGCCTCCACCAGCGAAAAGGCGCTGGTCCTGGCGCAGGAGGTCAAGCCGGATCTGGCGCTGGTGGACATCCACCTGGCCCAGGGTTCCAGCGGCATCGACGCGGCCCGCCGGATGACCGCGCTGGGCATCCCCTGCCTGTTCGTGACCTCCTACCGCGAGGAGGTGGAGCCGACGCGCGAGTACGGCGTGGGCTGCCTGCCCAAGCCCTTCTCGCAGACCTCGCTGGTCTCCGCGGTCGAGGCGGTCGCCGCCATCCTGGCCGGGCGGACGCCCGCCAAGGTGCCCGACACGATGGAGCTGTTTTCCTGACCCCCTGACGCCAAGGCTGGCTGTCCGCGACAAGTGTCCGCCGCAAGCGCGCTACGGCCTGACCAGCACCGGCATCACCCAGCCCTTGAGAAAGGCGTCCTCCGGCGGCACCGCGACCGGCCGGCCCGCCGCCAGCAGCACCTGAAGCAGCGCGGTGTGCAGGGCGGTGCAGCCGCCGAGATCCAGCCGGGGCTCCTCCACGGCGCACAGCCATTCGGCCAGCGGGATCGCCTCGTCCACCGTGCAGGCGCCCTCGAAACGGGCGGTGCGGTCCTCGAAACGGATGGGCATCACACCAGCTCCCGCAGGTTGAGGGCGAGCAGGAGCCGCCCGTCGCCGAGCACCGCCGTGCCCGCGTAGCCGCGCAACCGGGCGAGCAGCCCGGTCATCGGCTTCAGAACCACCTCGGCGCGCTCCCGGAAGGCGTCCACCACCAGCCCCACCGGCTGCCCGCCGAGGTCCACGAGAAGCACCGCCTCCCCGCTGCGCTCCCGCTCGTCCTCCGGCAGGTTGAGCAGGCGGCGCAGCCGCAGGAGCGGCACCACCGCATCCTGAACGACGACGCTTTCCGCGTGCTTCATCCGGCGAATCGCGCCGTGGGGAACGCGCTGCATGCCGGTGACCAGCGTGACCGGAAAGCCGTAGAGCGCACCCGCCGTCTCCACCGTCACCAGCCGCGTGACCATCATGGTCAGCGGCAGGACGAGGCGGAAGCGCGTCCCGGCGCCGGGGGTCGAGGCGACCTCCACCCGCCCCCCGGCCTGTTCCACCGCGCCGCGCACGGCGTCCATCCCCACCCCGCGGCCCGACAGGTCCGACACGGTGTCCGAGGTGCTGACCCCCGGCAGGAAGATCAGGCGCAGCGCCTCGGTGTCGGACAGGGCGGCCGCCTGCTCCGCGGTCAGGGCGCCTTGAGCCACCGCCTTGCGGCGCACGGCCGCCGCGTCGATGCCCGCCCCGTCGTCGGAGACCTCCACCACCACGCCGCCGCTGTCCTGGAAGGCCTGGACGCGGATCGCCGCCACATCGGGCTTTCCGGCGGCGCGGCGGCGCTCCGGCGGCTCGACGCCGTGGTCCAGCCCATTGCGGACGAGGTGCAGCAGCGGTTCGCCCAGGATATCGAGAATGTCCTTGTCCGCCTCCGTCTCGCCACCGGAGAGGTGCAGCTCGACGGGCTTGCCGAGCCGCCTCGCGGTGTCGCGGACCATCCGGGGCAGCGGGTCGAAGACACGCGACAGGGGCAGAAGCCGCAGGCGCAGCACCGCGTCCTGCAGTTCGCCGACGATGGCGTCGATGCGGCCGTGGGCCTCCTTGATCCCCTGGGCCAGCGCGTCGGCGCTCCGCCCCTCCTGCGCTTCGCGGGCGAGGTAGGGCAGGCTTCCCTTGGCGACGACCAGTTCCCCGACCAGCGCCATCAGCCGGTCCATGCGCTCCGCGTCGACCCGCAGCGTCCGCCGGGCCGGGAGTGCCGGAGCGGCGGGCGCCGCCGGCGTTGCCGCGGCCGGCCCGTCGGCCAGGGATTCGATGCAGCGGATGAGCGCGTCCGCCGGGCCGTCGGCGGCGCGGTCCAGAGTCGACGCGTCCGCGTTCCGGCCCTCGGCGGCGAGGATGTTGCGCACCACCCGCAGCACCGCGGCCCGGCGGGCCGCCGTCTCCCCGTCGCTGCCGGGCAGGCCGAGGATGCGCGCCTGCTCCCGCAGCATGGCCGTGGCGAGGCTGGCCGGCGCGGCCAAGGGCACCGGCGCGGCCGGGGCGGGTATCGCGACCGTGGCGAGGGACACCTGATCGGGAACGCCACGGAACAGGCGTGTCAACTCATCCTTCGAAGCGCCGCTCAGCGCGCGGAAGCGCAGGGCGCAGCGGTAGGGGTCGAAATCCGTCAGCGGCGGCCACGCCCCGGCGGCCTCGATGCGCAGCAGCAGCAGGTCCGGGACGCGGCGGCACAGGTCCAGCGGATCGTCCCCGGCGAAGAAGCAGTCCTCCGCGGGATCGTAGGCGATGGCGGTGACCGTGCGCCCGGCGGCCGTCGCCCGGTCGGCCTCCGGCAGGTCGTCCACCCAGGCGAAGCCGGCGGGCGTGCCGCTGTCCGCGGCCTCGGCCGGCCGGCCTAGGGCGGCACGAAGCCCCGCCTCCTGCGCCTGCGCGCGGGTGTCGGCGTCGTCGGGCAGGGATTGGTGGTGCTCCAGCCCGTCGACCCAGGCCGCACCGACGTCCAGCAGGTCCAGCAACCGGTCGGCCAGATCGCCGCTCATGACGGCGCGCCCGTCGCGCACGGCCATCAGCGCGTCCTCGCCGGCATGGACCATGCGGGTGAAGGGCGCCATGTCGAACAGCGCGGTGGCGCCCTTCAGGGTGTGCAGCGCGCGGAACAGGTCGTTGATCGCCGCCGTCTCGGTCGGGTCGCGCTCCAGCCGCAGCAGGGCGGCGCCCGCCGCCTCCAGCAACTCCCGCGATTCCAGGACGAACTGCTCGAACAGCGCGCTCATGACCGTTCCCCACCGCCGGTTTGACGCCCGCCATCCGGACGCCGCCCGGTCAGCAGACGGGCGGCGGCGGTGAGGTCGGCGGGGCGCACCGGCTTGACGAAATACCAGTTGGCCCCGGCGAGCAGCGCCTTGTCGCGGTCGCTGTCCTTGGATTCGGTGCTGATCATGATCGCGGGCACGTCGCGCAGGGTTTGCTCCTGCCGCAGGCGGCGCAGCATGGTGTAGCCGTCCATCTTCTGCATGTTGATATCGACGATCAGCAGATCCGGCGTGGAGGCCAGCGCGTGCTCCAGCCCGTCGAGCCCGTTCACCGCCTCGTCGACCCGAAAGCCGTCGGCCTCCAGAACCTGTCGGGTGTAGGCCCGGACGGTCACGGCATCGTCCACCACGAGAACGCGAGGTTGCGGGTCTGGTCGATCGGTCACCGGGCGGCCTCCTTAACTCTGGGGCTTCTGATAGAGGATGGCGTCGGGGAACCGGCGCGGCACGAAGAGCGAGGACATCCGGCTCATGCTTTCCGAATGGCCCAGGCAGACGAACCCGTTGGGCGACAGCGCGTCGTAGAACATCGACGCCGCCTCGCGCCGCCCCAGATCGTCGAAGTAGATCAGCAGATTGCGGCAGAAGATGACGTCGATGCCACGAAAATTCGCCATCTGCTGCGGATCGGCGATGTTCACCAGCGAGAAATCGATGGAGTCCCGCAGTTCCTCCATGATCTGCCAGGTCTGGTCGTCCAGCCGGGTGAAGTACTTGGCGATGAGATCCCGCGGCATCGCCTGGAGCGACCGCTGCTCGTAAATCCCCTCGCGCGCGCGGGCCAGCACATGGCTGTCGATGTCGGAGGCGTACAGCTCGATCTCGAAATCATCGACCCGGTTCCACCGCTCCAGCAGGGTGATGGCGATGGAGTAGGGCTCCTCCCCGGTGGCGCAGCCGGCGGACCAGATGCGCACCCGGCTGCCCGGCGCGCGCCCGCTCACCACCTCGTCCAGCGCGGCGTTCACGAGGCAGTCGAGCTGGTACATCTCGCGGAAGAAGTAGGTCTCGTTCACCGTCATGCGGTTGACGAGAAGCTGCAACTCCTCCCCCGACGCCTGGAAGCGCAGCAGGTTCAGATACTGGCGGACATGCTCGACGCCGACCGCCGCCATCCGCTCCGTCACGCGGCGGTCGACGAAGTAGCGTTTGGCCTCGGTGAAGGACAATCCGGTGCGTTCCCGCAAGAACCGGCAGAAGGCGTCGTAATCGGCGGCGCTCAGGCCGGCGCCCCCCTTGTCCGAAGGCAGCGTCATTCAGGCTCCGGAAAACAGGCGGCGTGCCGCATCGACGGAAAAGGCGACGAAGGGATCGTCCGGGAAACGCGCGCCAAGCCGCTCCACGACCGGCAAGGCCGCGGGATCGCCGCTGTCCATCAGCGCCTCCACCGCGGAGAGGCAGACGTTCACATGCGGGTCGCGGTCGATCACCCCGGCCAGCAGGTCCAGCCGGTCCGGATGGGGCAGCTTTCCGACGAGCTGCGCCGCGAAGATGCGCAGGTCCGAATCCGCGGCCGTCAGCAGCGGGGCGACCTCCGGCATCACCACGGCGGCGGGCATCTGCTGCAGGCTTTCGATCACGCCGTTGCGCAGCCCGACATCCTCGCTCACCAGATGGGGCACCAGCGCCGCCGCGGCCGCCGCGGTGCCGGTGCGGACCAGGGCGGTGAGCAGGGTTTCACGGACGCTCGGGTCCTCCTCCCGCGCCAGCCTTGCCGAGAGGGCGGGAACAGCGTCGGGACGCTCGCCGAGCGCGTGGGCGGCCCGGCGCCGCCGCGCCGGGTCGGCATCCTCCAGCCAGGCCAGCGGATCGCCGCCCTCCTCAACGGACCCGGGCTTCGCTCCGTCGATCTTGCGTGCCTTCACCAGGGCCATGCCGCCGCCTCCACCGCGCCTGTCACTGTTGTCATCCCCTCACCCATCGCGTCACCTGATGGGCCACCCGGTCGGACGGCAGCACCATGTCGGCGCCGCCGCGACGGATCAGCTCCTGCGGCATGCCGAACACGACGGCGCTGCCCTCCGCCTCCGCGATGGTGCGCCCGCCCAGGCGGCGCAGCTCCGCCATCGCGGCCGCGCCATCCGACCCCATGCCCGTCAGGAGAACACCGATCAGCCGCGACGGTGCCACGGCGCGCAGCGCGCTTTCGACGAGCCGGTCCACGTTGGGGTGCCAGCTCCGCCGCTCGTCCATCGGAACGGGCTGGGCAACGAGCCGCCCGCCGCGCCGGACGATCTGGAGGTCGGCGCCGCCACGCGCGATGCAGGCCATCCCCGGCTGGAGCGCCGTCGCCGTCGCGGCTTCCACCACCGTCACGGCGGAAATGCTGTCGAGGCGGCGGGCCAGCGGGCCGGTGAAGCTCGCGGGCATGTGCTGGACCACCACCACCGGCCAGGGAAAATCGGCCGGCAGAAGCGGCAGGATGTCCTCCAGCGTGCGCGGCCCGCCGGTGGACACGCCGATCAGCACCAGCCCCTCGTCCGGATCGCCGGCGCTGTCGGCCACGGTCGGCGGCTTGGAAAGCGGAGCATCGGCCAGGAAATCCGCCCCGGCGATGCGCTCCCGCGCCAGGCGCAGACGTTCCCGCAACCCTTGGACCCGGCGGGGCCTTGACCCGGCGGCGGCGCGCACGGTGTCGACCAGCTCCTCGGCGATGCCGGTGATGGCGCCGACCCCCGTCGGCTTCCGCACCGCCTCCACCGCCCCCAGCCGCAGGGCTTCCAGAGTGATCTCCGCCCCGTCCGCGGTCAGGGCCGAGACCATCACCACCGGCTTCGGATGCTCGACCATGATGCGCTTCAGACAGGCGAGGCCGTCCATGCCCGGCATCGTGACGTCCAGGGTCACCACATCCGGATCGAAGACGGGCAGCCGTTCCAGCGCCTCCGCCCCGTCGGCGGCGGTCTCCACCACGAAGCCGGCGGACGAGAGGATGTCGTCGATGCGCCGCCGCATCAGCGCCGAATCATCGACGACCAGAACCTTCAGCATGACTGGACCGCCTTCCGATCAGACGGTGGCCAGCAGGTCGGCGAGCTGGTCCATGTCCAGCAGTTCGGCCGGGTCCATCAGCAGGATCATCCGCCGCTCCCCGGCGTTCTCCAGCGCGCCGATCCGGCGGATCAGCCGGTGCTGGGCCTGCGACACGACGGGGGCCGGCCCGATGGCGCCGACCGGGATGCGGACGATCCCGGCCATGCCGTCCACCAGCAGCCCGGCGCGCGCCGCCCCCGCGGCGATCACCACGACGCGGCCCCGCTCCCCCGCGCTCCCCCGCCCCTCCGGCAGGCGCAGCAGGCGGCGCAGCGCGACCAGCGGCAGGACGGCGCCGCGCAGCGTGGTCACGCCGCTGACGAAATCCGGCGCGTTGGGCAGCGGAGTCACGGCGTCGGGCTGGCGCAGCACCTCCTGCACCGCCGCGACCGGCAGGCCGTATTCCGCCCCGGCCAGCCGGAACACCACGAAGGCCTCCGCCCGCTCCGCCTGCGTTTCCGTTGCCACAGCCGCCTCTCCTTCGCGCATCCCGGCGTCGCCACCCGACACCCCTGCCCCATTGCCCGTGCCATGGCGGAACAGCCGTTCCGCCGACAGAACCGGGATCAGCCGCGCGCCGCCGTCCAGCCGCGCGATGCCGTCCATGTCCGCAAACTCCGCCTCCCGCGCCATCAACGGCGGCACCGGGTCGATCCGTTCGCGGGAAACGCGCAGGATTTCCCGCACGTCCTCCACCACCACACCGACCAGCCCCTCCGCCGTGCGCAGGACCGCCACCTTGCCGCGCCCCCGATCCGCCGCCGGGGAATCGGGCGCGGCGGCGAGCCCGAACAGCTCCCGCAGCCCGACCAGGGGAAGCAGCGCGTCGCGCAGCGTCATCATGCCCAGAAGATGCGGGCGGGCGCGGGGAACGCGGGTCACCGTCCCGGGGAACGGAACGACCTCCCGCACCGCCGCCACCGGCAACGAGAACTCCTGCTCCGCAACGGTGAGGACGACGAGTTGTTCCTCGTCCTGCCGCACCACGGCAAGAGTCTTCGGCTGGGCGGAGGCGCTGAAATCCGCCGCCCCCGCGGAACCGCCGGCCGGTCCGAGGTCGGCGAACTGGCGCTCGATCAGCGGGCCGGGATCGAGGATCAGGGCGCCATCCTGTTCGCCCCCAGCCAGAATGGCCCCGGCCAGAAGATCCGCGTCGATGGATGGATCGGGCACCGACCCGGCATCGGCGACGCGGTCCTCGTCCACGGCGGACAGGCCGAGGACGCGGTCCACCAGCAACCCGACCGGCTGGCCGTTGTGGCGGACGATCAGCAGCCGCGCCGCCTTGGTCTCCCCGCCATCCGCTCCACCCTCCCCGGTCCTGGCCCCGGCCCCGGTCCTGGCCCCGGCCCCGGAAAGGCCAAGGACACGGCGCAGCCCGATGACCGGAAGCACGGTGCCGCGCCGCCGGGCCAGCCCTTCCAGGCTGGGCGGTCCCAGCGGGATGGGCACCAGCTCGGGCGGGCGGCGGATTTCCAGAACCCCGTCCAACGGCAGGGCCAGCCCCATGCCACCGACCGAGAAGAGGACGAAGGAACGCACGCCGTCGCGGCGGATGATCGCGGCCATGGGTCGTCTCCCCGCCGGCCGGTCAGCCGGCCCCTTGCAGTTCTTCGGCCATGGCGGCGATCTCCTCGATCGCGGCGGCCAGTTCCTCGGCGCCCTTGGCCTGCTCCCGCGCGGCCTTGGCCGCTTCGTTGGCGGAGCGGTTGGCCTGGTTGGCCGCGGCGGCGACCTGCTCCACGCCCTTCTGCGCCTCGGCCACGGCGCGCTGCACCTCGCCGGCGTTATCGACGATCTCGCGGCTGCCGGAGGTCACGGTGCGCAGGTCGGCGATGGCGGCGGCGAGGCTGCCGGCGAACTCCTGGTGGCGGGAGGACTGGCGCGCCGTCTCGCTCCCGATGTCCTCGATGTCGCGGCGGACGCGCCCGATCTGGTCCTGGATGGCGTGGACGATGTCCTTCACCCGCTCGACATTCTCCGAGCTGTCGCGGGCGAGGTTGCGGATGTCGTTGCTGACCACGGTGAAGCCGCGCCCGAATTCCCCGGCCCGCGCCGCCTCGATGGAGCCGCTGACCGCCAGCATGCCGGTCTGGATGGCGATGATCGAGATGGCGTCGACCACCTTGTCGATGCGCCGGCCGATCTGCTCCATGGCGCCGATGCGCTCCACCGTGCGGCGGCTGGCGGCCACCGCCTCCCCCACCCCGGCGGTCAGGGCGCCCACCATGTCCTGCGTCTCGGACAGCAGCGCCTCCAGACCGACGCAGCGCTGAAGCGCCTCCTCGGCGCGGCCGTGGCCGAGCTTGGCGCTGGCCTCGATCTCGGCGATGGCGCTGCTGGACTGGTGGGTCGCGGCCCCCTGGGCCTGGGCGCCACGGGAAATCTGGGTGATCGCCGCCATGATCTGGGCGGCGGCGCGGTTGATCTCCTCGATGGCGGCGGAGAGCTGCTCGGCGGCCGAAGCGAGATCCGCGGCGGCGCGGTGCACGTCGGTGCTGCCGGTCAGCTCGTCGGCCAGATCGGAGAGCTGGCCGGCGGCCTGCTCGCTCTGGGCGAGCGCCTTGGCCTGCTCGCCGACCGTCTTCAGCGCCTCCTCGCTCGCCGCCGCCTGCTCCTCCGCGGCGGAGGCGACGCTTTCGGCGCCGCGCTGCGCCTCCCGCCCGGCGGAATCGGCCTCCATCGCGGCCTTGATGGTGTCCTGCGCGCCGCGGGCGATGTCCCCCATGCCGTCGCGCACCCGGTCGAGCTGGGCGGCGATCTGGCGGCCGCGGTCAACCTCGGCCTTGGACGCCCCCGCGCCGGTCACGATGCTTTCCGCGATGGCGCCGACCGCCTCCTGGATCTGCGCGACCATGCGGTTGATCTCGTTGGCGGAGCGCTCGGAGCGCTCGGCCAGGGCCTGCACCTCGTCGGCCACCACGGCGAATCCGCGCCCGGCGTCGCCGGCGCGGGCGGCCTCGATGGCGGCGTTGAGCGCCAGGAGGTTGGTCTGGTCGGCCATGACCGCCACCCCCTCGACGATGGTGCCGATCTCCGCCGCCTGCCGCTCCAGGTCGCGGACCAGGGCGACCGCGGCCTCCTGCCGCGCGGCGGCGCGGACCAGCCCATCGACGGAGGTGAGGATCTGGCCGCTGACGTCCTTCATCAGCGCTTGCAACGCCTCGATGCGGGACAGCGAGGATTCGGCGTTGCTGCGCGCCCGCCCGATCAGGCTGGCGCTGCGGTCGATCATCCGCTGCGACTGCTGGGTGGCGCTGGCCGCCTCCTCCGCGCCGGCGGCCACCTGCTCCATCGCCTTGCGCAGTTCCTCGGCGGCGGCGGCGGCCTGGGTCACGCCGCTGGCAAGCTCGTTCGCGGCGGCGGCGATGCCCTCCGCCGCCTTGCGCCGCCGGTTGCCGGCGCGGGCGCGCCGCCGCACCTCCGCCGCGCGGCGGGTCGACAGGGCGTTGTCGGGTGTTCCGGACAGGGCGGCGTCGTTGGGAAGCGCAGCCGCGTCCTCGCCGGTGTCCGCGTTGCGGGAGGCGCTCGCCGTATCGATCCGCTTCTTCTTGACCAAGGCCATGATCCAAACCCCTTGCCCCGTGAGTCCGTGCTTCTCTGTCGGGGGCTCTTGTTGATTGGCGTGTGTTGATTGCCGGCGGTTGTGCCCGCCCTCAGGCCAGCACCCGGCCGATGTAGCGCCCGATGGCCGCCTTCAGCTCCGTCGCGGACCCGGCGTCGAGCGCCAGGACGATGGTCCCCTCGACATCGTGGGGCGGCGTCCGGAAGGTGACGTGGAACAGGATCGCCTGCGCCTCCGCCGTCAGGGCGACGCCGCAGCGTTCCAGAAGTTCGTCCCCCAGACCGCGAAGAACCTGCGGCAGGGTGGTGCCGACCGCGACGCCCAGCAGATTCCCCATGGAGGACAGGCAGCTGTTCAGCACGATGTTGCCGACCTCGGCCAGCGCCTCCTCCATCAGCTCCGCCGCGTCCTCCTTGGGGACGCCCGGCGGCAGGGCGGCGGCGGCCAGCGGCAGGCCGCTGCGTTCCGGCATCAGCAGGATGGCCGAACCGAGAAAGGCGCCGGAAAGGCACTCGGTCACCGCGGTCAATTCCCCCGGCAGCGCCGACCGAAGCAGGCCGGACACCCGGTCGCCGGGAACCAGGCTGACCAGCGGCACGGAGATCTCCACCGGCCCGCCGATCATCCGGCTGAGCGCCGTGGACGCCCGGCCGACGCCGATGTTCCCCAGCTCCGTCAGCGCGTCGCGCTCCAGATCGTCCAGCTCAAACCCCATGGGGATCGGGTCCATTGGCGGGCGCCGGCCGGACCGCGCCGGTCAACCGGCGCCCCCGCCGGTTCCATTGCCGGCGGACGCATCGTTGGACGAAGAACGGCGCGGCAGGCTGGCGGCGGTCAGGAAGCGGGCCATCTGCTCCTCCTCCAACGGCTTGGGCATGAAGGCGGCGCCCAGCGCACGGATGCCGGAGACCACCGCATCCTGGGCGTTGGCCGTGATGATGGCGACGCGGATGTCCGGCTTCGCCTGCAACAGGCGGGCGGCGGCCTCCAGGCCGTTGTCGCCCGGCATATTGAAATCGATTATGGCGATATGGATATCACTTTCGTCCAGTTTTCCATAAAGTTCAACGCTGTTCGCCGCCTCGATGACCGTCCAATCCGGCTTGTTCCGAAGTATTATGCCGCGGACATGCATGCGGGACAGCTTGCTGTCGTCCACGACGATTACGGTCTTGCTCAACGCCTGTGCTCCGGGAGGAGAGAAAATTTGAATTGTGAAGCGATTATAACCACGGCCACGCCATGCGCCAGCATGGATTGCGGTTTGCAATCAGCGTTTTTCGCCGAGCCTCCCCTTGGCCCACCGCGGTGGCTTTGCTAACAGAAGGTCGGCCAACAGGGCCATGCCGTCCGGGGTTCCGTCCGTGGAAGATTTCATCAGCGCGCTCGTGGTGTTTCTCGTCGTGGTCGATCCGATCGGGCTGGTCCCGATCTATCTCGGCCTCACCCGCGGCTTCGACAGCCGGCGCAAGCGCACCATCGCCCTGCGCGGCCCGCTGATCAGCTTCGCCATCATCGTCTTCTTCGCCTATCTGGGCGAGCTGGTGCTGAACGCCCTGTCCATCGGCATGCCGGCCTTCCGCATCGCGGGCGGCGCGCTGCTGTTCTGGATCGCCTTCGAGATGCTGTTCCAGCGCCGGGCCGAGCGCAAGGAGCGCACCGCCGACGACGCCCGGACGGAGGAGGAGGCCCACGACCTCGCCGTCTTCCCGCTGGCGATTCCGCTGATCGCCGGGCCGGGTGCGATCACCTCCACGCTGCTGCTGATGGACCGCTACGGCGCCACTCTGGGCGGCCAGGGCATGGTGCTGGGCGCCGCCGCGGTCGCCGTGGGCAGCGTCATGGCGCTGCTGGTCGTCGCCGATCTGGTGAACAGGCTGCTCGGCCGCACGGTGATCCACACGGTCAGCCGCGTGCTGGGCATCGTCCTGGCGGCGCTGGCCGCCCAGACGATCATCGAAGGCATCACCGCCGTCTATCCGCCCCACTGATCGCCACAAAGGACCTCGTTCCATGGACCGGCACACGCTCAGCAACGGACGCCTCGGCGCCGCGATCAAGGCCGACGGGGCGGAGCTGTGCTCGCTCACCCTCGACGGGCGGGAACTGCTTTGGCAGGCCGGGCCGGAATGGCCGCGCCACGCCCCCGTGCTGTTCCCCATCGTCGGGCGGCTGAAAGGCGACACTCTGCGCCACCGCGGCCGGACCTACCGCATGACGCAGCACGGCTTCGCCCGCGACCGCCGTTTCGCCTGGGTGGAGCACACCCCCACCCTCTGCCGCCTGTCGCTGTCCGACGACGCGCAGACCCGCGCGCTCTATCCCTTCGCCTTCCGTTTGGAGCTGGTCTTCGAGCTGGACGCGGCGGGGCTGACCATCCGACACCGCATCGCCAATCCGGGCGACGAGGCGCTGCCCGCCTCGCTCGGGGTACATCCGGCCTTCCTCTGGCCGCTGCAGGACGGCGTGCCGAAGGAAGCGCACGAGCTTCTCTTCGAAACCGACGAACCCGCGCCGATCCGCCGCGTCGAGGGCGGCCTGCTGGCGCCGCAGCCGGAGCCGACGCCCATCGAGGGCCGCCGCCTGCCGCTGAACGAGGGGCTGTTCGCGCGGGACGCGGTGATCCTCGACCGGCCAGCCAGCCGCTCCGTCCGTTACGGCGCGCCCGGAACGCCGGCCATCACCGTCTCCTGGGAGGGCTTCCGGGAGCTGGGCATCTGGTCGAAGCCGACCGGTGCGCCCTTCCTGTGCATCGAGCCCTGGCACGGCCACGCCTCCCCGGCGGAATTCGACGGGGAGTTCGCGGACAAGCCGGGGCTGCTGCATCTCGAACCCGGCGCGACGCGGGAGCTGAGCTACCGCGTCGCCGTGGCGTAAGGGACCGGCACTCCGTCAGCCGCGCTTGTTCAGCGGAACGAAGGCGCGGCCCGGATTGCCGGTGTAGAGCTGGCGGGGACGACCGATCTTCTGCTGCGGGTCCTCGATCATCTCCTGCCACTGGGAAATCCAGCCGACGGTGCGCGCCAGCGCGAACAGCACGGTGAACATGCTGGTCGGGAAGCCCATCGCCTTCAGGATGATGCCGGAATAGAAGTCGACGTTCGGATACAGCTTCTTCTCGACGAAGTAGGGATCCTCCAGCGCGATCTTCTCCAGCTCCATGGCGATGGCGAGGTGCGGCTCGTCCTTGATGCCCAGCACGTCCAGAACCTCGTAGCAGGTCTGGCGCATGATCTTGGCGCGCGGGTCGTAGTTCTTGTAGACCCGGTGGCCGAAGCCCATCAGGCGGAAGGGATCGTTCTTGTCCTTGGCGCGCTTGATGAATTCGGGGATGCGCTCGACCGTGCCGATCTGCTCCAGCATCAGCAGCACGGCCTCGTTGGCGCCGCCATGGGCCGGTCCCCACAGCGCGGCGATGCCCGAGGCGATGCAGGCGAAGGGGTTGGCGTGCGACGAGCCGGCCAGCCGCACCGTGGAGGTCGAGGCGTTCTGCTCGTGGTCGGCGTGGAGGATGAAGATCTTGTCCATGGCGCGGGCCAGGACCGGATCGACCTTCCAGGTCTCGCAGGGCGTCCCGAAGGTCATGTAGAGGAAGTTTTCCGCGTAGCTGAGGTCGTTGCGCGGGTACATGAAGGGCTGGCCGACCGAGTATTTGTAGGCCATGGCGGCCATGGTCGGCATCTTGGCGATCAGCCGGTGCGCGGCGATCATCCGCTGGCGCGGGTCGAGGATGTCCGTCGAGTCGTGGTAGAAGGCCGACAGCGCGCCAGTCACCCCGCACATCACCGCCATGGGGTGGGCGTCGCGGCGGAACCCGCTGTAGAAGCGGCTCAACTGCTCGTGCACCATGGTGTGGTAGGTGATGGTGCGCTCGAACTCCTCCTTCTGCTGCGGATCCGGCAGCTCGCCGCGCAGCAGCAGGTGGCAGACCTCCAGATAGTCGCAGTTCTCCGCCAGATCCTGGATGGCGTAGCCGCGGTGCAGGAGGATGCCTTCGTCGCCGTCGATGTAGGTGATCGCCGACTCGCAGCTCGCCGTCGAGGTGAAGCCGGGGTCGAACGTGAAATAGCCGGTTTCCGCGTAGAGCTTGCGCACGTCGATGGCGCGCGGGCCGGTTTCGCCTTCCAGCAGCGGCAGCTTGACGGTTCTTCCGGTCGTGTCGTCGGTGACCGTGATGGTCCCGACCTGCTTGACCTCGCCGCGCCAGACCGGCCGGCCCTTGCTGCTCTCCATCGGCCCCTCCTTATGCACGCGTCATCGGGCGTGACGCTGTTTCGTTGCACGTAGGAGACTGTATGAAAGGGGGGTGTCGTCAATAGCACTCCCGATAGATGCCACTCCGCCGGGCATAGGCCGTCAGAAGATTCCCGCCTCCAAGCCGGCGGCCATCAGCAGCCCCAGTTCCCCGCAGGAGGCGGCGAAGTCGTCGCGGTACGGGCCGCGGCAGACCAGCGGTTCCTGCACCGGACGCCAGCGCAGACCCG
Organism: Azospirillum sp. TSH58; assembly: GCF_003119115.1. Classification (NCBI taxonomy): domain Bacteria; kingdom Pseudomonadati; phylum Pseudomonadota; class Alphaproteobacteria; order Rhodospirillales; family Azospirillaceae; genus Azospirillum; species Azospirillum sp. TSH58. Next base: position 152,047 of record NZ_CP022363.1, read on the forward strand.
TCGCGATGGAGGCGACGGCGCGGCAGGTCCCCGTCCCGTCATGGCCCGCCCGGACGAACAGCGCGTAGGGCAGCCCCTGCGTGCGTTCCAGGCAGGGATAGTAGCTGCGGTCAAAGAAATCCTTGAGCGCCCCGCTCATGTACCCCAGATTCTCGGTCGTGCCGAGGATCACGCCCTGCGACTCCAGCACATCCTCCGGTCCCGCCTCCAGCGGCGGCTTCGCCACCACCTCCACTCCCTGCACCTCCGGCGACCGCGCCCCGCGCAGCACGGCCTCCAGCAACGCCCGCGTGTTGGGCGATGGGCAGTGGGCGACGACGAGGAGGCGTTTGGGGGGCATGATTCGTCCTTTCCACGGCAATTCTACCAACAACACAGGATGAGGTCCCATGAGCGATGACGCGCGCCGCTTCGTCGTCGTCACCGGTGGCCCCGGCTCCGGGAAAAGCACCCTGATCGACGCGCTGGCCCGCGAAGGCTACGGCCACAGCGTGGAAGCCGGCCGCGCGATCATCCAGGACCAGACGGCCATCGGCGGTCGGGCGCTGCCCTGGGTCGACCCGCCGGCCTTCGCGGAGCTGATGCTGTGCTGGGAACTGCGCTCCCTCCGCCTCGCGCGGGAGCATGCGGGGACGGTCTTCTTCGACCGCGGCATCCCGGACGTCATCGGCTATCTGCGCCTGATGAAGCGTCCGGTTCCCACGCATATGGAAACGGCGGCCCGCCGCTTCCGCTATCACCGGACCGTCTTCATAGCACCGCCCTGGCCGGAGATCTTCGCGCCGGACGCCGAGCGCCAGCAGACCCCGGCCGAAGCCGCGGCGACCCACGACGCGATGGTCGAGACCTATGGCGGGTTGGGCTACGAGCTGGTCGCCCTGCCCAAGGCGCCGGTGGCGGAGCGGCTGCGCTTCGTCCTGGATCGGCTTGCCGGGCCGGAACCACTCACGCCATGAGTTGGCCGCCGTTCACCTCGATCACCTGACCGGTGATGTAGCCGCTGAGCGCGTCGGAGGCCAGGAACAGATAGGCGCCGACGCAATCCTCCGCCGTGCCCAGCCGGCCCAGCGGGATGCGCGCCGCCGTCGCCGCCAGCTTCTCCGGCGAGGAGTAGCGCTGGTGGAAATCGGTGTCGATGGTTCCGGGCGACACGGCGTTGACGCGGATGCGGTCCGGCGCCAGCTCCGCCGCCAGGGAGCGTGTGAAGGTGGAGACGAACGCCTTCGACGCGCTGTAGATCGACGAGCCGGGGCTGCCCCCGGTGCGGGCGGAGATGGAGACGGTGTTGACGATGGCCCCGCCCCCGGACGCGCGCAGGGCCGGCAGGGCGCGCCGGCAGGCCACGACGACGGAGCGCAGGTTGAGGTCGATCACCTCGTCCAGGAAATCGTCGCCGATCCGCTCCAGCGGCACCCGCCCGACCATGGTGCCGGCGTTGTTGACGAGGATGTCCAGCCCGCCCAGCGCCTTCACCGCCGCGTCCACCGCCGACTCCACGGCGCGCGGGTCGCGGAAGTCGCCGGTGACGGCAAAGACCTCCGTCCCGCCCGCCGTTAGGGCGAGCGCCAGCCGGGCCGCGGCATCGCCGTTCCCCGATCCGTGGAGCGCCACCCGCGCGCCCAGGCTGGCGAAGGCGGTGCCCACCGCCGCCCCGATGCCCCGGCTGCTGCCGGTCACCAGCACGCGCTTGCCGCGCAGATCCTCGCCCAGCAGGGTCATGGCCTTCCCTTTCAGCGTTCGCGGCGCACGCGGCGCACGGCGTCCAGCCAGCCGTCGTAGAGGCGGACGCGCTTGGCCGCATCCATCCGCGGCTCGAACCGACGGTCGCAGCGCCACGCGCCGGCCAGCGCCGCCTGATCGCGGTAGACCCCGGCCTTCAGCCCGGCCAGCCCGGCGGCCCCCAGAGCGGTCGTCTCGATCACCGCCGGGCGCTCCACCGGCAGGTCCAGCACGTCGGCCAGGAACTGGCACAGCCAGTCGTTCGCCGCCATGCCGCCGTCCACCCGCAGCGCGTCGGAGGTCGCCATGTGCGAGGCCGACCAGTCGGAGACCATGGCGTCGCGCAGGTCGCGCGTCTGGTAGGCCACGGCCTCCAGTGCGGCGCGGGCGATGTGGGCGGGGCCGGCGTCCAGCGTCAGCCCGAAGATCGCGGCGCGGGCCTCGGGGTCCCAGTGGGGGGCGCCCAGGCCCACGAAGGCCGGGACCAGATAGACGCCGTGGCTGTCCGGAACGCGGGTCGCCATGTCGTCGGTCTGGGAGGCGTGGGTGATGATCCCCAGCCCGTCGCGCAGCCACTTGATCGCCGCCCCGGCGATGAAGATGGAACCCTCCAGCGCGTAGGTCGTCCGCCCGTCCAGCCGGTAGGCGACGGTGGTCAGCATGTTGGAGCGCGATTCCACCGGCGCATCGCCGGTGTTCAGCAGGGCGAAGCAGCCGGTGCCGTAGGTGGACTTCACCATGCCCGGCTCGAAGCAGGCCTGCCCGAAGGTCGCGGCCTGCTGGTCGCCGGCGATGCCGGTGATCGGGATGGCGCGGCCCAGCAGGTCCGGCTCCGTCGCGCCGAACTCGGCGCTGCTGTCCAGCACCTCCGGCATCATGGCGCGAGGGATGCGGAACAGGGCGAGCAGTTCGTCGTCCCAGTCCTGGCGGTGGATGTCGAAGACCATGCTGCGCGAGGCGTTGGTCGCGTCGGTGGCGTGCACCCGCCCGCCGGTCAGCCGGTGCAGCAGGAAGCTGTCGATGGTGCCGAAGCACAGCTCGCCCCGCTCCGCCCGCTCCCGCGCGCCGGGGACATGGTCGAGAATCCAGGCGATCTTGGTGGCGGAGAAGTAGGAATCGATCAGCAGCCCGGTCTTGCGCCGCACCAGCGGCCCGCAGCCTTCCTCGACCAGCTTGCGGCAGAGGTCGGACGTGCGGCGGTCCTGCCAGACGATGGCGCGGTGCACCGGCTCGCCCGTACGGCGGTCCCAGACGACGGTGGTCTCGCGCTGGTTGGTGATGCCGATGGCGGCGATGTCCGACGCGCCCAGCCCGGCCTCCGCCACGGCCCCCCGCACCACCGCCACGGTGTCGCGCCAGATGTCCTCCGGATCGTGCTCCACCCAGCCGTCGGCCGGATAATGCTGCGCGAACTCGCGCCGGGCCATCCCGGCGGGAACGCCCCGCCGGTCGAAGACGATGGCGCGGGTGGAGGTGGTGCCCTGATCGATGGCGAGGACGTGGCCGGCTTCAGACATGGTCTTTCCTATGGTCTCGTTCGTTCCCTCTCCCCTCTGGGGAGAGGGTTGGGGTGAGGGGGGTGCGTTTTTGCCGGACGTGGCGCCATGCGCATCCCCCTCACCCTCCCCTCTCCCCAGGGGGAGAGGGTTATGCTGGAGTTAGTATGATATCACTGCGCCATCGCGGCCTTCTTCGGCGGCGAGGCCGGCCAGGACTTGATGAGCTGGTCGTAGTCCACCGTCTCGCCCTTGGGCTTCTCGTTGGACAGCTTGCGCTGCGGCGCGGTGGTGCCGTCCTTCTCGGCCTTGGCGAACCAGAACTCCGCCGACTCCTTCTTGTTCAGCTTCGGCCCGCATTCGCCCTGCACGCCCGACCGCTCCAGCCGCTCCATCACCGAGTCCTGGGCCGCGGCCAGCGCGTCCATGGCCGCCTGCGGCGTCTTGGCGCCCGACGAGGCGTCGCCGATGTTCTGCCACCACAGCTGCGCCAGCTTCGGGTAATCCGGCACGTTCACGCCGGTCGGCGTCCACTGCACGCGCGCCGGGGAGCGGTAGAACTCGACCAGCCCGCCCAGCTTCGGCGCGCGCTCGGTGAAGCTCTTGTCCCAGATGTCGCTTTCCCGGATGAAGGTCAGGCCGACATGGCTCTTCTTCAGGCTGACCGACTTCGCCATGGTGAACTGGGCGTAGAGCCACGCCGCCTTGCGGCGGTCCACCGGGGTCGATTTCAGCAGCGTCCACGACCCGGCGTCCTGGTAGCCCAGCTTCATGCCGTCCTTCCAGTAGGCGCCCTTGGGCGACGGGGCCATGCGCCATTTCGGCGTGCCGTCGGCGTTCACCACCGGCAGGCCATCCTTCACCATGTCGGCGGTGAAGGCGGTGTACCAGAACATCTGCTGCGCGACGTTGCCCTGGGCCGGCACCGGGCCGGATTCGGAGAAGGTCATGCCCGCGGCCTGCGGCGGCGCGTATTTCTTCAGCCACTCCACATATTTGGTGACGGAGTAGACGGCGGCCGGGCCGTTGGTGTCGCCGCCCCGCTCGATCGAGGAGCCGACCGGGCGGCAGCCCTCCATGCGGATGCCCCACTCGTCCACCGGCTTGCCGTTGGGCAGGCCCTTGTCGCCGTTGCCGGCCATCGACAACCACGCGTCGGTGAAGCGCCAGCCCAGCGACGGGTCCTTCTTGCCGTAGTCCATGTGGCCGTAGACCTTGACGCCGTCGATCTCCTTCACGTCGTTGGTGAAGAACTCGGCGATGTCCTCATAGGCCGACCAGTTGACCGGGACGCCCAGATCATAGCCGTACTTCGCCTTGAACTTGGCCTTGATGTCCGGGTTGGTGAACCAGTCGTAGCGGAACCAGTAGAGGTTGGCGAACTGCTGGTCGGGAAGCTGGTAGAGCTTGCCGTCCGGCGCGGTGGTGAAGGACTTGCCGATGAAGTCGTTCACGTCCAGCGTCGGCAGGGTGACGTCCTTGCCCTCCCCCTCCATCCAGTCGGTGAGGGGAACCACCTGCTTGTAGCGGAAATGGGTGCCGATCAGGTCGCTGTCGTTGATCCAGGCGTCGTAGATGTTCTTGCCGGACTGCATCTGCGTCTGGATCTTCTCGACCACGTCGCCTTCCTGGATCAGGTCGTGGCGCAGCTTGATCCCGGTGATCTCGCTGAAAGCCTTGGCGAGCGTCCGGGCCTCGTACTCATGGGTGGTGATGGTCTCGGAGACGACGTTGATCTCCATGCCGGCGAAGGGCTTGGCGGCGTCGATGAACCACTGCATTTCCTTCAGCTGCTCCTCCTTCGACAGGGTCGAAGGCTGGAACTCGCTGTCGATCCAGCGCTTGGCCGCCTCGATGTCGGCGAAGGCCGGGGCCGATGACAGAAGAAGCGCCGCCGCGGATGCGGAGGCGAGATACAGGGTACGCATCGTTTATTCCTCCCGTTTCCATTGTTGTAGGCCCGTTCCGGCCGGCGACGGCCGGCCGTCACACCCAGCGGAAGACCGCCGCGGCGTAGAGAAGCGAAAGCGCGGTCGCGTAGTGCACCTCCTCCCCCACCAGCCCCAGCCAGGCGAGGTGGATGAAGGCGCTGCCGAGCAGCGTGATGAACAGCCGGTCGCCGCGCGTCGTGGTGATTCCCAGCACGCCGTGGCGCGCCACCTCCGGCCGGTTGAGCGCCAGGACGGTCAGCAGGGTCAGCAGCCCGGCGATGACGGCGAAGAAGGCGCCGGTCTGCCAGGTCCAGGCCATCCAGGCGAGATGTTCGGTGACGGTGTCCATGGCGGCGTCCTCCCTCCCGTCAGACGCGGCCCAGGGCGAAGCCCTTGGCGATGTAGTTGCGCACGAACCAGATCACCAGCGCGCCGGGCAGGATGGTCAGCACCCCCGCCGCCGCCAGCAGCCCCCAATCCATGCCGGAGGCCGAGACGGTGCGCGTCATCGTCGCCGCGATGGGCTTGGCGTCCACCGAGGTCAGCGTGCGCGCCAGCAGCAGTTCGACCCAGCTGAACATGAAGCAGAAGAAGGCGGTGACGCCGATCCCGCTGGCCACCAGCGGCATGAAGATCTTCACGAAGAAACGCGGAAAGCTGTAGCCGTCGAGATAGGCGGTCTCGTCGATCTCCCGCGGTACCCCCGACATGAAGCCCTCCAGAATCCACACCGCCAGCGGCACGTTGAACAGGCAGTGGGCCAACGCCACGGCCAGCGGCGTGTCGAACAGCCCTATGGCGGAGTAGAGGTTGAAGAAGGGCAGTGCGAAGACCGCCGCCGGGGCCATGCGGTTGGACAGCAGCCAGAAGAACAGATGCTTGTCACCCACGAAGCGGTAGCGCGAGAAGGCGTAGGCCGCCGGCAGGGCCAGCGCGATCGACAGCACCGTGTTCAGCGCCACATACTGCAGCGAGTTCAGGTAACCCGAATACCAGGACGAATCGGTGAAGATCCTCCGGTAGTTCTCGAAGGTCAGGGTGTGGGGCCACAGCGTCAGGCCGCTGACGATCTCGGTATTCGTCTTCAGGCTCATGTTCACGAGCCAGTAGATCGGCAGCATCAGGAACAGGATGTAGAGCGTGAGGACGATCCGTGCGCGCAGCATGGCCCGTTTCCTTTGCTAGTTCCGTTGCGCGTCCATGCGGGTCATGACCGTGTAGAAGACCCAGCAGACCGCCAGGATGATCAGGTTGTAGACGATGGACAGGGCCGCGGCCTTGCCCAGGTCGAACTGCCCCAGCGCCAGCTTCACGAGGTCGATCGACACGAAGGTGGTCGAGTTGCCGGGACCGCCGCCGGTCACCACGAAGGGCTCGGTGTAGATCATGAAGCTGTCCATGAAGCGCAGCAGCACGGCGATCAGCAGCACCCGGTGCATTTTCGGCAATTGGATGTTGCGGAACACCGCCCAGCGCGAGGCCCCGTCGATCCGGGCCGCCTGATAGAAGGCGTCGGGGATGGAGCGCAGGCCGGCGTAGCAGAGCAGCGCCACCAGCGAGGTCCAGTGCCAGACGTCCATCGTCACGATGGTCACCCAGGCCGACAGCGGGTCCGCCGTGTAGTTGTAGGGGATGCCCAGCCGGTTCACCGCCCAGCCCAGCAGGCCGATGTCCTCGCGGGCGAAAATCTGCCAGATGGTGCCGACGACGTTCCACGGGATCAGCAGCGGCAGCGCCAGCACCACCAGCGTCGCCGCCACCCGCCAGCCGTGGCGCGGCATGCTCAGCGCCACGGCGATGCCCAGCGGCACCTCGATCAGCAGGATCAGCAGCGAGAACAGCAGGTTGCGCCACAGCGCGTCGAAGAAGCGCCCGCCGAGGTCGGTGGAGGGGTCGAGAAGCTCCTGGTACCAGCCGATGCCGTTCCAGAAGAACTGGTTGTTCCCGAAGGTGTCCTGCACCGAGTAGTTGACCACCGTCATCAGCGGCAGGATGGCCGAGAAGGCGACGATCAGCAGAACCGGCAGGACCAGAAGCCATGCCCCCTGGTTGACGGGCTTGTCCATCACGCCGCCTCCCCTTCCACGAGCGTTCCGTCCGCGTAGACATGCACCATGGCGGGGTCGAGCAGCAGCGACGCTTCGTCCCCCGCCAGCGTCAGATCCTCCGGCACCGTCGCCGCCATCGGCAGGCCCGACAGCTCCACCCGCGCGATGCGCGTGCGCCCCAGATCGTCCAGCCGCCGCACCCGCACCGGCACGCCGCCGGCCCCGGCGGGGGCCAGCGTGGCGAATTCCGGCCGCACGCCGATCTCGATCTTTGCCCCGCCGTTCAAGGCCGGATAGCCGCGGCGCAGCGCGATGATGTGGCCGCCAACCCGCGCGGCGCGCCCCGACACCTCGGCCGGCAGGACGTTCATGCCCGGCGACCCGATGAAATGGCCGACGAAGACGTGGGCGGGCCGCTCGAACAGCTCCTGCGGGCGGCCCACCTGGACGACGCGCCCGTCATGCATCACCACCACCTTGTCGGCGAAGGTCAGCGCCTCCGTCTGGTCGTGGGTCACGTAGATCATCGTCAGGTCGAGCGCGCGGTGCAGCGCCTTCAGCTTCGACCGCAGCTCCCATTTCAGATGCGGGTCGATGACCGTCAGCGGCTCGTCGAACAGGATGGCCGCCACGTCCGGGCGGACCAGCCCGCGCCCCAGGGATATCTTCTGCTTGGCGTCGGCGGTCAGGTTCCGCCCGCGCCGGTTCAGGTCCGCCGTCAGGTCGAGCAGCCCGGCGATCTCCCGCACCCGCGCGTCGAGCGGCGCCCCGCGCAGGCCACGGTTGCGCAGCGGAAAGGCGAGGTTCTCGTAGACCGTCATGGTGTCGTAGACGACGGGGAACTGGAAGACCTGGGCGATGTTGCGCGCCTCGGTCGGCAGCGCCGTGACGTCCTTGCCGTCGAACAGCACCCGCCCCTCGCTGGGGGTCAGCAGGCCGGAGATGATGTTCAGCAGCGTGGTCTTGCCGCAGCCCGACGGCCCGAGCAGCGCGTAGGCCCCGCCCTGCTCCCACACATGGGTCATCGGCTTCAGCGCGTAGTCGTCGTCGCTTTTGGGATTGGATATGTAGCTGTGGCCGAGGGATTGAAGGTCGATGCGCGCCATGCCGTCCGCCCTCCCGTCACGCCGCCATGACCAGCGGCGGCGCCGCGGCCAGCCGCCCGTCATGGCCGAACACGAACAGCCGCCGCGGGTCGATGAAGCAGTCGATCCGCTCGCCCGGCTCCACCTCCAGCACGCCGCGGGTGACCGCCACCCAACGGTCCGTTCCGCCATCGGTGCGCGGCAGGTCGATGTGGACGAAGCTCTCCGAACCGGTGATCTCGCTGACCGCCACCGCACCGCTCAGGGACATCGCGTCGGCGTGGGGCCGCGTCAGGTGCAGGTGGTCGGCGCGGAAGCCGATGGTGTAGTCGTCGTCCGGCAGTTCCGCCAGGACGCCGCGCGCCGGCCCGTGCTCCCCGGTCGCCAGCACGATTTGCAGGCCGCGCTTGTGCACCCGCATGGTGTTCAGCGGCGGGTCGGAGAAGACGCGCGCGCTGGTCAGGTTGGCCGGGCGGCGGTAGACGTCCGGCGTGCGCCCGAACTGCGCCAGCCGCCCTTCCCACAGCGTTGCCGTGTTGCCGCGGAGCAGAAGCGCCTCCGCCGGTTCCGTCGTCGCGTAGACGAAGACCGCGCCGGTCGCGGCGAAAATTTTCGGCAGCTCCTCCCGCAGCTCCTCGCGCAGCTTGTAGTCCAGGTTGGCCAGCGGCTCGTCGAGCAGGACGAGCTGCGCCTCCTTCACCAGGGCGCGGGCGATGGCGGTGCGCTGCTGCTGGCCGCCGGAGAGCTGCTGCGGCGTGCGCTGCAGGTAGGGCTCCAGCTTCAGCAGGCGCGCCGCCTCCCGCACCTTGCGGTCGATCTCGTCCTTGGGCCGGCGGGCGACCCGCAGGGGGGAGGCGATGTTCTCGTAGACGGTGAGGGAGGGGTAGTTGATGAACTGCTGGTAGACCATGGCGACGGAGCGTTCGCGGACATGCCGCCCCGTCACGTCCACCCCGTCGACCAGCACCCGCCCGGCGCTGGGCACGTCCAGCCCGGCCATCAGCCGCATCAGCGACGTCTTGCCCGACAGGGTCGGCCCCAGCAGAACGTTCAGCGACCCGCGCTCCAGGGTCAGCGACACGTTCTCCAGGTGAACGTGGCCGCCGACATGCCTGCTGACCTTGTCCAGAACCAAGCCCACCGGCCTTCCTCCCCAATATTCATTTTTTCTTTATTGAGATGGTTCTTGTCGCCGTGTTTCCAGCCCACTCTTCCGCGCCCGCTATTCCGCAGCGTCGGATGCCCTCTCCCTCCGGCTGCGCTCCTCCGTCATGAACGCGTCGAGCGCCTGGGCCTGGGCGGCGTCCAGCCGCAGGCCCAGCTTGGTCCGGCGCCACAGCACGTCCTCGGCGGTCTCCGCCCATTCCTCCGTCATCAGATAGCGGACCTCGGCCTCCGTCAGGGTGCCGCCGAAATCCTGGCCGAGATCCTCCGGGCGCGCGGCGCTGTCGAGAATCCGGCGGGCGCGGGTGCCGTAGGTGCGCGCCAGCCGCTCCAGATGCTGCTGCGGCAGGAAGGGCGCCCGCCCCCGCAACTCGGCGACCAGCGCCGCGACGCCGTCCGCCGGGAAATCGCCGCCCGGCAGGGTCCCGGCGCTGCTCCAGTCCGAGGCGCCCGGAGCGAGCTTCGGCAGGAAGGGCGCCAGTTTGGCGATGGCCGCGTCGGCGAGACGGCGGTAGGTGGTGATCTTGCCGCCGAAGATGTTGAGCAGCGCCGCCTTGCCGTCGCCCGGCGCGTCGAGCGCCAGCACATAGTCGCGGGTCGCCGCCTGCGCCGTGGAGGCGCCGTCGTCGTAGAGCGGGCGGACGCCGGAGTAGGTCCACACCACGTCGGCGGGCGTCACCGGCTTGGCGAAATACTCGCCGGCGGCGGCGCAGAGATAGGCGATCTCCGCCTCCGACGCGCGGACGTTCGCCGGATCGCCCTGGTAGTCGTTGTCGGTGGTGCCGATCAGGGTGAAGTCGCGCTCGTAGGGGATGGCGAAGACGATGCGCTTGTCGGCGTTCTGGAAGATGTAGCAGCGGTCATGGTCGAACAGCTTCGGCACCACGATGTGCGAGCCCTGGACCAGACGGATGCGGGCGTCCACCGTGGACCGCGCGCCCTGCCGCATCACCTCCGACACCCAAGGGCCGGCGGCGTTGACCAGCGCGCGGGCGCGGATGCTGCTGCGCTGGCCGCTGCGCGCGTCCTCCACCGTCACGGTCCACAGCCCGTCCTCGCGGACGGCGCTCAGGAAGCGGGTGCGGGTGCGGATCGCAGCACCCATGCGGGCGGCGTCCTGCGCGTTCAGAACCACCAGACGCGCGTCGTCGACCCAGCAATCCGAATATTCGAAAGCGCGCGCGAAACCCGGCTTCAGCGGCTTCCCCGCCGGATCGCTCCGCAGGTCGAGCCCGCGTGTGCCCGGAAGCTTCTCCCGCCCGCCGAGATGGTCGTAGAGGAACAGGCCCAGCCGCAGGAACCAGGAAGGCCGCAGGCCGGGCAGATGCGGCAGGACGAAGCGCAGCGGCCAGATGATGTGCGGCGCCATGCGCCACAGCACCTCGCGCTCGCGCAGCGCCTCGCGGACCAGCCGAAATTCGTAATATTCCAGGTAGCGCAGGCCGCCGTGGATCAGCTTCGTCGAGGCCGAGGACGTGCCCGACCCCAGATCCTTCTGTTCGCACAGATAGACGGAGCAGCCGCGACCCGCGGCATCGCGCGCGATGCCACAGCCGTTGATGCCGCCGCCGACGATGGCAAGGTCGTAGACCCCGGCCATCCATCCCTCCTCTCCGTTTTGCGCCCGCCCCTTGCGGTCCGCGCCTTTGTTTTCGTTTCAAACGGTAGCCGAGGCCTCAGCGGGCCGCAATACGAAAAAAGTGAAAGCGATACGAAAGGCCATGGTGTGGCCCGCCCTCCCTCTTTGGGAGAGCCGGTGAACTCCCGCGGTGCCGGCGGGTTATCCAGGGGAACCGGAACCGGAGGACCGCGTGTTCGAGTGGATCGCAGACATGGTCGAGAGCGGCGGCTACGCCGGCATCGCGCTTCTGATGCTGCTGGAGAACGTCTTTCCGCCCATTCCATCGGAACTCATCATGCCGCTGGCCGGCTTCGTCGCGGCCCGCGGGGATCTCAGCCTGCCGCTGGTGGTGCTGGCGGGCAGCGCGGGGTCGGTGGCGGGAGCGCTGTTCTGGTACTACGCCGGGCGGTGGCTGGGCAGCGAGCGGCTGAAGCGGCTGGCCGCCCGGCATGGCCGCTGGCTGACGGTGGCACCCGCGCAGGTTGACGAGGCGACGGGCTGGTTCCGCCGGCACAGCGCGGCGTCGGTGCTGATCGGCCGCCTGATCCCGGCGGTGCGCACGCTGATCTCCGTTCCCGCGGGAATCGCCGGGATGGGGCTGACCCGCTTTCTGGTCTATTCGACCATCGGAACGGCGCTGTGGTCGCTGGTCCTGGCCGGCGCGGGCTATCTGCTGGAAGGCCAGTACGACAAGGTCGCGGGATGGATGGACCCGGTGGCCAAGCTGGTCATCGCCGCCATCGCCGCCTGGTACGCCTACCGCGTCGCCACCTTCCGCCCGCAGGAACAGAACTGACGGGGTCGCCCCCGTCAGTTTCCCCGTAGCGGACGACCCTCAATCCTTCGCATCGTCCTTCGAACTGCGGGTGGGCAGGTCCTTGCGCTTCGCGGACGCCATCTCCCGCAGCTCCTTTTCGCTCATCGACTTGGCCATGTCCTTCGAGGCGCCGCGCAGGCTGGATTCCGGCTGCTCCCCGCGCTTGGCGGCCAGCGCCGCGCCGGCGGCCATCTGCTGCTTCTTGGACTCCGCCTTGCTCATCCGATCCCTCCACCGGTGATGTGAACGCTCCTTTCCTCAACAGGATCGGAACGGATTCCGTTCTCGCAGGCCGGCGCCGCAACCTGTGATGCCCCCGTCGCGCCCATTCGCTCCGCCGTGACTGAAGCGAGGTCGGCCGGAACGGAATAACCACACGCGGGTGTGTTCAAAGCCGTTCCATATCCGTAATGCGGCTTTCCCTTTTGTCAGAATCGCCATGAGTTGTATCATTCGTTGACAATCCCTCTTTAGGACGTATTTTTGGCGGCCTAATCCCTTTTGGGGACGCATATGACGTTTCTGTAAAAATTCGCCGCGAATTTTCCCGTCGGATCATTGCAACGCCGAAGGAATTGTGGGGATTTCGATGCCCGACACCACGCCGCACCTCCCCAACGACCGCCTTCATCTCTCCAACAGTTTCGGACCGGTCAGACTCTGGCCCGATCTTCGTGTGCATGAGGGATTCGAACGGCTTGTGGACCGGCACCCCACCGCCCCGGCGGTGGTGACGGAGGACGGCATCCTCGACTACGCCGGGCTGGACGGAGCGGCCAACGCGCTGGCCCACGCTCTGCTGGCGCTCGGGCTGGACAGGGAGGAGCCGGTCGGCGTTCTGGCGGAGCGGTCGGGCCATCTGCCGCAGGCGTTCCTCGGCATTCTCAAGGCGGGTGGGGTCTATGTGCCGATGGTCGCCGACCTGCCGCCGGAGCGGCTGGGCAACATGGCCCGGCAATCGGGGATGCGGCTGCTGATCGCTCTGGACGGCCTCGCCCCGCCGGACGCGCTGGCCGATGCCCTGTCCGCCAACGTCCGGGTGGAGCGGCCGGACGCGGTACTGCGCCCCGAGGCTCTGGATGGCGACAGCCTCGCAAGATCCGCGGAACGCCCGAACCGGCCCGGCCCGGCCGATGGGCTGGCGGTCATCCTCTTCACCTCCGGCTCCACCGGCCAGCCGAAGGGCGTGCTGATCCAGCACGACGCCTGCGTGAATCTGGCGCTCGGCCACACGGAGGCGCAGGACGTCGGGCCGGGCGACCGGGTGCTGCTGTCCACCTCCCCCGGCTTCATCCTGGGATTCCGTGAGCTGTGCCTGCCGCTGCTCTCCGGGGCCGCCTATGTCCCGGCCTCGCGCGCGCTGATCGACGATCCGGCGCGGCTGCTCGACCACATGGCCCGGCTGGGTGTGACCATCGCCCTGTTCACCCCCTCCTACCTGCGGCTTCTGCGCGGAGCGGTGCCGGCGGGCCTCCGCATGATCCTGACCGCCGGGGAGCGGCCGAACCCCGACGACGCGCGGCATTACGCCCGTCACCTCGACTACTGGAACATGCACGGCGCCACCGAGGTCTGCGGCACCATCTGCATGCACAAGGTGAATCCCCACGGCGACGGCCCGCTGCCCAGCGGGCGGCCCTTCACCAACAACGCCGTCCATCTGCTGGACCGCCACGGCAACGAGGTCCCCGATGGTGAGGTCGGCGAGATCCACGTCGTCGGGCGGGGCGTCTCGCGCGGCTACCTGAACCAGCCGGAGCTGTCGGCGGAGAATTTCGTCGGGACGCGCTTCGGGCGCGCCTACCGCACGCACGACCTGGGGCGCTGGAACGAAAACGGCGACCTGGAGACGCTGGGCCGCGCCGACGACATGGTGAAGGTGTCCGGCCAGTCGGTGTCGCTGGGCGAGATCGAGCGGACGCTGCTGCGCCACCCGCTGGTCAGCCGCGCCGCCGCCCTTCAGCACCAGGGCCGCCTGACCGCCATCGTCGAGAGCGCCGACCCGGAGGCCGCGCAAGGAGAAGACTGGCGCGCCTATCTCGGCCGCAGCCTGCCCACCTACATGGTGCCGGCGCGGGTGAAGGCGGTGGCGCGGATGCCGATCAGCTCCGCCGGCAAGACCGACCGCCGCGCCCTGCTGGCGCTCGCCGATGAGGTCCTGGCCGCGGCACGCGGCTCGGGCGGAACGCCGCCGCAGGGCGATCTGGAGCAGGCCATCGCCGCGGTCTGGGAAGAGGTGCTGGACACCCGCCCGGTGATGCGGGACGACCCGTTCTTCGCCATCGGCGGCACCAGCCTGCTCGCCATCGCGGTGGGCCAGCGCCTGCACGCGCTCGGCCATCCGGTGGCGGTGCCGGTGATCCTGGCCGCCCAGACGGTGGAGGCGCTGGCCCGCCGCATCGCGGACGAGAGGGACGAGGACGCCGCTCCGCCAGACCTGACCAATGGCCCCGCCACCGCCGGGCAGGAGGATTTCTGGGTCGCCGCCAAGCTCGGCCTCGCCGCCGCCGGGTCGCACGTCGTGCGCGTCCTATCGGTGCGCGGTCCGGTTCCGGGGGTGGAGCGCTGGCGCGCCGCCTGGGCCGCCCTGCTGGAGCGCCACCCGGCCCTGCGCACCGCCTTCGAGGACGATGCCGGCGCCGACGCCAACGGGCGGGTGCGCTGGCGCACGGTCCCCGCCGCCGACCTGCCGCCCGCCGCCGGCTTTTCCATCGACCGCTGCCACCTCCCGGAGGAGGCGCGGGAGTTGATCGCCGGCTATGCCGGGACGCCCTTCGCCCTGACCAAGGCGCCGCTGGCCCGCGCCGGCCTGATGGTCATCGAGTCCGGCAACGAGACGCTGTTCTGGTTCGTGCTGCACCACGCGGTGGTGGACGGCCAGTCCGCCCGGACGGTGCAGGAGGATGTCCTGGCCCTGCTGCTGGGCCACGCCTTGCCTCCGGCGCCGCACGGCATGGCTCTGGCCGCGCGGGACGAGGCGCGCCACCTCCGTTCCGACCGGGCGGAGCAGGACCGCGCCTTCTGGCGGTCCACGCTGGACGCCCTGCCGCTTGAGGCGTTCGAGGAGCTTCCGCTCGACCAGCCCCGCCCCACCACACCCGGCGGACGCTCCGCCCCGCCCCTGGCGGAACGGCTGGACGCCGCGACCACCGCGGCCCTCACCACCATCGCGAAGGCGCAGGGCGTCGGCCTGCACGGCCTGCTGCTGGCGATCCTCGCGGCGGAGACGCGGCGGCGCGGCGGACGGGCCGACCTGATCCTGGGCACCGGCGTTTCGCTGCGCCCCGCGGGGGCTGACGACGCCGTTGGGCATTTCGTCAATCTCGTGCCGGTCGTCCTGCCCGGCGCCACGGCCCCACTGACCGGGCAGATCCGCGCCACCCAGGACGCTCTGACCGAGGCGGTCGGGCACGCCGGCCTGCCCGCCAACCTGATCCAGCGGGAGTTCCGTCAACGCCGCCCCGGAGCGCTGCCGCCCGCCCGTCCCAACCTCTTCTCGGTGGCGCTGACCGCCAACCCGCCGCGGACCAGCGGCGATCCGGCCAGCGGCCTGTCGCTGGCCCCGCGTCGCCTGCCCGGCGCCCTCGCCCACCCCGCCGCCGGGCTCGACCTCGCCTTCAGCCACGAGCCGGTGACGGCGGAGGACGGCGAGGGGCTGGAACTCGCCCTGCTGTGGAATCCGGACGTCTACGCGGAGGCCACCGCGCGCTCCTGGCTGGCCGGCTTCGCCGCCTGGGCGCGCTGGCTGGCCGCCGATCCGGCGCTGCTGGAATCGCCGCTGCCCGCCCTGCTGCCGGAAGAGGCGGTCCTTCTGGAACGCTGGGAGCATGGGGAGGAGCGTCCCCGCCCGGCCCGCCGCGCCCATGAGCTGTTCGAGGAGATCGCCGCCCGCCAGCCGGACCGCCCCGCCGTGGTCACCCGTGCCGGCCTGCGCCGCTACGGCGAGTTGAACCGGGACGCCGACCGCATCGCCACCGCCCTGCTCCGCTGCGGCGTGACGCGGGAGGAGGCCGTGGCGGTGCTGACCGGCTGCGCCCCGGACCTGCCCGCGGCGGTGCTCGGCGTGTGGAAGGCCGGGGCGGCCTACCTGCCGCTGGCCCACGACCTGCCGCCGGAGCGCATGGCCTACATGGTCCGCGACGCGGGGGTCCGGCTGCTGATCGCGCTGGACGGCCTGCCGGTCCCTCCCGCCCTGGCAGAGGCCGTGCCGACGCTGATCCGCCCGGACATCCTCGAAGGCCCCGCCGAACGGACCGCCGTGGCCGGGGCGCCGGACGACCTCGCCTACATCATCTACACCTCCGGCACGACCGGGCATCCGAAGGGCGTCGCGGTCCGTCACGACGGCTTCATCAACGCCGCGCTGGCCACCGGAGAGACGGTCGGCCTGCGGGCCGACGACCGCATGGCGCTGGCCGCGACGCCGGGATTCGACGCCTCGCTGTGGGAACTCGGGCTGGCGCTGCTGCACGGCATGGCGCTGGTGCCGGTGCCGCCGGACCTGCGCGACGATCCCTGGGCGCTGAAGGACGCCTATGCGGAGCTGGGCGTCACCGTGGCCTTCCACGCCCCCTCCTATCTGCGGGTCAGCCAGGAGAAGCCGTTCCGCGGCCTGCGCGTCCTGCTGACCGGCGGGGAGGCGCCGAACGCCGACGACGCCCGCCGCCACGCCGCCGATCTGGCCTTCTGGAACGCCTACGGCCCTACCGAGGCGAGCATCCTCGCGTCCATGGGCCGCATCCTGCCGGACAGCGGACGCGGCGGCCCGGTGCCCGCCGGGCGCCCGCTGCCCAATGGCCGCGTCACGCTGCGCCGCCCGGACGGCACGCCGGTGCCGCCCGGCCTGCCGGGGGAGCTGTGGCTGGGCGGGGTGGGGCTCGCCCGCGGCTATCTCAACAACCCGGAATTGACCGCCCGCTCCTTTGTCGAGACGGCGGAGGGCCGCTTCTACCGCACCGGCGACCTCGGCCGCTGGTCGGCGGAGGGGCAACTGATCCTGTGCGGCCGCATCGACCATCAGGTGAAGCTGCACGGCCAGCGCGTCGAGCTTGCCGAGATCGAGCAGGACCTGCTGGCCCACCCCGCCGCCGCGCAGGCCGTCGTCCTGGTGGACGCCGCGGCCGAAGGCACCAAGGCCCTGCGCGCCTTCGTCCGCGCCAAGGACGGCGCCACCCTGCCCGACGAGGAGGCGTGGCGCGCCTTCCTGGCCGACCGCCTGCCCGCCTTCATGGTCCCGGCCAGCGTGACGGCGGTGGACGTCGTCCCCCTGACGCCGGCGGGCAAGATCGACCGCGACGCCCTGCTCCGCCTCGCCCACTCCCATAGCCACGCCGCCACGGCGGAGCGGCAGGCGCCGCGGGATGGACTCGAAAGCCGCATCGCCGCCCTGTGGAGCGGTCTGCTGGGCGAGGAGGTCGCGCGCGGCGACAATTTCTTCGCGCTCGGCGGCAACAGCCTGCTGGCGGTGACCATCGCCCACCGGCTGTCGCAGGAGCTGGGCACGACCGTCCCGGCGCGCGCCCTGTTCGCCGCCCCGACCCTGGCCGGCTTCGCCCGCAAGGTGGCGGAACTGCGCGACGCGGACGCGCCTCAGGCCGACGCCGGCGATTCCGACCTCGCCACCGAAGGGGAACGGGAGTTCCGGGTGGCCGAAGCGGCGGGGCTGGACACGCGGCCCTTCATCATCCCGGTGATCCGCGCCGTGGAGGGCGACCTGCCGGACCCGGACCGCTGGTCGGACGCCTGGACGGCGCTCGTCGAGCGGCACGAGGCGTTGCGCACGTGCTTCGCGGAGGACGCGGAGGGGCGCCTGCGCCGCCGCGTCGCGGCCTCCGTCGATGGTGCGCTGGAGCTGTCCACGCAGACCGGCCGCGCCGCGGCGCTCGCCCACATCCGCGCCCGCCAGGGAGAGCCCTTCACCGTGTCCGTGGCGCCGCTGTGGCGGGCCGGGCTGGTGACGACGGCGGACGACGGCGCGCCTCTGTTCTGGATGGCGATTCACCACTCCATCGGCGACGGGCGCTCGGTCGGCATCCTGCTGGAGGAATTGGCCGCCCTTCTGGCCGGTGAGCGCCTGCCGCCCCTGTCCACCCGCCACGCTTCCCTGGCCGCCCGCGAGCGGCGCTATCTGGACGGCCCGGATTGCGTTGCTGACGAGGCCCATTGGCGGGAACAGCTGTCCGCCCTGCCCGCCGAGGCGTTCGACGACTGGCCGCTCGACACGCCGCGCGCCGCCGGAGCCGCCCCCGGCAGCCATCGCTTCGAACTGCGGCTGGACCCGGCCACCGCCGCCGGGCTGAAGGCCGTCGCCCGCCGGCATGAGGCCAGCCTGCACGCCGTCCTGCTGACCCTGCTGGCGCGCGAGGCCCGGCGGCGCACCGGGCGCGGGGCCGTCACCATCGGCACCACCGGGGACATCCGGGAAACCGCCGAGGACATGCGCGTCGTCGGCTACGGCGTGACCATGCTGCCGCTGGCCCTCCGCCCCGCCGCCGACGCCCCCTTCGGGGCGGAGCTGCGCGCCACCCAGGCGGCTCTGGCCGGGGCGCTGCTGCACGCCCGCCTGCCCTTCGCGCGGATCTGCCACGGCTTCTGGGCGGAGCACCCGCAACACCGCGACCCGGCGCGCTACCCGCTGTTCGACATCGCGGTGACGGAGAATCCGCAGGGCGCCTCCGCCGCCGGCCCGCTGCGCTTCGCCCGTCCCGATCACCAGGGGCTGGCCTACGAACGCACCGGCCATTCGCCGGGCCAGGACATGGTGCTCATCCATGAACGGCTTGCCGACGGCGGGCTGCTGCTGCAATGGCACGTCAACGCCGCGCTCTACGCCAAGGACACGG
This sequence comes from Azospirillum sp. TSH58, assembly GCF_003119115.1. Lineage (NCBI taxonomy): Bacteria > Pseudomonadati > Pseudomonadota > Alphaproteobacteria > Rhodospirillales > Azospirillaceae > Azospirillum > Azospirillum sp. TSH58. The sequence goes on from NZ_CP022363.1 coordinate 170,770, forward strand.
CGGAGCGCTGGTTCGAGGCGCTGGCCGGCTGGGCGCGCTGGCTCGGCGGCGACGCCGCCCGCGCCGAAAGCACGCCACCCGCCCTGCTGCCGGAGGAGGAAGCCACCCTCGCGGCGTGGGAGCACGGACCGGCGGTGGAGCGCCCGGCGCTGCCCTTCCACGCGCTGTTCGAGCGGCTGATCGACCGTCCCGGCACCGGCCAGGGCGGGCGCCCGGCGGTCATCGGCGCCGACCGCGTTCTGACCTACCGCGCGGTGGAGGCGGAGGCCAACGCCATCGCCCACGCCCTGCGGGAGCGTGGAGCGGAGCGCGGGACCGTGGTCGGCGTGCTGACCGGCCGCTCCGCCACCCTGCCCGCCGCGCTGCTCGGCGTGTGGAAGGCGGGGGCGATCCATCTGCCGCTGGCCGCCGACCTGCCGGCGGAGCGGCTGGCCTTCATCGCCGGGGACGCCGGGGCGGCGCTGCTGCTGGCGCTGGACGGCGTCACGGTGCCCGAGGCGCTGTCCGCCCTGCCCGTTCTGCGTCCGGAGGAGCTGTCCGCCGATTTCCGCACGGCGCACGCCCACCGCCCGCAAGCCCACCATCCAGAGGACGAGACCGGGCCGGAGGACACCGCCTACATCCTCTACACCTCCGGCTCCACCGGCCGGCCCAAGGGCACGCCGGTCCGCCACGGCGCCTATGTGAACATGGTGCTGGGCGCCGTGGAAACCTTCGGCCTGACCGCCGAGGACCGGACGCTGATGTTCGCCTCCCCCTCCTTCGACGTGTCGCTGTCGGACATCGGCGTTCCGCTGGCCGCCGGGGCGGCGCTCTGCGCCGTGCCCTACGAGGTGCTGAGCGCGCCGGCCCGCCTGATCGCCTTCCTCGCCGAGCAGCGGGTGACCGTCGCCGACCTCACCCCGACCTATCTGCGCCTGTTCGACGGGGCGGATCTGCCGTCGCTGCGCATCCTGGTGACCGGGGGAGAGGCGCCGCTGGCGGCGGACGTGCGGACCTACGCCGGGCGGCTGCGCTACTACAACGCCTACGGCCCGACCGAAAACACCATCACCAGCGCCATGGGCCTGCTGGGTGCGGAGGACCGGGGCTTCCTGCCCGTCGGCCGCCCGTTGCCCAACACCTCGGTCCACATCCGCGACGCGGCGGGCCGTCCGGTGCCGCCGGGGGCGGTGGGAGAGATCTGGCTCGGTGGCGCCAACCTCGCCCGCGGCTATCTGAACCGTCCGGAGCAGGAGGCGGCGGCCTTCGTCGGGACGGGGGCCGGGCGGCTCTACCGCTCCGGCGACCTCGGGCGCTGGCGCGCCGACGGCGAACTGGAGGTTCTGGGCCGCATCGACGATCAGGTGAAGCTGAACGGCATCCGCATCGAACTCGGCGAGATCGAGCAGGCGCTGGGCGGCCATCCGGACGTGGCGCAGGCGGTGGCCGTGGTGCAGGGCAAGGCCGGAACGGCGCAGAGCCTGTGGGCCTTCGTCCGTCCCGTCCCCGGCAAGCCGGTCCCGGCGGAGGACTCCTGGCGCGGCTGGCTGGCCGACCGGCTGCCCGCGGTGATGATCCCGGCGGGGGTGATCGCGGTGGAGACGGTGCCCGTGACGGCGTCCGGCAAGGTGGACCGCGCGGCGCTGCAAGGTCTGATCGCCGGTCACGCCCCGCAGGGTGCGCGGATCGCACCGCAGGGCCGGCTTGAGGAAACCGTCGCCCGCGTCTGGGCGGAGCGGCTGGGCCGCGGCCCGGTCTGGCGCGACGACAATTTCTTCGCGCTCGGCGGCCACAGCCTGCTCGCCATCGCCGTCGCCCACGCGCTGGAGACGGAGCTGGGGCGTCCGGTCTCCGCCCGCGATCTGTTCACCGAGCCGACCCTGCGCGGCTTCGCCGCCCGCCTCGCCGCCGCCATGCCAACGGAACCCCTGTCCGGCGCCGAATCCGACCGCGCGACGGAGGGCCAACGGGAGTTCTGGGTGGCCGAGCAGGCCGGGCTGGACACCCGCGGCTTCATCATTCCCCTGACGCTGGCGGTGGAGGGCGATGTTCCCGCCGATGACCGCTGGCGGGAGGCTTGGAGTGCCCTGGCGGACCGGCACGAGGCGCTGCGCACCGGCTTCCGCGAGGATGAGGACGGCACGCTCCGCCGGACCGTCCATTCATCGACCGCGGGGCTGAACCTGGCGACGGCCCCCGACCGCGCCGCCGCGCTGGAGCGCATCCGGGCGCGCCAGACCGAACCCTTCGCCATGGCCGCCCCGCCGCTGTGGCGGGCCGGGCTGGTCCGGGTGGCGGACGGCAGCGGCGATCTGTTCTGGCTGGCCCTGCACCATTCCATCGGCGACGGCCTGTCGCTCGGCCTGCTGGCCGACGACCTCGCGGCGCTGCTGCGCGGGATGCCGCTGCCCGGCCGGGCCCCCGGCTTCGGCCGTTCCGCCGCGCGGGAGGAAAGCTATCTCGCCGGCGAGGCCACCCGGACGGACGCGGAGCATTGGCAAAGCCTGCTCGCCGGGATCGACCCCGCCGCCTTCGAGGAGTGGCCGCTTGATAAACCCCGGCCACCGGTGCGCAGCGTGGACGCCGCCCAGGGAAGCCATTGCCACCGCGTCCGCCTCGCCCCGGACGTGGCGGAGGCCTTGCGCGCCCTCGCCCGGCGCAACGGCGCCAGCCTGCACGCCCTGATGATGACGCTGATGGCACGGGAGGTGCGCCGCCGCACCGGCCGCGCGGCGTTCCTGATGGGGACCGCCGCCTCCACCCGCGAAACGGCGGAGGAGGCGGGCGTCGTCGGTTATTACGTCAACATGCTGCCGGTGCCCTTCCGGGTGGAGCGGAGCGAGCCGCTGGAACAGGCGGTCAAGACCACGCAAGACCATCTGGCGGAAGCGCTGCGCCATGGCCGCCAGCCCTTCGCCCGCATCCACCAGCAGTTCCGCCGCAGCCAGCCGCAGGCGCTTCATCCGGCCCGCTACCCGCTGTTCGATCTGGCGGTGACGGAAAATCCAGCGATGCCCGCCCCGCCGTGCGACGGGCTCCGCTTCGCGGCCATCGACACCCTCGACGACGGCGATATCCGTTACGAGCTGCGCCACAGCGCCCCCGCCCAGGATCTCGTCCTTGTGCATGAGGGGCAGGCGGACGGCGGTCTGGTCCTCCAGCTCTACGCCAACGCCGCCCTTTACGAGCGGGAAACCGCCCAGGCCTGGACGGCGGCCTTGGCCGGATGGGCGCGGCGGCTCGCCGATCCGGGACGGGCGCCGGGCGACCCGCTGCCCGCCCTGCTGCCGGACGAGGAAACGCTGCTCGCCGCGTGGGAGCGCGGTCCGGCGATGCCGCACCCGGTTCCCTGCTTCCACCACCAGTTCGCCGCGCTGGCGCGCTTGCAGCCGGGCCGCCCGGCCCTCGTCACCGACGACGGGGAAACCAGCTACGCCGCGATGAACGCCCGCGCCAACGCGCTGGCCCACGCGCTGCTCGCGCAGGGCGTGCGGACCGGCGACGCGGTCGGCGTCCTGACCGAACGCTCGCCCGCCCTGCCGGAAGCGGTGCTGGCGATCTGGAAGGCCGGGGCCGCCTATCTGCCGCTGACCCGCGACCTGCCGGCGGACCGGCTGGCCTTCATCGCTCGCGACGCCGCCATCCGCGTGATCGTGGCGCTGGACGGCCACGCCCTTCCCGACGCGCTGGCGCAGGCCGGCCACGCCGTCCTCCGCCCGGAATCCCTGACCGACGACTTCCACGCCGCCCACGCCCAGGAGCCGGAGGCCGGACAACGCAGCGCGCCCGGCGATCCCGCCTACATCATCCACACCTCGGGGTCCACCGGGGTGCCGAAGGGCGTCGTGCTGCATCATGGCGGATTGCTGAACCTCGGCCTGTCGATGGCGCGGATGATGGGCGTCCAGCCGGACGAGCGGACGCTCCTCAGCTCCTCCCCCTCCTTCGACGCCTGGATCTCCGATTGCGTGATGACCTGGGCGACGGGCGGCGCCCTCGTGCCGATCCGCCGCGCCGAGATGGACGACACCGCCGGGCTGCGCGCCAGGATGGAGCGGCTGGGCGTCACCTCTGCCACGCTGCCGCCCTCCTACCTGCGGCTGTTCGAGCAGGCCGACCTGCCGACCCTGCGCATCCTGATGACGGTGGGCGAGCCGCCCAACGCCGCCGACGCCCTGCACTACGCGGCCCGGCTGCGCTACATCAACGGCTACGGCCCGACCGAGAACACCGCCGCGGCCAGCATCGGCATCCTGTGCCCCGGCTCGCCGTGGATGAGCGCCGGGCGCCCGCTGCCCAACACCGCCATCCACATCCTGGACGAGGACGGCGAGCCGGTTCCCCCCGGCGCCATCGGCCATGTCTGGCTGAGCGGCATGGGCTTGGCCATCGGCTACCTGAACCGGCCCGACCTGACCGCCGCCGCCTTCGTCGAGACGCCGAAGGGCCGCCGCTACCGCACCGGCGACCTCGGCCGCTGGCTGCCCAACGGGGAACTGCTGGTCCTCGGACGGTCGGACAGCCAGGTGAAGCTGCGCGGCCAGCGCGTGGAGCTGGGCGAGATCGAACACCGGCTGGAGGCCCATCCCGGCGTGCAGCAGGCGGTGGCGCTGGTGGACACCGCGCCGGGCGGTGCCCAGACGCTGTGGGCCTTCGTCAGCCTCGCCCCGGACGCCGCGGAGCCGAGCCAAACCGCCTGGGCCGCCCATGCTGCGGCGGCGCTTCCCGCCTACATGGTGCCGGCGGCGGTGATCCGGGTGCCGGCGATCCCGGTGACCGTGGCCGGCAAGGTGGACCGCAAGGCCCTGCTCCAGGCGCTGGCCGATCACACCCCGGCCGAAGGCGCCGCCTCCACCGCCTACACCCCGCCGCGCAACGCGGTGGAGCAGAGGGTGGCAGACCTCTGGGCGGAGCAGCTTCAGCGGCCCGTTCCGGGGCGCGAGGCCGGCTTCTTCGAGCTGGGCGGCGACAGCCTGCGGGCGATCGCCGTGGTCAACCGCCTGCGCCGCGAATTCGCCTGCAGGATCAACGACCTCTACGAAGCGCCGGTGCTCGCCGACTTCGCGCTGCGCCTGCGGCCCCAGCCGGACCATCTGCACCGCGTCATCACCGCCGTCCGCACCCATTGGCGGGACTATCAGGCGACCCTGCCCGCCTTCGACGCCGCCCGCGACCGCGCGCTGGCCGAGCAGCAGCAAGCCTACGAGGCGCGCAACGCGGCCTACGCCGCCTTCGACGGGACGCAGCGGCGCGATTATGGCGAGGCGCTGCTGACAGGAGCCACCGGCTATCTCGGCGCCTATCTGCTGCGGGAGCTTCTGTCCGATCCGACACGGCGGGTGACCGCCCTGGTCCGCGGGGGCGACGACGATGCCGCCCGCGCCCGGCTCGGCCGCGTGCTGGCCGGCTATTTCGGAGCGGACGACGGCGCCGCGCTGATTGCCGATCCACGCCTGACCGTCCGGGCCGGCGACCTGCGCCGCGACGGGCTGGGCCTCGCGCCCACGGCGCACGGCGCGCTGGCGGAGGGGCTGCGGGCGGTCTTCCACTGCGCCGCCAACGTCAACCATTTCGGCCATTACGCGGAGTTCCACGCCGACAATGTGGAGGCGACCCGCCGGCTTCTCGACCTCGCCGCCGCGCGGCGCGGCGACCCGGCGGACTTCCACCTGATCTCCACCCTGTCGGTCACCGGCAAGGCGCCGGAAGACGGCTTCAAGCTGGTCACCGAATACGACGCGGTGCCGGAAACGCTCGACGAGAACTACTACGTCCGCAGCAAGCAGGAGGCGGAGCGGCTGGTCACGGCGGCGCGCGGCGATCTGCGCAACGCCAGCATCCACCGCGTCGGCAACGTCGTCTTCGCGGCGGAGGGCGGGCCGTTGCAGCTGAACCTGCGGGACAACGCCTTCTTCCGGCAACTGGCCGCCTTCGTGCGGCTGGGGGTGGTGCCCGACGATTCGCACGTCTGGCTGTGCCATGTCGATCGCGTGGCCCGCGCCGTGGCGCTGCTGGCCGGTGCCGCCGGCCTCGCCAACGAGACGCACCATGTCGAGAATCACCGCCGCGACACTCTGGCCGACTTCGTCACCTCGGCGGCGGGCATGGAGGGTGCGGTGCGGGCGGTCGGCTTCGACACGCTGCTCGACCGGCTGGAGCGCGCCATCGCGGAGCCGGACATGGACGGCGCGCTGGCCCAGACGCTGGAGGGCTTCGGCCTCTACAGCGGACGCTCGCCCCAGGCGCGCGGACGGCGGCAGGAGCTGACCTCCGAACGCACGCAACGGCTGCTCGGCCGCATGGGCTTCGGCTGGCCGCCGGTTCCCCGCGCCGGGCAGGCCGACATGCTGCGCGCCGCCGCGGACCTCTTCACCCGATGAACGCCTCCGGAGCCACCATGCTGACCCACGTCCACGACATCGGTTTCCGCACCGGGGAGTTCACCGTGGAACCGTTGGCCGACGCCGAGACGGCGCGCGTGCTGGCCGTCCTGGCCGCCCGCCACGGGGCGGAGAGCGACGCCGCCGCCCTCGTCCCGGACGGGCGGGAGGCCGAGTTGCGCGGCGAACTGGCGGAGGCGGCACCCGGCCTGTCCGCCCTGGCCACGGCGATCCGCGACCGGCTGGAGATCAGCCACAGCGGCGTGCTGATCCGCCGCGCCCATCTCGGCCGCCACGACCTCGACACCCGGCGCCGCCTGCTCTACGCGCTGGCGGTGTGCATCGGCGCGCCGACCGCGACCGACCGGATCGACCGCAAGGTGGTGTGGGACATCAAGCTCCGGCCCGAGTTGGTCCGCAACGGCGGCGCCTCCACCTTCTCCGAGCACGCCGACGAGGCCGACTTCCACACCGACACCCAGTATTTCCCGAATCCCGAACGCTACATGCTGCTCTATTTCGCCAAGGCGGCGGCCTGCGGCGGCGGGCGGTCCAGCCTGCGCGACGCCCGCTGCGTCCGCGAGGCCCTGGCCGGCAGCGACGAGGGACGCTGGGCGCTGGACCTGCTGTCGCGGACGGCCCTGCCCTTCCGCATCCCCGCCACCTTCACCCGCACCGGGTCGCGCGACGCGGTCGAGGTGACCTTCGCCACCGTCTTCGGCGACCGCCCGCTCATCCGCTTCCGCACCGACACGCTGCGCCGCGGGCTGGCCGCCCGACCGGAGCACGACACGCCGGAGGCCCGCCGCGCGCTTGCCATCCTCCAGGCGGAGCTGGACAACCCGGCCCGGCGGCTGGAGACCTTCATGGAGTCCGACAGCCTGCTGGCGATGAACAATCACGAGGCGCTCCACGGACGCGGCGCCTTCGCCGACCCGGACCGCCACGCGCTGCGCATCCGCATCGATGACGGCGCCCCGCAGGATGGCGCACCACAGGATGGCGCACCGCAGGATTCAGCGCGATGAACCTTCTCCGCCTGCTGGGACGGCTGGGACCGGCGCCGCTGCGCCGGCTGGTTCTCTACGCGCTGGGGTCGGCCCTCTTCTCCACGCTGGTGCTCGCCCTGGTGAACCGCGGGGCGGAAGAGATCGCCGCGGAGAAGGCCGATTTCGTGAATGTGCCGCTGGCCGCCGCCTTCGTCGTCAGCGTCCTCCTCTACATGCTCGTGGAAGGCCGCATGGTCGCCCACCTGTCGGCGGACGCCGAGGAGGTGGTGGACACGCTGCGCATGCGGCTGCTCGACCAGATCCGCCGCGCCGACCTGTGGAAGCTGGAACGCTTCGGCCAGACCCCGCTGTTCGAAAGCGTGACGCAGAGCAGCCAGCTCATCTCGCAGAACTCTCAGTTCCTGGCGCTGACGGTGCGCTCGGTCCTGCTGACCGGGACGATCCTGCTCTACATCGCCACCATCTCGCCGGTCGCCTTCCTGCTGATCGGCGGGCTGCTGGGCGCCGGGACATGGTTCTACATCCGGCTGGGCCGCGCGCTGGAGGAACGGCAGCGCGCCATGATGGCCGAGGAGGCCGCCCTGTTCGAAGGCGTGTCGGACCTGTTCGACGGGTTCAAGGAGCAGCGGCTGAACAGCGCCCGCAGCCACGACCTCAACGCCGCCTTCGGCGCCGTGTCCGGCCGCACCACCACGGCGCGCGGCGAGGTTCATCTGCACACCTGGCAGCAGTTCGTGTTCGGCGAATGCGCCTTCAACCTGATGCTGGGCGTGGTCGTCTTCGTGGTGCCGACCTACTCCAGCGCCATCTCGGCGGAGCTGGTGAAGATCACCGCCGCCATCTTCTTCATGTCGGCCCCGGTCTTCGGGTTGATGCAGTCGCTGGCGGTGATGAGCGCCGCCGAGGCCGCCGCCGGGCGCATGATGGCTCTGGAAGGCCGGCTCGCCGAGCTGGCGGAGGCCGGGAGCGATGGCCCCGCCCTGCCGGTGCCGATCAACTTCGCCGAAGTGAGGCTGGAGGGGGTGGAGTTCGCCTTCCCCGCCCCGCCGGGCGAGCCGCCCTTCGCGGTCGGCCCCTTCGACCTGACCATCCGGCGCGGCGAGGTGATCTTCATCACCGGCGGCAACGGGTCGGGCAAATCGACCTTCATCAAGCTGCTGACCGGCCTCTACCACCCGCTGCGCGGGCGGATCACGGTGGATGGCGTGCCGGTCGGGCCGCAGCGCATCGCCGCCTACCGCGAGCTGATGGCGACCGTCTTCGCCGACTTCCACCTGTTCGCCCGGCTTTACGGCCAGGACGCCCTCAACCCTGTGGTGGCCGCCGACCTGATGCGCTGGATGGAGATGGAGCGGGTCACCGCGCTGGAGGGCGACCGCTTCGGGCGGCGCGACCTGTCCGCCGGGCAGCGCAAGCGGCTGGGCCTCGTCGCGGCGATCCTGGAAAAGGCGCCGATCCTGATCCTCGACGAATGGGCCGCCGATCAGGACCCGCATTTCCGCTTCAAGTTCTACCGGGAAATCGTGCCGGAGTTGAAACGGCGCGGCCTGACCATCGTGGCGGTGACCCACGACGACCATTACTTCGACGTCGCCGACCGCCGCCTGCACATGGAGGAAGGCCACCTGACCGAGCTGACCCTCGCGGTGGAGGGCGTGGCATGAGGCTGGCCGCCATCGTCCTGCGCGAGCTTCCGGAGAATCTGCGCACGCTCGCCCTGATGAACGTCCTGTCGGCGATCGCGACCGCGGCGCTGCTCTGGCTGGTCGACGCCGCCGCCAAGGACGCCGCCAAGGGCATCATCAGCCCGCGGCTTCTGGTGATGTACGCGGTCACGGTGACCCTGTTCGGGGTGACCCACAATTACGCGCTGGTCACCGCGTCCCAGGACGCCGAGCGGCTGATCCACAAGATCCGGCTGCGCCTGTTCGATCTGGTGCGCCGCGCCGACCTCGTGACCGTGGACCGCATCGGGCGGGCGTCGCTGCACGGCGTGCTGACCCAGGACACCCAGACGCTGGCCCAGACCCTGCCGCTTCTGGCGATCGGCGGGCAGCAGGCGGTGATGCTGGTCTTCCTGGCGGTCTATCTGGCCTGGCTGTCGCCGCTGGCCTGCGTGATGGCCTTCGCCTTCGCCGGGATCGCGGTGGCGGTGAAGGTCGCGCGGGTGCAGCGCCTGCGCCTCAGCATGAGGGAGGCCGCGGCGGCGGAGGCGCGCGTCTTCGACGGGCTGACCGACCTTCTGCGCGGCTTCAAGGAGGTGCGGATGAACCGCCGCCGCGGCGACGGGCTGATCCGCGACCTCGCCGACGCCTCGTCCCGGGCGCGGGCGGTGAATGTGGACATGAAGGCGCAGTGGGGCCGCAACTTCGCGCTGGTCGAGGCGATGTTCTACACGCTGATCGGCATGATGGTCTTCGTCGTGCCGCTCTTCACCACCGGCTATCACGAGGTGGTGGTGGCGGCGACCACGGCGGCGCTGTTCATCGTCGGGCCGGTCAGCACCGTCTCCTTCGTCACCCCGCTGGTCGCCCAGACCGAGATGGCCCTGTCCAACATCGAGGCGATGGAGGAACGGCTGCGCGCCGCCGCCGGGGATGCCCCGGACGAGGGCGCCGACCGTCTGCCCGGACCGCCCTCCCGCATCGCGCTGAAGGACGCCAGCTTCGCCTATCACGACGGCGAGGGCGCTCCGGTGTTCGCGGTCGGGCCGCTGTCCGCGGAGTTCCGGGCGGGGGAGATCACCTTCGTCACCGGCGGCAACGGGTCCGGCAAATCGACCATGCTGCGCCTGCTGACCGGCCTGATGCCGCTGGGAGGCGGCCGGCTCCTCGCCGACGGGGAGCCGGTGCCGGCGGAGCGGATGCAGAGCTACCGCGACACGATCTCGGCCATCTTCTCCGACTATCACCTGTCGCGCCGCCTCTACGGCGTGGCCGACCCCGACCCGGCGCGCGTCCGCGCCCTGCTGGAGCGGCTGGAGATGCAGGACAAGGTGACGGTCGCGGACGGCGGCTTCAGCACGGTCGCCCTGTCCACCGGCCAGCGCAAGCGCCTCGCCCTGGTGGTCGCGCAGCTGGAGGACAAGCCGGTCATCGTGCTGGACGAATGGGCCGCCGACCAGGACCCGCATTTCCGCCGCGTCTTCTATGAGGAGCTGCTGCCCGAGCTGAAGGCCCGGGGCAAGATCGTCATCTGCGTGACCCATGACGAGCGCTGGTTCGGCCTCGCCGACCGTGTCTATCACATGAACGAGGGCCGCATCGAGGAAGGCCACGATCACCGTCACCTGTTCGCACTGGAGCCGGCATGATGGCCCCGCCCCCGTCCTCCTGGCTGCAAGGCTTCCGCCCGGTGGCGGAGCCGCGCCGCAGGCTGGTCTGCTTCCCCTACGCCGGAGCCGGAGCCGCCGTCTTCCGGGACTGGGCGCCGGAGGTCGGGCCGGACACGGAGTTGCTGGCCGTGCGCCTGCCGGGTCGGGAAACCCGCATCGGCGAGCCGCCGCTGCATCGGGTGGAGGACGCCCTGCCCGCCATCCTGGCCGCGCTGGCCCCGCTGGGGGACCGCCCGCTGGTCCTGTTCGGCCATTCGCTGGGCGCGGCCCTGGCCTACGCCGCCGCCCGCGCCCTGACGGCGCAGGGGCGCCCGCCCGCCCTGCTCGCCGTGTCGGGGCGCCGGGCGCCGCATCGGACGTCGCGGCGGCCATCCACCCGGGGCCTGGACGATGCGGCGTTCCGCGCCCGCCTCGCCGCGCTGGGCGGCACCCCGCCGGAGGTTCTGGCCTGCGACGACCTGATGGAGCTGATGCTGCCCATGCTGCGGGCCGATTTCGCCATGTCCGAGGCCTTCCATGACCATGATCCCCCGCCGCTTGCGGTGCCCATCCTGGCCTTCGCCGGAACGGAGGACACCGAGGCTGCCGTGGACGAGGTCGCCGGGTGGGAACGGCTGGCTGGGGCGGGCTTCACACTGCGCCCGCTTCCCGGCGGCCATTTTTTCCTGCACGAGCAGCGCGCGCCGATTGTCTCATGCCTGATGGATAAGACGTTCCGAAACGATAAAAGTCACCGCACTTCTTTTTAATGGCAAATCCTTTGACGAAGACAACTCTATTCGTTAGCCCATATGACGGTGCCGCCGGCGACCACCGGCGGCGTTTTCGGAGCGGGCCGTCCCTTCGGGGTCGGGGTCGTCGCATTTGGCCTTCCCTAGCCTTCTCCCCAGAGGCGGGGGGAGATTCCAAATGCGTTTGCCCGGCCTTCGGGGCCGACTGTCGCCGCGCACCATCCCGGCGCACGGCGTTCATTGCTGATTTTCTCTCGACAACGTCCCTTTTTGGAGCACCACAGCATGGTCAGTGAGAAGGATACACCGGGCGGCAAGGCGAAGCCGGAAACGGCGGCCACCCCGGCTCCCACCCCGGCTCCGGAGGCCGTGACGGCCGCCCCCGAAAACGCCAGCACGGCCCCCAGCACGTCCGAATCCGCTCCGGAAGCCCCCCCGGCCGCTCCGGCCTCCACCGAGGCGCAGGCGGCGGAGATCATCCGTAAGCATGTGCTGCTGTCCGCGGCGGCGGGCGTCATCCCGCTGAACTTCGTGGACACCGCGGCGCTCGCCGTCGTCCAGCTCCGCCTGCTCAAGGAGCTGTCGGAGCTGCACGGCGTCGACTTCCGCGGCGACATCGGCCGCTCCGCGGTCGGCACGCTGTTCGCCACGGTCGCCCCGACCGCTCTGGCCGGCGGCCTGCTCGGCTCCATGGCGTTCAACCTGGCCCTGCGGTCGGTGCCGGTGATCGGCACGGTGACGCGGCTGGCCACCCAGCCGGCCTTCAACAGCGCCTTCACCTATGCGCTGGGCAAGGTCTTCCAGCAGCACTTCGCGTCGGGCGGCACCTTCCTGACCTTCCAGCCGGAAAAGGTGAAGGCCTTTTTCCGCGAGAAGTTCGAGGAGGCCCGCCGCCGCAAGGGCGCCGCGCCGGAGGCGGCCGAGGCCGCCGCCTGACCGCGGCACCCGGACGCCACCGCGGATCAAGGAGGATGGGCGGGGATGCCTCCACGCTTCCCCGCTCCCTTCCGGTCGCCCTCACCCCTCCGCCTGCTCCCCTTCCAAGGCCGGACGCGCATGCCCCTCGTTCTCGTCATGCTCTATCTCCTCGCCTGTCTGGTGTGCGCCGTCATGGGCCGCAACACCACGATCGGCTTCATCGGCCATTTCCTGCTGGCCCTCTTCCTGACCCCGCCGGTGAACTTCGTGATCCAGGCGGTGGGGCGCCCCAGCACGCGGGAACGTGAGAAGATGCTGACGACGAGACCGCGATGACCACGCTGGACCAGTCCGCCGGCGAAGGCATCGCCCGCGCGCCGTTGCCGCAGCGCGCCGGCCTTTGGCTGAAGCGGCGCAGCGTGTCGATCTACGCGCTGACTCTGACGCTGATCCTCGGTTTCCTCGCCATCGCGCCCGCCGTCTTCGTCGAGGTGCCGTCCGGCCATGTCGGCGTGCTGTGGCTGCGCTTCTTCGGCGGCACGGTCACCGACCGGGTCTACAGCGAAGGCACCCACCTGATCTTCCCGTGGGACCGGGTGACGATGTACGACGTGCGCCTGCACACCGACACCCGCACCTACGAGGCGGTGGCGGCCAACGGCATGTCGATGACGGTGACCGTGGCTCTGCGCTACCGCGTCAACCCGCCCGCCGCCGGTCTGCTTCACAAGCTGGCCGGGGACGACTACGCGGAAAAGCTGGTGCATCCGGAGATCGCCAGCCTCATCTACGAATTCGTGTCGAAGCACAATCCGGAGAACTTCTATTCGATCAACCGCGCGGACATCCAAGGCTTCCTGCTGACCGAGGCGCGCAAGCAGTTCCCGGCGCCGCCGACCGATCTGCAGGCGCTGAAGCTTCCCCCCGGCGCCATAGCGGACGATTACAGCTCCGTGATGATCCGGGTGGAGGATGTGCTGGTGGCCGGCGTCAGCTTCCCGCCGCTGGTCCGTCAAGCCATCGACCGCAAGATCGAGCAGCAGCAGATCATGGAGGAATACGACTTCCGCATCGCCCGCGAGATCAAGGAGCGCGACCGCAAGCGGATCGAGGCGGAGGGGGTGCGCGACTTCCAGGACATCGTCGCCCGCAACATCACGCCGGAGTATCTGCGCCTGCGCGGCATCGAGGCGACGCGGGCCTTCGCCACCTCGTCGAACGCCAAGACCATCATCATCGGCGGGCGGGACGGTCTGCCGGTCATCCTGAACACCGGTGACGACGCCAGATCGGGGACGGCAGCGTCGGGGACGGCAGGAGCACCCGCCGCAACGCCGCCCCACGAGACCGCCGCCAAGGACTCCAATGGCCTCGCCGGACGCCTGTCCACCTTCGACGAGCCGCCGCCCGAGAACACCGCGCCGGAAGCCCCCCCGGAGGCCGCCGGGCGCTGACGTCCGGCGGGACCGCCCGTTCCAAAGGAGCCGGCTACTCCGCGGCCTCGGCGAGGGTCTGGGCGAAGTCGCGCTCCATCTCGTCCAGCAGGCGGATCACCTCCACCGACGCCCGCTTCATCTCGGCGGCGTGGCGTTCGGCCTCCATCCGGTTGCCGGCCTGGAGGGCGAGCAGCGTCTCGCGGCCCGACTCATGGACGGTCCGGTGCGGCGTGGCCATGCCCTTGTAGGTGGACAGGCGCATCGTCCGGGGATCGTTCACGCTGTCGTACCAGCGGCCGAGGCGGCAGGAGTGATGGGTGGACAGGTCCGCCGGCAGAAGCGTCCGCTGCCCGCCCACCGCCTCCATGATCTTCTCGACGAAGGCGAGGTGGTCCTGCTTGGCCAGCCGGACCAGTTCGCCGACCCCGTCGCGGCTCATGCGGTCCACCTCCTCGCGGCCGATCTTCCGCTCGTCGAAACGGATGTGCAGCCGGTTGTCGTGCCGCGCCACCACCGAGCCGCGCAGGGACAGCTTGTAGCCGGGAAGCGACACCGTGACCTGCCCACCGGTGGGCGCCGCCCCCTTCGTCTCGGCGTAGCAGCCGCATTCGGAGATGTCGCGGACCAGCGCCGGCGTCTGGTCCACGCTGCCGTCCAGCAACACCGGACGGCGGCGCGTGTGGCGGCGGTTCGCCAGATCGGAGGAGGTGCGGATGGCCCGCGCCAACAGGGACGGCAGGGTGTCCAGCGCCTCCTGCATGCGGTTGGCGCTTTCACCGACCGTGTAGGCCACGGTGGTGGCCCGCTGCGTCTCGCCGCCCACTTCGGTCATCCGGGTGGTGATATCGCGGAAGATGCCGGCGACCTCGCCGATGTTGCGGGCGATCTCGCGCGAGGCGGAGGACTGCTCCTCCACCGCCGCGGCGATCGAGGCGTTGATCTCCTGCATGGTGGTGATGGTGGTGGCCACCCCGTCCATGCCGGTGATCGCCTGCTCCGCCACCGCCTGGATGGCGCCGACCTTGGCGGCGATCTCGTCCGCCGCCTTGGCCGACTGGCCGGCGAGGTTCTTCACCTCCGTGGCCACCACGGCGAAACCCTTGCCGGCTTCCCCGGCACGTGCCGCCTCGATGGTGGCGTTCAGCGCCAGCAGGTTGGTCTGCCCGGCGATGGCGCGGATGAGGTTCAGGATGCCGCCGATCTCCTGCGCCGCGGTGCTGAGCTGCGCCATGATCTGGCGGGCCTCGCCGCTCTTCTCCACCGCCTCGCCGGCGATCCGCGACGCGCCGCTGACCTGGACCGAAATCTCGCCGACCGCGGCCTGGAGCTGCTCCGCCCCCGCGGCGACGGTCTGGGCGGCGTCCAGCGCCTCGGCCGTGTCGGCGGACGTGCCGGCGATGCTGTCCTTCACCGCCGCGCAGACGCTGTCCAGGTCACCGACCGTGCGGCGCAGGTCCGCGGTGTAGCTGGCGACGCTGTCGACCACGTCGTTGGCCTCGTGATCGATGGAATCGACCATCGCGTCCACCGCCTGGAGCCGCTCGTCGATCAGGCGGTCCCAATAGACGGACAGGGCGGCGTCGAGATCCATCAGCACCGCCGAGACCACGGCGCGCTGCATGGTCACGATGGAGCCGAGCCGGCCACCGGTCAGCAGGGTCCCGCCCATGCTCTGCGCCAGGGCGGCCATGATCTCGCCCAGGATGAAGGCGTAGCCGCCGACGTACCAGCTCGGGCTCAGCCCGATGCGGTGGTGGGCGATGCCCACCGCGCGCACCGACTCCTTGTAGCTGTCGTCGAAGCGGCCTTCGAACAGCCGGGTCCAGTGGGCGATCTGGGCGCGCTTGGCCCCTTCGACCTGCGCCGGGTTGGCGAACAGGGCGGCCAGTTCGGGCTGCGACAACGTGCGGGCGTAGAAGCGGTCCAGAATCCCCGGAAGGGCCCTGGCGATGATCGGCGACGCCTGCTGCAGGCTGCCGACCGCCTCCGGTCCCAGATCGAAATAGGCGGTCTTGGTGACGTCCAGGGCGCGCAGGGTGTCCGGCATGGCGAATGTTTGTATTCTGTAATGAACGAGCACCAACCGATAACATCTCCGCCATACCAAAGGTATCTCTAAAAGGAATTCGCATGCGGCATGCTGTCCCACTTCATGATTAACAGATGGTTTAATTTGTGCACCTCCAAAAAGGAACGCGGTCGATAAGCCTGATAATACAATCACTTTCCTCCAGGCGGGCGACCAACGCCGCAACGACACCTTCACATTGCAGGGAGCCGGTGCGTCCCGAGGTTGCTAAAACTATTTGTTACAAATACGCGACAAAGGTTACGAATGCCCGCCCTCCCGGTGCATCCGGGACGATCCGACGGTTTTTCAAGGAGTTTTCGGCCGATGAATCCCCTCCGGACGCTCAGCCTTGCGACGAAGCTGACCATTCTGTGCACGCTCGGCCTGATTGCCCTGTCCGGCGCGCTGACCTACGCGACCATCGCCAAGATCACCGCCAGCATCAGCAACGACGCTGCGGAGCGGAGGGAGCAGGCGATCACCAACTTCCGGATGCTGCTCGACCAGCGGGGGTCCGAGTACCGGCTCAAGGACGGCGCGCTCTACATCGACGATGTCAAGCTGGACGGCGCGAACGACATCGTCGACACCGTCCGCAGCGTGACCGGCGGCGTGGCCACCATCTTCCGCGGCGACACCCGCGTGGCGACCAACATCCACAACCCGGACGGCAGCCGGGCCGTCGGGACGAAGCTGGCCCGCGGCCCGGTCTACAGCGCCGTCATCGACGGCAAGGAGCCCTTCCGCGGCGAGGCCGACATCCTGGGCGAGGCCTATTTCACCGCCTACGACCCGATCATCGACCAGAACGGCGAGGTGATCGGCGTCCTGTTCGTCGGCCTGAAGAAGAGTGTCGCGTTGCGCGTGCTGGAGGAGGTGGTTCCCAACGTCATCCAGGTGGCGGCGGTCATCACCGTCGGCATGGCCCTGGTGATGCTGCTGGTGGTCCGGCGCCAGTTCCGCACGCTGGACCAGATCCGCGGCACCATGTTCCAACTGGCCGACGAGCGCTACGAGGTGACGGTGCCCGGCCTGGACCGCCAGGACGAGATCGGTGCGATGGCCAAGACGGTCGAGGTCTTCCGCCAGAAGGGCATCGACAACCAGCGCCTGCGCGAGGCGCAGGAGCGTGAGCGCCGCGAGGCCGAGGCCGCCAAGATCGCCGCCCTGGAATCCATGGCCCGCACGGTGGAGCAGGAAACCCGCACCGCCGTGGACCGCGTCGCCGAGCGCTCCGTCTCGATGGACAGCAACGCCCAGGCGATGGCCAGCTCCGCCGAGACCGTCTCCGCCAACTCGCAGAGCGTGGCGGCGGCGGCGGAACAGGCGCTGGGCAACGCCCAGGCCGTGGCGGCGGCCACCGACCAGCTCACCGCCTCCATCGCCGAGATCACCGGCCAGGTCACCTTCGCCAGCCAGATCTCCCGCCGCGCGGTGGAAAGCGGCCGCAAGACCGAGGACGTGGTGCTGTCCCTGTCCGAGGCCATCGGCCACATCGGGGAGGTCGCCACCTTCATCCAGGACATCGCCAGCCAGACCAACCTCCTGGCGCTGAACGCGACCATCGAGGCGGCGCGCGCCGGCGAGGCGGGCAAGGGCTTCGCCGTGGTGGCCCAGGAGGTGAAGAACCTCGCCACCCAGACCTCCAAGTCGGCGGAGGAGATTTCCCGCCAGATCACCGACCTGCAGAGCATGACCGCCGGGGCCGTCGACGCGGTGCAGGACATCGGGCGGACCATCACCGAGATCGACGGGGTCGCCAGCAGCATCGCCAGCGCCATGGACGAGCAGGGGGCGGCGACCAGCGAGATTTCCCGCAACGTCGGCCAGACCGCCGCCGCCGCGCAGGAGGTGTCATCCCGCATCGCCCATGTGTCGGAGGAAGCGGCGGTGACCGGCAGCCGCGCCGACGAGGTGCGCCGGGTCGCGTCCGACGTGGCGGGGAGCATCGACCATCTCCGCGAGATGCTGGTGCGCGCCGTGCGCACCGCCACGCCGGAGGTGGACCGCCGCCGCGCCCCGCGCTTCGAGGTCAACCTGCCCTGCACCGTCGCCGGGGCGGTGGGATCGCTGTCGGGACAGCTCACCAACCTGTCGGAAGGCGGCGCCACCATCCGCGGCCTGGACCGGTCGCAGGTGGGCAGCCGCGGCGTGCTGACCATTCCCGGCTGCGCCGTCTCCATCCCCTTCGCGGTGCTGGGGGGCAAGGAGCAGGATCTGCATGTCCGGTTCGAGCTGACGCCGGACATCGCCGACCGGTTCTCCACGGATGTCCAGCGCCTCACCGCCGGCCTGCGCCCGCTTCCCGCGGTCGCCTGAGGCGGATCGGGTCAAGCCCGCGGCCGATCCGCCGGGCTTGACCGCGGAATCCCGGCCGCTACCGCAGTTGCGCCAGCGGGCTGCCGAGCGCGCGCAGGTCGCGCGCGTGCATCTGCAGACCGGGCAGCCATTTGGCGGCAAAGGCCCGGATGTCCGGGTCGGTCCCACCCTGGGCCTGCGCGTTGAACAGGGCGATCGACACCTCGTGCTCGGCGATCTGCTGCTGCAGATACTGCCGGTCGAACGCGGCTCCCTGAAGCGAGGCCAACGCGTCGGCGACCGCCTGCCGGCCGGGGTCCGGGGCGGTGGGCGGCGTGACGCCCTTGGCTTGGGCGAGCCGGGCGAGATCCCGGTTGGCCTGGGTGTGGTCGGCGGCGATGCGCCGGCCGAGGTCGCGCACGGTGGCGCTGGACGCCTGCCGCTGGGCCAGCGTGCCCATCGCCACCTCGCCGAAGCCGCCATAGGCCGCCTGGGTCAGGAAGGACTGGTCCGCCACCGTCAGCGTCGAGGAGGCGCCTGACCCGGCGCTTCCCACCTGGGACGCGGAGGCACCGGAGTTGCCCATCGGTGGCACGAGCCCCGGCTCGCTCGAGCAGGCGGCGAGCGCGAGGATGGACACGGCGGCTAGGGCCGCGGTTCGCAGCATGGGCATTCCGACCTCCCGTTATGCAATCTTGCGTTGGGACGCACCGGACCCCCAACAGCCTGTCGTTCTCCTTGTGCCTGGCAATGGGCGCTTTTACGGGTGCCCTGCCCACAAGGGCAGGTTGATCGGAACCATCCTCATAGGATGGACAGCCGGGGAGCGGACAGGCCTGCCCGAACGGGTGTGTCCTGGCAACCGCCTGTCCTCCCACCAAAGGAACGCAGCGGTGGCCGGCGCCATCGGGCGCCGGTCACGGGAGGGGCCGCTGCCCCTCCCGGCCGCACTGGGCATCGTCTGTCGGACGCGTCAGCTGTTCTTCTTCAGGAAGGCGATCAGGTCCTTGCGGGCCTGCTCGTTCTTCACGCCGGCAAAGGCCATCTTGTTGCCGGGGACGGTGCCCTTCGGATCGGTCAGATACTTGTCGAGATTGGCCTCGTCCCAGGTGAGCCCGGCGCCCTTCATCGCGTCGGAGTACTTGAAGCTCTCGATGGAGCCCGACGGACGGCCGACGACGCCGTGCAGGTTCGGGCCGACGCGGTTGGGGCCGCCGGCCTCGATGGTGTGGCAAGCCTTGCACTGGTTGAACACCTTCTCGCCCGCATCGGCGTCCTGCGCCGAGGCGATGCCGGGAAGGGTGGCGAACAGGCCGAAGGCCAGAACGGCAACACGACGCTTCATTGCGCTATCCTCGATTTCCAATGCCTAAAAGACAGGCACGACCACCCAAAGCCCGCAGGACGTCCTGCGTTCTTCGCTTTGCCATGAACAATATTCGTCGCTTCGGCGCGCGGCGACTGCCGGCCCGTTACTTCGTCTTGATCATGACAAGCGGCATGGGAAACCAGCCGCCACCTCGGCCGGCGTTTTAATCCTGGTATGCTGGCATGCACAATGCCGGGAATGGGCAGAGGGCATGCCCTGCGACAAAATGACCAACTCTTTGCGAAAATTTTTCGGGATTAAATTTCGCGGTCACTTCAACCGGCAATGGACCAGCGTCGTTCCGGTGGTGTTGGCCTTGTCGATGTCGGTGTCGCGCAGGTCGGCGCCCGACAGATTGCAGTTGGTCAGGTCCGCCCCGGTCAGCCGCGCGCCCCGCAGATCGGCGCCGCGGATGTCGCTGTCGGCCAATTGGGCGTTGCGCAGATTGGTCGGCCACATGCGCCCGGTGGATTCGCCGCTCGCCGACAGAAGCTCGATGGCGCGCATCACCGCGTTGCGCATCATGGCGCGGGTCAGGTCGCAGCCTTCGAAGCTGGCGCCGGACAGTTCCGAATTCTCGAAACAGGTCTCGCGCATGCGGCAGCCGGGAAACTGGGCGATCTGCAGCTTGCTGTCCCGGAAGGTCGCCCGCGTGAAGTCGCAGTTGCGGAAGATCGCCCCGCTCAGGTCGCAGCCGTCGAAATCCGTCCCGACGAAGGCCGCGTCGGACACGTCGAACCGCTTGCCCTGCTTGCCGTTGCTGTTGATCCACCGGACATGGCCATCCAGCCCCTCCCGGATTTCCGGCGGGAAGTCCGACTGGTTGCGGTGGTAGATGGCGCCCATCATCCGCGCCTCCGCCCAGTCGGCGGTGGCCATGGCGACGTTGCGCAGTTCGGCGTCGCGCAGGTCGGCGCCCTGAAAGGTGGCGCCGGCGACGGCGGCGTTGTTCAGGATGGCGCCCTTCAGCTTCGCCATGCTGAAATCGGCGCCGCGCAGATCGGCGCCGCTGAGATTGGCGCCGAACAGTGCGGCGTTGCTGAAATCCGCCCCTTCCAGGCTGGCGCGGGTCAGGTTGGCGCCGGTCAGGTCGGCGTCGGTGAAATTCGCGTTGACCAGGACGGCTTCCCGCAGCGCCGCCTCCTGCCGGGCCTTGCGCCGGTCCTTCCACAGCACGAGCTGTCCCGGGCGCAGGTCCGCGCGTTCGAACAGGGTGTTGCGCAGGCACGCCTTGGTGAAGTTGGCCCCGCGCATGTCCGCCCCGACCAGCGAGGCCTCCCGCAGGTCGGCGGACACGAAGCTGGCGCCGAACAGATCCGCCCCATCGAAATTGCAGCGCCGGAGAACGCTGCGCCGGAAATTCGCTCCGGTCAGGATGGCGTCCGACAGAGCCAGCCCCGACAGGTCGAAGCCGGTCAGGTCCGCCGCCTTCATCTGAAGACGCAGGCCGTTCGGGCGCGCCGCCAGATAGAGCCGGTGGGCTCGGATGGCCTGCGCCAGATCCTCCAGGCTCAGCTCCGCTCCATCGCCCGGCCCGTTTGTCGGGGCAACGCTCATCCCGGTCCCCAGCACCCCAATGGTCGACTCCACGCCCGCCTCGTGGACAGAAACAAGCTTACGCGTAAAATTGCTTGAAAAATTGTTAAGAAGTCCGCACATCGCGACATGGCAGCCGCGCATTTGCGCCGTGTATTTCAATCGACGCAAAGCAAAGACGCCCCAAACGCTCCCGATTCGTGCTATTCCACATCGAGGCTAAGGAATAGGCGCGCCCTCTTTTGGAGAGCGCTCACTCTATTGGGCATAACCTGTAGGGGGTATTTGACCTTTTCTCCCTTAATTGCCTCACCCCTCCGTGCTACTCGTCCCGGTCAGCTTCGCCGGTATCCGACGTCTCCGCTCGGGTTCCGGCGGCGGGCAGGATGGGCGTCTCACCAGCGCCGTCCCGGCACCGCAGCCGGCAGAACGACAAGAGGGATAAGGGATGACCAACCCGATCAACAGGTCACCACGGGCCGGGGCGGACGGGACCGCACCCGCCGCAGCCGCCCCCGTGCGGGTCCTGGTCGTCGAGGATGAGACGATCGTCGCCATGTATCTGACCGATATGCTGGAGGAGCTGTCCTACGAGGTCTGCGGCGTCGCCGCCAACGCCGCCGACGCGCTGAAGATCGCGGAGCGGGAGCGCCCCGCCCTGGCCCTGGTGGACATCGGCCTCGCCGGTCCGCAGGACGGCATCGAGACCGCGCAGGCGCTGCGCGAGCGCTTCGCCGTGGGCAGCATCTTCATGTCCGGGGCCAGCGATCCCGTCCTGCTGGAGCGCGCCCGCGCCGCCGGCCCGCACGGCTTCATCCAGAAGCCCTACGACGAGCGCCAGCTGAAGACCCTGCTCAACAACGCCGCCCCCCGGCATTAGCTCCCGCCGCCTTCCGCTTGCCGTCCCATGGCTGCGCCGCTCCGGCGCGCGGCCATTCCGGCGTTCCGCCGGGCGCGCGCCGACCGTGCGCAAGGGGACAACCGAGACACAGGCCTGGACTTCTTAGGGACCATCGCGTCATGACGATGACGGACGCTCACGACCGGCTTTCCCCACAACTTCTCCTGCGCGCGCTGCGCCAGTTCCGCAAGGGCGACTTCTCCGTGCGCCTGCCGCTGGACCTGGACGGGCTGGACGGCGAGATCGCCGCCGCCTTCAACGACGTGGTGGAGATGAACGAAGCCCTGGTGGAGGACGTCGGCCGGGTCAGCGTCGCCATCGGCAAGGAGGGCCGTATCGGCCAGCGCGTCCGCCTGCCCACCGCGTCGGGCGGCTGGGGCGCCTGCGTGGACAGCGTCAACGCCATGGTGACCGACCTGACGCAGCCGACCCAGGAGATGGCCCGCGTCATCGGCGCGGTCGCCAAGGGCGACCTGTCGCAGTCCATGCCGCTGGAGGTCGACGGGCGCCCGCTCCAGGGCGAATTCCTGCACACCGCCCGGACGGTCAACCGGATGGTCGAGCAGCTCGTCACCGTGACGGCGGAGCTGACCCGGGTGGCGCGCGAGGTCGGCATCGAGGGCAAGCTGGGCGAGCAGGCCCAGGTGAAGGACGTCGCCGGCACCTGGAAGGACCTCACCGACAACGTCAATCTGATGGCCGCCAACCTGACGGCCCAGGTGCGCAACATCGCCGACGTCACCACGGCGGTGGCGAAGGGCGACCTGTCGCGCAAGATCACCGTCGATGTGAAGGGCGAAATCCGCGAGCTGAAGGACACCATCAACACGATGGTCGACCAGCTCAACAGCTTCGCCAGCGAGGTCACCCGCGTCGCCCGCGAGGTCGGCAGCGAGGGCAAGTTGGGCGGGCAGGCCCAGGTGAAGGGGGTCGCCGGCACCTGGAAGGACCTTACCGACAACGTCAACCTGCTGACCGGCAACCTGACCAATCAGGTGCGCAACATCGCCGACGTGACCACGGCGGTGGCCAACGGCGACCTGTCGCGCAAGATCACCGTGGACGTGAAGGGCGAGATCCGCGAGCTGAAGGACACCATCAACACGATGGTCGACCAGCTCAACAGCTTCGCCTCGGAAGTCACCCGCGTGGCGCGCGAGGTCGGCACCGAAGGCAAGCTGGGCGGGCAGGCCCAGGTGAAGGGGGTCGCCGGCACCTGGAAGGACCTCACCGACAACGTCAACGCGATGGCGACCAACCTGACCAGTCAGGTCCGCAACATCGCGGAGGTCACCACGGCGGTGGCGAAGGGCGACCTGTCGCGCAAGATCACCGTGGACGTGAAGGGCGAAATCCGCGAGCTGAAGGACACCATCAACACGATGGTCGATCAGCTCAACAGCTTCGCTTCGGAAGTCACCCGCGTGGCGCGCGAGGTCGGCAGCGAGGGCAAGTTGGGCGGGCAGGCCCAGGTGAAGGGGGTCGCCGGCACCTGGAAGGACCTTACCGACAACGTCAACCTGCTGACCGGCAACCTGACCAATCAGGTGCGCAACATCGCCGACGTGACCACGGCGGTGGCCAACGGCGACCTGTCGCGCAAGATCACCGTCGACGTGAAGGGCGAGATCCTGGAGCTGAAGGACACCATCAACACGATGGTCGACCAGCTCAACAGCTTCGCCAGCGAGGTCACCCGCGTGGCGCGCGAGGTCGGCACCGAAGGCAAGCTCGGCGGTCAGGCCCAGGTGAAGGGGGTCGCCGGCACCTGGAAGGACCTCACCGACAACGTCAACATGATGGCCGCCAACCTGACCGGTCAGGTGCGCGGCATCGCCGAGGTCGTGACGGCGGTCGCCGAGGGCAACCTGAAGCGCAAGCTCACCGTGGCGGCGCGCGGCGAGATCGCGGCGCTGGCCGACACCATCAACGGCGTGATCGAGACGCTGGCGATCTTCGCCGATCAGGTCACCAACGTGGCGCGCGAGGTCGGCATCGAAGGCAAGCTGGGCGGTCAGGCCAAGGTGCCCGGCGCCACCGGCGTGTGGGGCGATCTGACCGACAACGTGAACCAGCTCGCCGCCAACCTGACCACCCAGGTGCGCGCCATCGCCGAGGTGGCGACCGCGGTGACCAAGGGCGACCTCACCCGCTCCATCGCCGTGGAGGCGTCGGGCGAGGTGGCGGCGCTGAAGGACAACATCAACGAGATGATCCGCAATCTGCGCGACACGACGCAGAAGAACGCGGAACAGGACTGGCTGAAGACCAACATCGCCAAGTTCACCCGGATGCTCCAGGGCGAGCGCGATCTGGTCACCGTCACCAACATGATCCTGTCGGAAATCGCGCCGCTGGTGAACGCCCAGCACGGCGTCTTCTACGTCACCAGCCGCGAGGGCGACGAGCCGGTCCTCGATCTGGTCGCCAGCTACGCCCTGAAGGAGCGCGACGGGCTGGGCGCCCGCTTCACGCTGAAGCAGGGACTGGTCGGCCAGTGCGCCCACGAGAAGAAGCCGATCCTGCTGACCAACGTGCCGAAGGACTATGTGCGGATCAGCTCCGGCCTCGGCGAGGCGGCGCCGCTGAACATCATCGTCCTGCCCGTGCTGTTCGAAAACGAGGTGAACGCCGTGCTGGAGCTGGCCTCCTTCGGCCATTTCAGCGAGACGCACCGCTCCTTCCTGGAGCAGCTGACGGAAAGCATCGGGATCGTCCTCAACACCATCGCCACCAACATGCGGACCGAAGGGCTGCTCAAGCAGTCGCAGCGCCTGACCGCCGAGTTGCAGAGCCAGCAGGAGGAGCTGAAGACTACCAACGAGCGGCTGGAGCAGCAGGCCGCCTCGCTCCGCCAGTCGGAGGAGCTGCTGATGGCCCAGCAGGAGAAGCTGCGCCAGACCAACGAGGCGCTGGAGGAGAAGGCGGAACAGCTCTCCCTCACCTCCAAATACAAGTCGCAGTTCCTGGCGAACATGAGCCACGAGCTGCGCACCCCGCTGAACAGCCTGCTCATCCTGTCCAAGCTGCTGTCCGACAACGGCGACCACAACCTGACCCCCCGGCAGGTGGAGTTCGCCCGCACGATCAATGCCGCCGGGTCCGACCTGCTGAACCTCATCAACGACATCCTGGACCTGTCCAAGATCGAATCCGGCACGGTCACGCTGGAGATCGGCGCGGTGGTGCTGGACGACCTGCGCGGCCATGTCGAACGCACCTTTGCCCAGCTGGCCGAGGAGAAGGGGCTGCGCTTCGACATCGACATGACCCAGCCGCTGCCCGCGGCCATCCAGACCGACCAGAAGCGGCTGGAGCAGGTGCTGAACAACCTGCTGTCCAACGCCTTCAAATTCACCGAGACCGGCGGCGTCACCTTCCGGGTCGGGCTGGCGAGCGAGGGCTGGAGCGCCGCCCACCCCGTGCTGAACGCGGCCGAGGGGGTGCTGGCCTTCACCGTCGTCGACACCGGCATCGGCATCCCCGAGAACAAGCAGCGCATCATCTTCGAGGCGTTCCAGCAGGCCGACGGCACGACCAGCCGCAAATACGGCGGCACCGGCCTCGGCCTGTCGATCAGCCGTGAGATCGCCCGCCTGCTGGGCGGCGAGATCCGTGTGCAGAGCGAGTCCGGGGCGGGCAGCGCCTTCACGCTCTACGTGCCGATGGCGTTCGACATCGCCCGCTACGGCGACCCGGCGCCGAAACTGGCCCCCTTCCCCACGCCGACACGGCCCATCGTCGTGCCGGGACCGGAGGAACGGCTGGCGCTGCCGCAGAACCACCCCGTCGCCGACGACCGCGAGCGCATCCGCCCCGGCGACCCGGTGGTGCTGATCGTCGAGGACGACGTGAAATTCGCCTCGATCCTGGTCGATCTGGCGCGGGAGAAGGGGTTCAAGGCGATCCTCTCCCACGCCGGAAGCCCGGCCATGCCGATGGCGCGCAAATACCGTCCGGACGCGGTGATGCTGGACATCGGCCTGCCGGACATCGACGGCTGGGCGTTGCTCGACCTGCTGAAGCGCGACCCGCACACCCGCCACATCCCGGTGCACGTCATCTCCGCCAAGGAGGAGCGGCGCCGCGGCCTCGCCATGGGGGCCTTCGACTACACCGAGAAGCCGGCCGACCGCGAAGCGATCTTCGCCGCCCTCGCCAAGGTCAAGGGCTTCGTGGAGCGCCACCAGCGCCGGCTGCTGATCGTCGAGAAGCTGCCCAACCCGGAGACCGGCGGCATCGCCGGCCTGATCGACCACGACAAGGGCGGCAATGGGGGCGGAAGCGGGGGCGGGGACGACATCGACATCAGGACCGTCACCTCCGCCGAGGCCGCCCGCGCCCTGCTGGCGCAGGAGCGGTTCGACTGCATGGTGCTCGACCTGACGATCCCCCAGCCCAGCGATTTCGAGCTGATCGACAGCCTGCGCACCCGCGATTCCACCGCCTGGATGCCGGTCGTCGCCTATGTCAGCGACGCCATCGCGCCGGAGGACGAGGCGCGGCTGCGCCGGCTGGCCGAGACGGTGGTGCTGCGCAGTGTCCATTCCGCGGACTCGCTGCTGGACGAGACGGCGCTGTTCCTGCACCGGGCGGTGGACCGGCTGCCCGACGACAAGCGCAACGCGCTCGACCAGATCCGCCAGCGCGACCCGGTGCTGGCGGGGCGCAAGGCGCTGATCGTGGACGACGATTTCCGCAACATCTTCTCGCTCGCCAGCGTCCTGGAGGCCCACGACATGACGGTGCTGCACGCCGAAAGCGGGCCGGAGGGGCTGGAGTTGCTGAAGGCGCACCCCGACCTCGACGTGGCGCTGGTGGACATCATGATGCCGCTGATGGACGGCTACCAGACCATCCGGGAAATCCGCGCAACCACGGCGGGACGCGGCCTGCCGGTGATCGCCGTCACCGCCAAGGCGATGAAGGGCGACCGCGAGAAGTGCATCGAGGCGGGGGCGACCGACTATCTCGCCAAGCCGGTGGACATCGATCACCTGCTGTCGCTGCTGCGGGTCTGGGCCGGGCGCCGGCAGGGCGATGACGGCGCCGCGCGCCACGATGCCGGACGGGAGTGAGGAGACGCCCATGCCCCACACCCAAATCCCGAGCTTCGCCGAGATCGAGGACGCCACCCTGCCCCCGCCGGAGGTCCGCGTGCTCGTGGTGGACGACGATCCCCGGAACCTGCTGGCGATGCGGGAGACCCTGGCCGACCTGGACGCCACGGTGATCCTCGCCCGCTCCGGCGAGGAAGCGCTGAAGCGCGTGCTCGACCAGGACTTCGCGGCGATCCTGATGGACGTCCACATGCCGGGCATGGACGGCTACGAGACGGCGGAGCTGATCCGCAACCGCCGCAAGTCGCGGCACATCCCCATCCTCTTCCTGACCGCCATCAACAAGGACGAGATGCACATCTTCCGCGGCTATTCCGCGGGGGCGGTCGACTACATGTTCAAGCCGGTGGACCCGGTCATCCTGCGCAGCAAGGTCACCGTCTTCGTCGAGCTGTACCGCAAGACGGAGGAGGTCAAGCGCCAGGCCGCCCTGCGCGAGCGGCTGATGGCCGAGAACTACCGCGTGCGGGCCGAGAAGCTGGAGGCCGAGCAGGCGCTGCGCCGGTCGGAGGAGCGGCAGGCGATGATCGCCCGCTCCCTGCCGATCCTGCTCTACACCGCCGGACCGGAGCGCGGCACGCCCTTCCGCTACGTCACCGAGAATGTCGAGGCGCTGTTCGGCTTCCCCGCCGAACGCTTCCTGACGGACGGCGGCTTCTGGGAATCGCGCCTGCATCCCGACGACCGCGAGCGCGCCGCCGTCCAGTTCGAGGCGATGCGGCAGGGCGGCGTGTCCACCGTCGAGTACCGCTGGCGCGCCGCCGACGGGCAGTACCGCACGCTTCTGGAGAAGGCCATGCTGTTGCCGGGCGAGAACGGCCGCCCGCCGGAGCTGTGCGGCACGGTGCTGGACGTCACCGACACGCGGGAGCTTCAGCTGCAGCTCGCCCATGTCCAGAAGATGGAGACGATCGGGCAGCTGACCGGGGGCATCGCCCACGACTTCAACAACATGCTGACCGTGGTCATCGGCAGCCTGGAGCGGCTGGGCCGCATGGCCTTCGACGACCCCAAGGCGGCGCGGCGGGTGGAGATGGCCCTTCAGGCGTCGCTGCGCTGCTCCGACCTGACGCGTCGGCTGCTCGCCTTCGCACGGCGCCAGCAACTCCACCCCGAGAGCGTGGACATGGAGGCGCTGGTCCGCAACATGGGCGAGCTGATGGAGCGCACGCTCGGCTCGGCGATCACCGTCGAGATCGACAGCGCGCCGTCGCTGTGCCCGGCGCTCGTCGATCGCACGCAGGCGGAGTCGGCCCTGCTGAACCTCGTCATCAACGCGCGCGACGCCATGCCGGCGGGCGGAAAGCTGACCATCGCCACCGCGATGGTGGAGGCCGAGGAGGGGGATGCCGAGCTGAACCCCGGACGCTATGTGCGGATGACCGTGAGCGACACCGGCTGCGGCATGCCGCCGGAGGTCCTGGCCCGCGCCTTCGAGCCCTTCTTCACGACCAAGGAGATCGGGAAGGGCACCGGGCTGGGGCTGAGCATGATCCACGGCTTCGTCAAGCAGTCGGGCGGGCTGATCCGGGTGGAGAGCGAGCCGGGGCGCGGCACCTCCTTCCACCTCCATCTGCCCTGCGCGCCGGTGGCCGCCCGTCGGGCGAAGGCGTGCGAGGAGAGCGAGGACAGCGGTCCGCTGCCCGGCCAGGGCGAGGTGATCCTGGTGGTGGACGACGACCGCGACGTGCGTCAGGTCGCCGTCCTGACCCTCCAGGATCTGGGCTACACCGTGGTCGAGGCGGAGAACGGGCCGGAGGCGCTGGCCGTGCTGGCCGGGGAGCCGCGGGTGGACCTGCTCTTCACCGACGTGGTGATGCCGGGCGGCATGAACGGGCTGGAACTCGCCCAGGAGGCGCAGCGGCGCCATCCCGCCCTGAAGGCGCTGTACGCCTCCGGCTACGCCCATGGCGTGGCCGGCGGATTGACCGGCGAGGGGCCGGGTGCGGAGTTCCTGATCAAGCCCTACCGCGACCGCGACCTCGCCCGCGCCGTCCGCAAGGCGCTGGGCGGCAGCGTGGCGGACGCCTGCCCGGAGTTGAAGAGCGCCTGACGATTGCCATTTCTGTCCAGGGCCGTCTCTGAAAGGTCATTGTCGCCCTTTTGCCCCAACCTTGAACGGGGCCGCGGTGCTCAGATGACGGTCGCGTTGCAATAAAGGAGTAGCCGACGTGCCTGCTGTCCGTCTGTCCGGGATTCGCTTCGCCTCGGTCCTTTGTCTTGGCCTGTCCGTCGCCCTTCCCCTGACCGCCGCGCCCGCCGCGGCGCAGGTGTTCAGCCAGGGCGGTTACGGCGCGCCGACCCAGACCAACCCCCAGGGCAACGGCGGCAACACCACCTTCGGCATCGACAACGACCTGCTGGGCAAGCTGGGCGGGGCCGCCGTCGGGGCGCTCGCCGGGTCGCAGATCGGCAAGGGCAGCGGCAACCTGCTGGCCATCGGCGCCGGCGGCCTGCTCGGCTACTTCGCCGGCGGCTACCTGATGGAGCAGCTGAGCCCCGGCAGCCGCGACGCGGCGCAGAGCGCGGAGACCCGCGCGCTCGACGCGCCGGTCGGCCAGACCATCCGCTGGAACAGCCCGGACAGCGCCAACACCGGCGGCACCATCACCCCGATCCGCGCCGGGCGTGATTCCGCCGGTCGGGAGTGCAAGGAGTTCCAGCACAAGGTGACCATCGACGGCCGCCAGGAATCCGCCACCGGCACCGCCTGCCGCGGCGACGACGGCCAGTGGCGCCTCGCCGCCACCCCCTGATCGACCGTCGGACGATAACGGAGCGGGTGGACCGGCGCGGCCGACCCGTCAGGACAGGGAGGCGCCGGTCAGGGTCTCCGAGACGCGCCACAGCCGCTCGGCCAGCGCGTCGTCCGCCGCCCAGGGATGCACACCGCGCCGTCCCGTCGCCGCGTCGTGGATCGGCGCGACGTCGCAATCCTCGCAATAGAGCCCGCCGAGGCCGGCGAGCCGCGGGCTGGTCGCGCACCAGACGTTGGTCGCCGCCCCTTGCGTGACGGTCTTCATGCCGCGCGACGGGTCGATGCGCGGGCGCCCCTCCGCGTCCAGGGCGTCGAAGCCGGCGATCTCCGCGGCGCTCAGATGGCGGCCCAGCTCGGTGATGATCTGTCCCGGATGCAGCGAGAAGGCGCGCACCCCATGCTCCCGGCCGCGGCGGTCCAGGGCGACGGCGAACAGCGCGTTGGCCGTCTTGGATTGGCCATAGGCGATCCACTTGTCGTAGGAACGCCGTTCGAAATCGAGGTCGTCGAAGTCGATCCCGGCGAGTTGGTGGGCGCGCGACGAGACCGCCACGACGCGCGCGCCGCCCGCCGCACGGAGCGCCGGCCACAAGGCCAGGGTGAGCCGGAAATGGCCGAGATGATTCGTCGCGAACTGCCCCTCGCGCCCGTCGGAGTCGCGACGAAGCGGCGTCGCCATGATCCCGGCGCTGTTGACCAGGATCGACAGCGGCCGTCCGGCCCCGTGGAAGCGCCGGGCGAAGGCGGCGATCGAGGCGGCGTCCGCAAGGTCGAGCGTCTCCAGTTCGACGCGGTCGAGGCCGGCCAGCGCGGTCGTCGCGCGGTCGCGATCCCGGGCCGGCACGATCACCGTCGCGCCGGCCTCGGCGAGCGCGCGCGTCGTCTCCAGACCGATGCCGGAGTAGCCGCCGGTGACCACCGCCACCCGCCCGCGGAGATCGATGCCGCGGACCGCTTCGGCGGCGGTGGTGGCGGGGCCGAAGCCGGACCCGATGGGTGTCTGGTCGGGGGAAATCATGGGGGGCCTCCTGGCAAGGCATGGCGTCGGACGCCGTTGTCGCCTATATGCGCGGGATGATCCATCCAGCCCCGTCCGGAATCCTGTCGTGATCGTCCAGAACGCGCCCGCCGACGTGCTGTCGGATGTGCTCCGCCTGATGCAGGCCCGGACCCTGTGCTCCGCGCGCCTCGCCGCCCGGGGCGACTGGTCGATCCGCTTCCAGCCTCCGGACACCATCAAGTTCAATGTGGTGACCGCGGGCACCTGCTGGATTCGGGCGGACGGAACGGACGGGACGGAAGCGCCGCAGCGCCTCGACGCCGGCGACTGTTTCGTGGTGGTGCGCGGCGGCTTCGTCCTGGCGAGCGCGCCGGATCTGCCGCCCGTCCCGGCCCGGGAGGTGTTCCGGGCGCCGGGCGGTGAGGCCCGCGTCGATGCGGGGGATGGCGCGCCCGACGGCGCGGACGAGGTGCGGTTCCTCGGCGGCAGCGTGCGGTTCGACCGGTGGGACGGCGGCCTGCTGTTCGACCTGCTGCCGCGCCTGCTGATGATCCGCGGCGGCGCACCGGGGGCCGCCCCGGTCGGCTGGCTTCTGGAGCAGCTCGACCGCGAATGGCGCGGCGGGACGGCGGGGTCCCAGCTCGCCTGCAACGACCTGCTGCGGCTGATGTTCATCCACGCCTTGCGGACGCATCTGAGCGAACAGCCGCCGCTGGGCGCCAACTGGCTGGCGGCCAGCCTGGAGCCCTCGATCGGCCGGGCCCTCGGCGCCATCCACGCCGAGCCCTGCCGCAACTGGACGCTCGCGGAGCTGGCGGGCATCGCCGGACGCTCGCGCTCCAGCTTCGCCGCCGCTTTCCGCGAGCGCGTGGGCATGCCCCCGATCGACTACCTGCTGCGCTGGCGCATGCGCCTCGCCGCCACGCGGCTGCGGCAAGGGCAGGAACCCGTCTCGGCCATCGCCGC
This sequence comes from Azospirillum sp. TSH58, assembly GCF_003119115.1. Classification (NCBI taxonomy): domain Bacteria; kingdom Pseudomonadati; phylum Pseudomonadota; class Alphaproteobacteria; order Rhodospirillales; family Azospirillaceae; genus Azospirillum; species Azospirillum sp. TSH58. Next base: position 202,580 of record NZ_CP022363.1, read on the forward strand.
CTCGCTCGGCTACCTGTCGGACAGCGCCTTCAGCGCCACGTTCCGGCGGATCATGGGCGTCTCTCCCGCACGCTACCGCAGGGAAGCGGACCGGGAGGCCGCCTTGGAGCCCGGTTCCGCGATCGGGGGGTGAGAGGCCTCGGCGGGAGAATGGGGGACGACCAAGCCCCCTCCTCCCGCCACCGTTCCCCAGGAGGGATCGGCGATCACGAGCGCCGCACCGGTGGCGGCGGGACACCGGAACGCGTATGGTGCGGGGACTTGTTCGCCTCATGTTTCTTTTCAGGACCCTGCCGCCTTGGACCAGACCGCCGTTCCCACGCCCCAGTCCGCCACCATCGCCGAGCGCGTCGCCAAGACCGGCATCGACGAGGCGATGATCGAAGCCCTAGTCCGCACCTTTTACGGCAAGATCCGCGACGATGCCCTGCTCGGCCCGGTCTTCGGCGCCGCGATCACCGACTGGGAACCGCATCTGCAGAAGATGATGGACTTCTGGTCCTCGGTCGCCCTGCTGACCCACCGCTACGACGGGCGCCCCCTGCCCGCCCATGTCCGCTTCGACATCGGACCGGCGCATTTCGAGCGCTGGCTGGAGCTGTTCCGCGAGACGACGGCCGAGGTCTGCACGCCCGAGGCCGCCGCCTTCTTCGAGGACCGCGCGGCCAACATCGGGCGCAGCATCCAGATGGGGGTGGATTTCTTCCGCAAGCAGGCCGCCGCTGACAACGCCAAGGCTGACAACGCCAAGGCCGACAACGCCAAGGGGGCCATGGGCGCCTGATCTCAGGCCCCGCGCACCGGCTTGCCCTTCACGCCCCAGCTGTCCGTGAAGTCGCGCACGCCGGGGATGGTCATCATGTGGGCGTCCTTGACGTAGACGAACTGCTTGGGGCCAAGCTCGTACTCCATCATCGTGATGCCCTTGGAGCGGCAGCGTTTCTGCTCCTCCGCCCCGATGCGGCGGTCGGACACCACCATGTCGGGATGCTCCAGCCCGACGCCGGCGCAGAAGCTGCGGAAACCGGCGTTCGTGCCCTCGGCGACGAGGCGCGGCTGGGTGTCGGGCGTGCTGTTGAAGCGGCTGGCCGCGGTGCCGACCGCCCCCCGCATGGACGGGCTGCCGACGATCCAGATCCCGCGCTCCTCGGGCGGCGGCTTCGGCACGGTCGGGGGCGGCAGGGTGGCCGTCTGCTGCGGCGACTGGAAGCCGGGAAACTGGCACCCGGCCAGCGCCGCCGCGACGGCGACCATGGCAAGGCCTTTCGACAGGGATGGCACTTTGTTGTCTCCTCCATAAGCCTCGCACGGGCGGCGCCATCGGCGCCGCTGGTGGTAGCAACGCTCAAGCCGGCCCGATGGCTCCAAGATGGCGGGCGAGCGCGGCTTCGAGAAGGCGGGGGGTCACCGGCTTGTGCATCAGGCCGATGCCGTGCCGGGCGGCGTCGCGCTGCGGTTCCGGACCGATCTCCCCGGTGACGATGAGGCCCGGCACGTCGGCACCGAACAGGTCGCGGACGCGCAGGATGGCCTCGGTGCCGACGCGGCCCTGGCGCAGCCGGTAATCGGCCAGCACGATGTCGGGCCGCCGCCCGCCCGTGCGCAGGCGCTCCAGCGCCTCGCCGGTGCTCCCGGCGGACAGCACCTCGAACCCCCATTCGCCCAGCATCGCCGCCAGTCCCATCAGAACGATGGCGTCGTCCTCCACGACCACGGCCAGCCGCCCGCCTCCGGTCGCCGTCATGGCGTCGGCCCGCACCGTCCGGGGGGTGGTCGCCGGGGGGTGCGGCGCGTCCTGGCGAACCAGCGGAACGCTGACGGAGAAGATCGAGCCGCGCTCCGGACGCGACACCAGATCAACCGGGTGGTCGAGCAGCCGCGACAGCCGGCGCACGATGGCGAGGCCGAGGCCGAGCCCCTGGTCGCGGTCGCGCTCGGGGTTGCCGATCTGGTGGAACTCCTCGAAGATGCGCTCCCGCTGGTCGGGCGGAATGCCCAGGCCGGTGTCGTGCACCTCGACGCACAGGCGCGTCCCCTGCGGCCGGCAATCGACCATGACGCGGCCGCGGTCGGTGTAGCGGATGGCGTTGTCGACCAGATTGCGCAGCATCCGCCCCAGAAGGACGCGGTCGCTGCGCACCGTCCCGGTGCAGGGAACGACCCGCCAGTCCAGCCCCTTGGCCTCGGCCAGCGGGGCGTAGGCCGCGGACAGCGGGACGAGCAGGTCGGTGACCGGAAACTCCTCGATCTGCGGCGCCACGACCCCGGCGTCGAGGCGCGACACGTCGAGCAGGCTGTCCAGCAGATCCTTCAGCGTGTCCAGCCCCTGCTGGAGCCGGTCCAGCGCCCGCAGCCCGGCCTCGCCGGTGACGTGGGGGGCCAGCGCTCCGGCGAACAGCAGGATCGACTGCATGGGCTGGCGCAGGTCGTGGCTGGCCGCCGCCAGGAAGCGGCCCTTGGAGCGGTCGGCCTCCTCCGCCGCCTGCTGGGCGCGGCGAATCTCGTGGATGTCGACCGCGGTGCCGATCCAGGAGACGATGGCCCCCTTCTCCCGCACCGGCACCACGCGGCACTGGTGCCAGCGCCACGCCCCGTCGGCGCGCCGGATCCGGACGTTGCTCTGATAAGGCGTGCCCGCGACGATGGAGCGCGTCCGCAGCGCGATGAAGCCCTGACGGTCGTCCGGATGGATGGTCTTCCAGGTGGACATGCTCTCGACGTCCTGCCCGGTGTAGGAGCAAAGCTCCACGTTGTAGTATTCGGGGGTGCCGTCCGAACGGTTGATCCACATGAGCAGCGGCGTGTTGTCCACCAGCGTGCGGAACCGCGCCTCGCTCGACCGCAGCGCCTCCTCCGCCCGCTTGCGGGCGGTGATGTCGCGGGCCACCCCGACGACGCCGATGGCCTTCCCCCAGGCGTCGCGCAGCGGCATCACGCTGATCATCAGAACGCGTGTGCCCTCCTCCGTCGGAAAGGGCAGTTCCTCCTCCACCGTCTCTTCCCGCCCGGTGGCGATCACCCGCCCGCACAGGTCGTCGAGCCGTACAGCCTCCTCCGGCGGGAACAGGTCCTCGTCGGTCAGGCCCACCACCTCTTCCCGCGTCAGCCCGAACAGGCGCGCGGTCGCGGAGTTGACCAGGGTGAAGTGGCGGTCCCGGTCCTTGGCGAAGATCGGGTCGGTGACGCTCTCCAGAAGGCTTTCCAGCAGGGCGTTCTTGTCCCGCAGCAGCGCTTCCGCCGCCTGGGCGGCGCGGTGGGCGGCCTGGGACTCCATCTCGTGCATGGCGAGGCGGGCGAATTCCTCCAGGTCCCGCTCATCCTCCGCGCTGAATTCCGGGTGGGGCTGGTGGTCGAGCAGGGAATAGGTTCCGATCCGCAGCCCGTCCGGCGCGATCAGCGGCGCCCCGGCGTAGAAGCGCAGATGCGGCGGCCCGGCCACCAGCTCGTGGTCGGCGAAGCGCTTGTCCTCCCGCGTGTCGCGCACGACCAGCGCCGCGTCGTCGAGGATGGTGTGGGCGCAGAAGGACAGCCGTCGTTCAAGGACCATCGTGTCCAGCCCATAGCCGGCCTTGCACCATTGCCGCGTCTCGTCCACCAGATTGACCATGACGATGGGCACGCCGAAATGGCGGGCGCCCAGCCGGGCCAGCCGGTCGAAGGCCGCTTCGGGCGGCGTGTCCAGCACGCCGTAGCTCTTCAGCCGGGCGAGCCGGGCGCGCTCATCCGATGGCCATGGCGGCTCGATGCTGGTCAACGTGACCCCTTACAAGCAAGACGCGGACAAGACGGCGGACGGCCGGACGCAGACGCGCCTGAACCATGATGTGGGCAGGGCGGAGGCTCATGGAAAGACGCGGACGCGGTTTCCCTTCCGCCTCCCTCCGGTCTGCGGCACAATTCCTTTGAATGCAAACCCTTTGAGTCCGGGCAGCGAGCCGTCCGCGACCCCACATGACCAGAAGCCGTCCCCGTCCCCATTCGGAGCACAGCATGAAGGACAGCCGACCGAACCACGAATCCGCCGCCTACCGCATCGCCTTCGAGGACCGCGATTTCCTGTTGAGCGAGCCGATGCGCGGCGTGCGCTTCATGCTTGAATACGCCAAGCCGGAAGCGGAGCTGAAAGCCTGGGGCATCCGCTCCACCATCGTGGTCTACGGCAGCGCGCGGGTCCCCTCGCCCGAACGGGCGGAACAGCTTCTCAGCGCCGCCCGGACGCCCGAGGAGCGGCAACAGGCCGAACGGCGGGCCAAGCAGGCGGCCTGGTACGAGGAGGCGCGGACCTTCGGCCGCATCGTGTCGGAACGCGGCGGCGCGCTGGCGCCCACCGAGGACGGGCAGCGCGACAACGTGATCGCCACCGGCGGCGGTCCCGGCCTGATGGAGGCCGCCAACCGCGGCGCGCAGGAGGCCGGGGCGCCGAGCATCGGCTTCAACATCAGCCTGCCGCAGGAGCCGCACCCCAACCCCTACAGCACGCCGGAGCTGACCTTCCGCTTCCATTATTTCGCCATCCGGAAAATGCATCTGGCGATGCGCGCCAACGGGCTGGCGATCTTCCCCGGCGGTTTCGGCACTTTCGACGAGGCGTTCGAGATCCTGAACCTGCGCAACACCAACAAGGCGTCGCGCCTGCCCATCGTCTTCGTCGGGCGCGACTACTGGAACGAGGTTGTGAACTTCCGCGCCCTGGCCGACCACGGCATGATCAGCGCCGGCGACCTGGAACTGTTCGACATCGCCGACACGGCGGAGGAGGCGTGGGACTGCATGACCCGGCTCGGCCTCAAGCGCGGCAACCCGCCGCTCGGCCCCGCCGGCACCGGCATGTCCGCCGCCGACGAGGAGACCTGAGGTTCAGCCCGGAGGCGGGCTGTCGGCGGCCGGGGCCGTCGGGGCGGGGGCGTTCAGCGCCACCCGCCCGACACCCGGGATCTTGACCGCGAGATCGAAGGGATCGACCCCGAAGGTCATGCCGAGCAGATTGACCTCGAACCCCTCCTCCTTGGCCAGGAGCAGGCCGGCGATGCCGAACAGGCTGACCTGCCAGCCGGTGCCGCTGGGCGCCCGCGCGATCACGTCGGTGCCCAGATAATCCTTGCCCAGCGCCGTGGAGGGCAGGTCGAGCCGGAGGTCCGGCACCGCCCGCCCCACCCAGGCGGCGAAGGTGTTGCTGTTGGGGCCGGGCCAGATGCGGTATTCTCCGGCGTAGGGGTAGCTCCGGGCGGCCTCGGCGATCTTGGGGATGGCGGCTTCGGCGGCGGGGCCGCGCAACTCGGCCAGCACGGCGGGGGCGGAGCCGAACCAGCGCCCGTCCGGGTCGCGGTTGCTGACTGCCACCGCCGGCAGGCCGCGGTAGACCCGCCAGCCGACCACCTCATAGACGGTGTAGGCCGACGCCCCCGCCGGCTTCACCGCGAACCAGGGGTGCGTGCCGAAGGCGCCGCGCCAGGACAGGGCGCGGGCGGCGTAGACCTGCACCACCGCCTCCGGCGTCGTGGCGGGATCGGGCGCGAGGCCGACGGACCTGCGGTCCGCCCGGCTCCAGTCGACACCGAGCGTCGCCGTTCCCGACGCGATCACGAAGGCCGGACCGGCCAGAAGCAGGACCAGCGTCATCAAAATCACCAGGATGGTGGCCGTCATTCTTTTCCGCACCGCTCCCTCTCGCCTGATGGGCCGTATCCCAGATAGGCTGTCCTCGTCCCGCCCGCCACCGATGTTGTACGTTGAGGACCATCCGGTTGGTTCATCACCAGTCGGTTATCAAAGGAGCGCCCCGATGCCCGCCGCCGACCTGACCGATCTCCTGGACCGCATCACCCGTCAGGCGCCGACCCGCGCCGCGACGATGGAGGTCGCCCGCGCGCTCGGCTGGACCACCGGGCCGAGCCGCAAGGGGTGGAAGGTGGTCCAGCCCACCGGCTATGTCGGCGGCATGGTCGTCCCGCCCAGCGCCGACACCGCCGCCGCGGAGGCGTGGTTCGACCCCGAGGGAACGGAACGCGGCCTCGCCGGCGCAAACGCGGAATTCCCGCCCTACCTCACCAGCCTGGACACCGCCCTGTCCGCCGTCCCCGCGGCGGAGCGTGCGGCCGCCCTGCGCAACGCGCTGGACCGCCACCGGGCATGGCAGGAGGAGACCGGCCGGGACGACGCGGCGCTCGGCCGCCTGCCCGCCTTCGTCATCGCGGCGTGGCTGTCCGTAAAGCCGGCGGCGTAACGGACCTCAGTCGGCCGCTCCGCTCTCCTTGCGGGTGCCGTTCACGGCCTGGGCGGCGGCGAAGCCGATGATCCGGTTGGCGGCGTCCGGGTCTTCCACCCGCACGACCACGCCGCGCCCGACCAGATGGATGTCGTGGGCCTGGAAGGCCTGGATCAGGCGGTGGTAGGCCTCGCGCCGGATGACGAACTGCTCGTTGGGCTTGGTGATGAACTTGACGCCGATGATGACCGCGTCGTCCTCCACCCGCCGCACGCCCTGGGACTTCAGCGGCTCGATGAAGCTCGGCCCCATCTCCGGGTCGGCGGACAACTCCTTGCCGACGTCCTTCACCAGCTTCTTGACCAGCCCCATGTCGGTCTCCGGCGGGACACGGAACTCCAGACGCATCAGCGCCCAATCGCGGCTGTAGTTGGTCAGCGCCTTGATCTGGCCGAAGGGCAGCGTGTGCACCGCGCCGCGGTGGTGGCGCAGCTTGAGCGAGCGCAGGGAAATACCCTCCACCGTGCCGCGCAGGTTCCCCACCTCCACGTAATCGTCCATGTGGAAGGCGTCCTCCAGCAGGAAGAAGACGCCGGCCAGGATGTCGGCGATGGTCGATTGGGCTCCCAACCCGATGGCGATGCCGACCACCCCCGCCCCGGCCAGCAGCGGCCCGATCTCGATGCCCAGCGAGGACAGCACGATCATGGCGACGATGGCGACCAGCACGACCTGAAGGAACTTCCGCAGCAGCGGCAGCAGGGTCGCCAGCCGTTGCCCGCGGGACGACGGCCCGTCGTGCCGGGCCTCCTCCAGCGTCCGGTCGATCGCCCGCACCACCATCGTCCAGGCGACGTAGCCGAGCAGAAGCACGACCGTCACGTTGAACAGCAGCCGCAGGGCGATGCCGGACGCTCCGCTGGCCTGCTCCACCCGGAAGCCCCAGATGGCCGCGGTGGCGAAGACGCCGACGACGAACAGGGCCAGCCACAGCGCCCGCATCACCCGCGCCACCGCGGCCTTTCCCGCCTCCGTCTCCTCCCCCCGGTAGAAGCGGGCGAGCGGGCGCTGGGCCATCAGCGCGACAGCCGGCACGGCCAGCGCCACCAGCAGGCTGGCGAGCATCCGCGGCCCCGTCGCCGGCTCCAGCCGCACCGCCGCCGCCGCGACGACCAGCCACAGGACGACCAGATAGACCGAGGCCACCACCGCCCATAGCCCCAGCGTGGGATGGTCCTTCGCCTCGATGCCCAGCGGACGGGCGATCGCCCGCGCCACCGCCACGCGCCCACGCCACACACGATGGAGCAGATACAGGAAGGGCACGGTGCTCAGCGGCAGGCCGACGGCGACGATGGCGTTCCCGCCGACCCCCAGCGCCAGCAGCAGATCGACCAGCCCGAGCACCGTCGCGGCCAGCGTCACGGTGACCACGCCGGTGCGGTGCAGGGCGCGCGCGTCGGCATCCTCCAACGGGATCAGGCGCAAGCCGCGGTGTCCTGGCGCGCAGAGGAAGCGGATCAGCCGGTCGGTCAGCAGCACGGTCAGCGCGGCCTGAAGCACCGCCAGCAGGACCGCCGGGGCCGCGGGGTGCGGCGGGCGCACGATCGCGTAGACGACCAGCACCCCGAGCGCAAAGGCGCCCACCGGAACCAGCCCCAGCACGAAGCGCAGCGCGCCGGTCAGCAGCGGCGCCCCGCCGTCCGCCTCCAGCTTGCGGAGCGGCCCCGCCAGGACCCGGCGCGTCAGCAGAAACGCCACCGTCCCCGCCGCGAAGAGGATCAGCAGGCCGCGCAGCAGGCGCAGCGGGTGCACCGCCGCCTCCCGCCCGTTGGGGCGGGCGAAGGCGTCCGACAGGATGGAGGGAAGCAGTGGATAGGTGGCGGCGACCGCCTCCAGACGCGCGGCATACACCTCCAGCGCTGTCGCCGGTCCTTCGGGCGTGGAGGTGTGGGCATCCGGTGTCTGCGCCACGACCCATCCGGACGGCCAAGCCGCAAACAGCAGGGCGGCAAGCAAGGCCAGGGCCGGCCACCGGGCCGACGTGCGGCGCGTCCCCGAATCTCTGTTCATAGGGCCATCCTGCCGGAGAGCGACGGAGCGGTGCCCATCGGGCGGAAAAGCCCGCGCCGATGACGTGGACCGACAATGGGAAACGCTCGTCCGCCCCTCGATCAGGAAGCCAGTACGTTACCGTTGCCTATCGAACGGCCCCGCGGCGGAACGCGCACCGTGATCCTGACTTTGGAACGTCCCGAAGCATGGGAACGGAGCATGGGAACGGCCGGAGGCCGCCGCCCGCCAACGGGTGAGGCGTATGTTACCGTAACACCCGGGTTCGTGACCTGCCTTCACATGGAGGCATCATCAATCGTTCCTAAAATGCCCGGAGTCACCAACGGTCATAAGGAGCCGCCGCATGCGCCTGTTATCCATCCCGTCCTTTGCCTTCGGGGTCCACGCCGCCGCGCTGGTCGCGACGCTGGCCTTCGCCGCCCCGGCGCAGGCCCAGTTCGGCCTCTTCCTCGGCGGACGCGGCGGGGTGGATCTGACGGACGAGGATTGGGATCTGTTCCGCAAGGCGCTCGGCGACGCCCTGACCCCCATGGAGGAGGGGCGGCGCACCGAATGGAACAACCCGAAGACCGGGGTGCGCGGCGATGTGGTCGTGCAGAAGGTTCATGAGCGCGACGGTGCGCCCTGCGGGGACGTTCAGGCCAATTTCATCCGGCGGACGATCCAACCCTACAGGCTGACCTTCTGCAAGATGGCCAACGGGCAGTGGGCGATCGCGCCCTGAGGGGCGCCGGGGCAATCGCGCCCTGAGGGGCGCCCAGGTTGATCGCGCCCTGACGGCCGCCCCCCGTCAGAACCCGGTTTCGCGGATGAGCACGGCCAGCGCGGTGCGCCAGAAGCGGTCGGCCAGGCTGCGCGCCTCGCCGTCGACGCGGGCCACGCCGCGCATCTGGTGGGCGGGTCCCGCCTGCGTCCGGTCCAGCGGCGCCAGGGTCACCCGGTAAACGGCCTCCACCGGCTTCAGGTTGGAACGCGCGGCCTCGGCGTTGGTCCGCCCCATCGACGGGCCGGTCTGGCTTTCCACCGCGATGGGACCGCCGTGGATCGAGGCCAGGGCGGGAACGTCCAGCCCCTTCACGCCGACCCGGTCCACCGCCGTCACCCGCGCCTCCATGCGGGGGCGCAGCGGATCGTCGGGGTGGAACACCGCGGCGGCGCCCGCCATCACGCGGGTCAGGTCGTTCTCGGCCACATAGCCGACCAGTTCCCCGCCGCCGTCGGCCACGATCTGGCCCAGCGCCAGCGACGGCCCCACCCAGCGGCCGGGGCGCAGCGCGTCGGCGACATCCACCACCGTTCCGGCGATCGGCGCGCGGATCTCCAGCCGCGCCAGACCGTCGAGCAGACCCTGCCGGTCGGCGAGCCCGGCGGCCAGATCCTCCTCCATCACGCGCACCCGGTCCAGCCCGTCGCGGGCGGCCAGCATGCGGTCGATGCGGTCCTGGGCCAGCGCGATGCGCAACTCCGACTGCTGCAGCCTGCTGGTCAGCTCCGGCGCCTCCAGGCGGAACAGCAGGTCGCCCGCCGCCACGCGCTGGCCGGGTTGGACCAGCACCTCCGCGATGCGGGACGGCACCGGGGCGAACAGGGTCGAGAACCCCTCCGCCCGCCACACCGACGGCACGGCGATGGAGCCGGTGACCGGCACGAAGGCCAGCCACACCAGCGCGGTCAGGCCGCCCAAAGTCATCAGGAGGTTCCGGTTGGGCCGCAGGCTGCCCCGCCGCTCCCACCATTCCATCATCTCGTTGACCAGCGGGCGCAGGATGAACCAGCCGACTTCCACCGCGAACAGCACGATGCCCAGCACCTTGATGAAGACGTGATAGACCAGCACCGCGATGCCGATGAACAGCACCAGCCGGTAGACCCAGGTGGCGAAGGCGTAGGCCAGCAACACCCGGTGCATCCACGGATCGAACCGCTCCGGCACCTCGTCGCCCAGGCCGAACAGCCATTCCCGCAGCCGCCAGCGGGCCAGCGCGAAGGCGCGGTCCTGCAGGTTCGGCACGTCCAGCGCGTCGGCGAGCAGATAATAGCCGTCGAAGCGCATGAAGGGGCTGAGGTTGATCGTCAGGGTCGTCACCCAGCTCACCGTCGCCACGAAGAAGGCGGCGCTGCGCAGCGGCCCGTCGGGCAGGAAGCTCCAGGCCAGGGTGGCGAAGGCGGCCAGCGCCAGTTCCGTCAGCATGCCCGCCGCCGCGATGTGCAGCCGGGCGCGGCGGGAGACGAGCCGCCACGCGTCGCTGGTGTCGGTGTAGAGCACCGGCCACATCACCAGGAAGGCCGCCCCCATGGTCGGCACCCGGCAACCGAAGCGTTTCGCCGTGTAGGCGTGCCCCAGCTCGTGCAGCGTCTTGGTCACCAGCAGGGTCAGGCCGTAGAGCGCCATGCCCTCCAGCGTGAAGAAATGCAGGAAGGTGTGGGCGAAGCTGTCCCACTGGCGCATCGCCAGGATGATGCCCAGAATCCCCGCCCCGATCACCGTCCACAGCCAAGCGCGGCTGTAGAAGGGCGCCACATAGCGCACCGTGGCGTTCAGGAAGGCGTCCGGGCGGACCAGCGGAATGCGGAAGAACAGGTAATTGTGCAGCAGCCACATCCACCAGGACGTGCGCCGCGCCGCCGTCTGCTTCGCCAGGAAATCGACGTCGGCGTCCTGGGTCAGGTTGCTGGAGGCCAGGAACTTGTAGAGGCCGACCACGTCCTCCGCCTCCGGCTGCAGGACCGTTTCGGCGGCCACCGCGGCGGCAATGGCGCGGGGCGACCCGTGATGCCAGCGCGCGATGACCTCGAAGGCGCCGTGGCCGATGCGGAAATAGCGGTTGCGCACCGGGTCGTGGATCGTCCAGCAGGGCGAGCCGTCCACCGCCGGCGGGGCCGGCAGCAGCTGCAACTCCTCGCGCAGCGGCGGCAACCGCACGCTGTCCAGCGGGTCCACCGGCGTGACGACCGCCGGTCCCGTCGTCATGCCGATGGCGGCGGCGCCCATGGCTCAGAGCCCCACGGTCTGGCGCAGCGCCGCCAGCGGACGGCGGAACAGGTAGAAGGCCAGCGGCACCCGCTCCCCCTGGATCTTGGCGGTGCCGCGCAGCCCGATGCGCGGCGTCGGCTGGTCCGGCGCCAGATCGGCGCGGACGCGGTAGGCCAGAACCCCGCCCGGGGTCAGCCCCGGTTCGTAACTGGCGTGGGACACCCTGGCGCGCAGCGGACGCAGCGGATCGACGTTCAGATAGAGGCTGACCTCCGCCCCCTCCTGCAGCACGATCGCGTCGTTGACCGGCACATGCACGTCGACCTCCGCGGCCTGCGGATCGGCCAGGGTCAGGATGCGCTCGCCGACCGCCACCGGCTTGCCCAGCCAGTCGTTGGCGTCGGTGAAGACGGCGATGCCCGTCCGCTCCGCCTTCACGGTGACGCGGTCCATCAGGTCGCGGGCGAAGTCCATCTCCGCCCGGCGCAGCTCCACCTGGGTCTTCAACTGGGCGATGCGCGCCTTGCTCAGCGGATCGGTGAAGGCCCCCTGCGAGGCGGTCAGCAACTCCGCCTCCGCCGAAGCCAGCGCCTTGCGCGCCACCTCCAGGCGGCTCTTCAGAACCGTCGCCTCGAAGGTGAACAGCGGTTGGCCGGTGGTCACCGGCTCGTTCGGCTGCACGTGGAAGCGTTCGATCACGCCTTCCAGCGGCGCGCTGACGATCAGCGGGTCGCGCGGCGCCACCTCCGCCGGAGCCAGCGTCGATTGCGGCACCGGGATGGCCAGGACCGCCGCCAGGACCGCCACCACCGCCAGCGCCCACACCCCCTTGCGCGCCCGGACACCGGAGCGGCGTCCCGCCCGGGTCAGCGCCCACCAGGCGTGTCCATAGCCGCCGGAGAGCTGCGCGAGCAGCACCTTCTCGCCTTCCGTCCAGGCGTCGTCGCGGGCCAGCCACAACACCGCCGTGACGGTGCCGTCCGGCCCCGGCAGGGGCACCCACAACGCTTGCGCCGGTCCCCACTGCCCCCAGTCGCGGGCCAGCGCGGGCGGCACCTCGGTGGGAGCGATGCCGTGCAGGTTGCGCGCTTCCGCCCCCGCGGCGATGGCCGAGGCGGCGGCCTCCAGCCAGCGGGTGAAGGGAGCGTCGCGTTCCGGAACGGCGACGTTGGACACCGCCTCCAGCCGCGCCTTGCCCGACGGCGCGACGGTCAGGAACACCGCCTGCTGGTAGGCGATCATCCGCCGCGTCTGGTTCACGATGAGGAAGCGCAGCGCCTCCGGATTCTGGGCCTGCCGGGCCTCCTGCTGCAGGTTCAGGAGGAGCAGGAGGCTGTTCAGCGGGTTGGCCGCCTCCATCCGGACGGATTTGACGTCATCGGGCACCTTTGGCCTCCTCCGCCGGGTTGAAGCGGGCGGTTCCGCTCATGCCGGCGACCAGATTCGGGGCGTTGCCCTGCTTGTCGGCCAGCAGCTTGCCCGTCACCTTCAACGACTGGCTGACCGGGTCGACGCGGGCGCCGATCAGGGTGACCTCGCCGTCCAGGGCCTCGCCCGTCTCGTCGATGCGCAGCTCGAACCGCTGGCCGGGCTTCAGCCAGACCAGCCAGGAGGACGGGACGATCAACTCCACGCGAAGATCGCGGTCGGACAGCACTTCGAGCAGGGCCGTGCCGGCGGGAACCGACTCATGCTCGCGGATCCGCTGTTCCACCACCTTGCCGTCGAAGGGCGCCTTCACGTCGCAACGGCGGACCTCGATCTCCGCCTTGCGCAGATCGGCACGGGCGGCCTCGGCCTTCACCTCGGCCATCTCGACCTCGGCCCCGCCGATCGACTTCAGCTGCTCCAGGCGCCGGCTCTGCCGCACCGTGACGTCGGCGGCGCGCAGGTTGGCGCGGGCCGCATCGACCGCCGCCTGATAATGGCTGCAGTCGAACGCGATGAGCGTCTGCCCCGCCTTGAAGGACTGGCCCGCCTCCACGGTGATTCGCCCGATGCGCCCGGCGATCTCGCTGGACAGCACGGCGTGCTGCCGCGCCTCGATCAGCGCGCGGACCCCGCCTTCGGGGACCGGCGCCGGGTCGGCGGCGGCAAGCGGCAGGGGGAGCAGCGCGATAGACAGCGCAGCGAGGAAGCGTGAGGGGCGAAAGCGGCACATCATGGCAGAGATTTTCTGCACCCTTTGCTCCGGAAGCGCAACGATCCAGGATTCGCGAGCGGTCCTGTACGCTTATTTGTTTCAGCGGCGGCGCACCGACACAGCCGAAAGGGGGCGGTGCCGGTGCGCCGCCCCATCGGAATCAGCGCGCGGAGGCACGCCCCAGCGGGGACAGAGCGCTCGGCGGCACCGAGTAGACCTTCGCCGGTTCCGGCCGCGTGGGCGGGCTGTAGGACACCGTCATCGGGGTGGCCATGGTGGCGGCCGGTTGCTGCGGCAGTTCGGCCACCGTCACGCGCTCCGGTGCCGCGGCCTTGCGATCCGCCGGCTCCTCGCCGCGCGCGGCGACCGGGGCGCCCTTCGGCTCGGTCTTCGGCTCGGCCGCCTTTTCGACCGGAGCCTTCTCCACCGGGGCCTTCTCGGAGGTCGTGGCGGGAACCAGCAGATCCTGGAGGCGCGCCGTGCCACCGGCCTTCTGCTGCCAGGTGCCCAGCCCGTCGGACACCGCCTGACGCAGCGTCGTGAGATCCTGGGACGGAACGGCCTCCGGCATCGGATCGACGCCCGCCGACACCATGACGCGGGCGTAGGCGTTCTGCAGGTCGGCGTAGACGAGATCGCGCCGCAGATCGGAGACGAGTTCCGACACCTCGGCCTGGATCACGCTCATGTCGCCCTGCTGGCCGACCGTGCTGCTGTTGACGTACTGCTGCCGGATGCGGCGGTCGATCGCCGCCTGATCGGCGTTGAGCGAGAACTCCTGCGACAGCTCGCGGAACTGCACCATCGCCACGCGCACCTGGCTCAGCACCGCCACGCTGAGGGCCTGACGGCGGAAGGCGACCAGCTCCTCCTGCGCCTTGGAGAAGGCGTGGGTGTCCGGGGCCGAGGCCAGGGACAGGATGTTCCACGACACCCGCGCTCCGTAATCGGCCCAGCGCTGGTTCAGCAGGAAGCTGTTGCTGTCGTAATGCAGGCCAGCGTTCAGGTCGATGCCCGGCAGCAGCTTCAGCAGGGCGCGGCGCGTCTCGTCGGCGGTGATGCGGGCGTTGTAGGACTCCTCCAGCAGCTCCGGACGGTTGAGGAGCGCGTAGGTTTCCAGGGATTCGACCGACGCCGTGATCGCCGGCACGTCCTTGCCGGTGACGTCCGGCGGCATCTGGATGGTGAAGTTCTCGCCCGGCGGCAGGCCCATCAGCGCGCCGAGCTGCGACTTGGCGGCGACCAGTTCGCGCCGCAGCGTCTGGAGCTGGCGCAGCGTGTCGACCAGCGCGCGCTGGTAGGAAAGGGTCTGCAGCGGGGCCTGGACGCGCTGGGCCTCCAGGGCGTTCGCGTTCTTGCGGGCCGCCTCGATGCGCTTCTCCAGCGGCTCGATCCGCTTCAGCAGCCGCTCCGCCGCGACCGCGCGCCAATAGGAGGTGCGCACGTCCTGCAGGATGCCCTGGACGACGCGGCGGCGGCGCTCGTCGGCGATCAGGACGAGGTTGGAGTTCTGGCGGGCGCGCAGGTAGCTGACGCCGAAATCGAGAATGTTCCAGGTGAAGCCCAGGTCGGCGGTCCGGCGATGCCGGTCCGTCGCCGTGGTGCTCTCGCCCGTGCGGCGGCCGGTGGCGAGGTTGAGGCTTTCCGATCCGGATTCGTTGTTGCGCCCGGTGTAGCCCGCCCCCGCCACGAGACGCGGCAGCATATCGAAGCGCGACAGATCGAGCTGCTGGTTGGCGACCGCCATTTCCATCAGCTTCACGCGTTCGTCGAGGTTGTACTTGATGGCCCGCGCCATCGCCTCGTGCATCGACACGGGGCCGGTGATCGGCTCCTGCGGCGCCATGATGACCGACATGTCCTCGCGCAGGCGGGACACGTTCTCGTCATCGGAGAGGGGCTTCGGGCTGACGGAACATCCGCTGGCGAGCAGCGCGGCGGCAGCCAGGACGAAGGACGCGCGGGCCTTGTGGCCCCGCGGCCGGAAGGAGGAAGCGAACCGGGTCATTCTCGTCGGCAATCCATTTGGAAAGAAAAGCTTAAGCGGGGAAGACGGCGAAGGAAGGCGCGGGCGGCGCTAGGCCGCCCGACTTCCCGGAGGAGCATGCGAGATGAGGGCCGCGAGCAACGCCGCGGACTGCGCGTCGGCGGCGCCGTGGACCTGGGCGACCTGGCGGGAGAAGGCCGGGCGGGCCGGCAACGTCCCGTCGAGGTCGGCGCGCGGGCCGGGGGCCTGTCCCGGACCATCCGGCGCGGCCGGAGCGGCGGCCGGATCGCCACCCGCCGGCGGTGCGTCACCGGCCGGCGGCTGCCCCTGACCCTGACCCTGCGGCCGTCCTTGCGGTCCACCCGGGGCGGCCGGCCGGTTGGCCGGCGCGCTTTCGATCGTGGAGCCGGGGCCCGGCTGGCCGCCGGGCCGGTTGCCCGGCGCACCGCCGGGGCCGCCGGTTGCGGTGCCGGGGCCTCCGGGAGCCGCGCTGCCACCCGGCGTGCCGCCGGTGGCCGATCCAGCCGCACCGCCCGGACCGCCGACTCCGCCATTCAAGCCGCCATTGCCCGTTCCGGTGCCCGTCGCCGGCCCGCCGGCTGCCGGTCCGCCCGTCGCCGGGCCACCGGAGCCGAGGCCAGCGCCCGGACCACCGCCCGCCGGTGCTCCACCGAACCCGGCACCGGCACCGGCGCCGATCCCGCCCGACGCGGTCCCGCCCAAGGCTGAACCGCCCAAGCCCGAACCGCCGCCAACACCGCCGCCAACACCGCCCCCGAGACCACCGCTGCCCAGGCCGCTGCCGCCGCTGACGACGCCGCTCAACCCGGAACCGCTCGACCCGCCGGTGCCACCGCCCAGAACCCCGTTGGACGAATTCGCCGTGCCGCCGCCGGAGGGAGCCCCGCCCATGGCCGAGATGGTGATCGAGCGACCGGCGTCGCTGCTGGTCGAGTTGCCGATGTTCCCGATGGTGATCGAGCGACCGGCGTCCGTGCTGCTGTTCCCGTTGCCGGAGCCGCTCCCGCTGCCGATCGACGAGCTGGTGATGACGCGGCCCGCGTCGCTGCTCGTCTGCAGGCTGGGCAGGGTCGGCGCGGTGCCCAGCGTCGGCCCGGTCGTCTGCGTGGTCCCGGCGGACGTCGCCACCGCGGAGTTGGAGGGAGACGCCGCCGTCGTCGTGTTCCCGGTGGAGGCGGCCACGACGACGACCGGCGGTGGCGGAGGCGGAGCCACCGAGTAGGTGGTCGTGCCGGCGTTGCCGGTGTTGCCCACGGCATCGCTCGCCTTGGCCGAGATCACATAGCTGCCGACGCTCAGGTCGGAGGCCAGGGCCAGTTGCCAGACGCCGGTCGCGCTGGCGCGCGCCGTGCCGACCGCTTGCCCGTTGATCGTCACGGTGACCAGACTGTTCGCCTCGGCCGTCCCCTGCACGACCGGCGTGCTGCCGACGGTGGTGTTCAACGCCACGGTCGGGGCGACCGGCGGCGTGGTGTCGATGGTCAGGGTGGTGACCGCCGACAGGCTGCTGACGTTGCCGGCCTTGTCGGTGGCCTGCACCTGCAGGCTGTGCGTGCCGTCGGCCAGCGCCGCCGTGAACTGGAAGGTCCAGGCGCCGTTGGCGTCGGCGAGCGCCGTACCGACGGCCTTGCCGTCGACCAGCACATTCACCGTGCTGCCGGCCTCGGTCGTCCCGGCGAGGGACGGCGTGGCGATCCCGGAAATCCGCTCGCCCGCCGTGGCGCCGGCGACGGTGGCGCTGGTCACCGACGGCGCGGGCGCCACCGGCACCGCGGTGTCGATCACCACGGTCAGCGCGTCCGACGGATCGCTGACGATGCCGAAGCGGTTGGTCGCCGTGGTCGTGATGCTGTGCGTCCCGTCGGTCAGCGCCGTCTGGAGGCGATGGACCCAGAAGCCGTTCTCGTCGGCCACCGCGGTTCCCACCGCCTTGCCGTCCACCAGCACGGTCACCGTGGCGTTCGCCTCCGCGGTGCCGGACAGGGTGGGCCGCGTCACGTTGGTCAGCCGGTCCGTCGCCGAAACGCCGGAGTCGGACAGGCCGCTCAGCGCCGTCCCGACCGGCTTCGCCGGGATCGGGGTGTCGATGCGCACCTGGCTGGTGTCGCCCACCCCCTTCAGGGTCGTCACCAACGGTCCCTGCGCCGCGTCCGTCACGATGGACCCGTTCAGCGCCAGCCCCAGGACCGCGATGCCCTGCGGCGCGCGGTCACCGACCGGAACGACATAGTCGAACCGCAGAAGCGTGCCGGTGCTGCCGGCCGCGTTGTAGGTGGCGTTCCGGATCTCGCTGCCCACCGCCAGTTCCAGGACCGGATTGCCGCCGCTGATGATGGACGCTTCGCTGAGCTGCACGAAGAAGCTGACCGTTTCGCCCGGCAGATAGGTCCGCGCCGGGGGAGGCGTGACGCTGACCACCGACGGCGGTGTCCGATCCACCGCCACGCTGCGGGTCGCCTGGGTGGGGTTGCCCGCCGCGTCGGTGAGGCTGGCGGTGACGGTGTAGTTGGCGCCGTCCGTCAGCGCCAGCAGGTCGCTGGACGGAACGGTCAGGCTCCAGCGGTTGTTGGTCACCGTCGTGGTGTAGGACTTGCCGTTCAGCGTCACCGTGACCGTCCGACCGTACTCGACACCGTTGGTGACGCCCGCCACCGTCTGCCCCACGGCGCTGTCCGCCGCGTTCAACACATTGTCGCCCGCCACCGTGGCGATGGCGAGGGTCGGCGGCGTGCGGTCGACCGAGACGCTGCGCGTCGCCTGGACCGCGGCGTTGCCCGCCACGTCCGTCAGGTCGGCGGTGATGGCGTAGGTGCCGCCGTCCGGAAGAGCCTGCAGGTCGGCGGAGGGGATCGACAGGCTCCAGGCGTTGTTGGTCACCGTCGTGGTGTAGGTCTTGCCGTTCAGCGTCACCGTGACCGTCTGGCCATCCTCGACCCCCGTGGTGGTGCCCGACACCGTCTGGGCCACGGCGCTTTCCGACGCGTTCAGCACATTGTCGCCGCTCACCGTGGTGATGGCGACCGTCGGCGCCGTGCGGTCGAAGGTGACGGTCCGGACGGCCGAGTCGGCGCTTTCCATCCCGGCGATGACCTGACGGACGGTGAAGTCGACCGCACCGCTGAGGCCGGACACGTCGACGCCGGTGAAGCTGTAGGCCCCCGACGCGTCGGCCGTGGTCGTCGCCACGAGCGAGCCGTTGGCGTAGAGCCGCACCGTCGTACTGGCGTTGGCGTTGGCGCCGCTGCCGTTGAAGGTGACGCTGCTCGCCTTGGTGATGTTGTCCGTGTTGCTGTTGCCCGTGTCCGACGCGGGCGCAAGCGTCACGGCGCTTCCCAGGATGGCCGGGGTGATCGAGAGGCTGGCCGTGTCCGTCGCCGCGGAGAAGGCGGATGTCCCGCCGCCGCCTGCGGTCGCCACCTTGGTCCCGGCGGTGCCGCTGGTCTGGTCCCAGGCACGGAAGGTGATCGCGGCGCTGAGGATGCCGGCGTTGGCCCCCGTCGGCTGGTAGTAGAGCCGGTCGGTCGTGCGCAGCAGCAGCGCGTTTCCGCTGTCGTTCACGGTGCCGACCGCGGTCCAGCTGGTGCCGCCGTCGGTGCTGTAGTACCAGGTGCCCCCTTCCGAATTGTCCAGGCCGACCAGCGCGATGCCCGTGACGGCACCGCTGTCGACATCGGAGACGTTCGCGCCGAGCGCCACCAGAGACGACACGGCGACGCCGACGGCGCCGTTCGGCGCACCCGCGGCCTGGGCGACGCTGGGCAGGGTCAGGACGGTGTCGGTCAGCACCGGGGCG
The DNA here is from genome assembly GCF_003119115.1 of Azospirillum sp. TSH58. NCBI lineage: Bacteria > Pseudomonadati > Pseudomonadota > Alphaproteobacteria > Rhodospirillales > Azospirillaceae > Azospirillum > Azospirillum sp. TSH58. The sequence goes on from NZ_CP022363.1 coordinate 221,779, forward strand.
TCGTTCACCGCGGTCACGTCGATGCCCGCCGTTACGCTGGCGGCGCTGAACTGGCCACCGGCTCCCAGCCCGCCGTTCGCGGTGGTGTCGTTCCCAACCGTGGTGCCCGCCGTGCCGGCGGTCTGATCCCACGCCTTGAAGGTGATGCCGTTGGCGACCGATCCGTTGTAGTCGGCGTTCGGCACGAAGCGCACACGGTCGGTGCTGGCGAGCAGCAGGGCCGACGCACCCGAGACGCCGGTGATGGTGGTCCAGGTCCCAGCCCCGGTCTTGTACTGCCACACGCCGTTGCTGGTGTCGGTCGCGGTGATCGCGATGCCCAGCGTATTGCCGTCGACATCGGTGGCGGTGCCGGCGGAGGCCAGGATGGCCGCCACGGTGTCGCCGTTGTTGCCGGTGGCGTCCTCCTGGATGGCGGTCAGGCTGCGCGCGTCCGTGCTCAGCACCGGCGCGCTGTTGATGACGGCGGTGTAGATCGAGGTGGCGGTCTGCGTGCCGCCCTTGCCGTCGTTGGCCGTCACCACGACGCGCAGGTACTTGTGGGCGTCCGAGGTGGTCAGCGTGTAGCTGGAGCTCGTCGCCCCGCTGATCGAGGCGCCGTTGGTCCCGGTGGTGTCGTCGGCACGATACCACTGGTACGAATAGGTCCGGCCGTCGCCGTCGGCGTCCGTCCAGGTGCCGTTGGTGGTCGACAGCGCGTTGCCGACCGTCGCCGTGCCGCTCACGCTCGGCACCGCGCTGTTCACCGGCGCGCTGTTGGTGATCGCCGTGTAGGTCGAAGTGGCGGTCTGCGTGCCGCCCTTGCCGTCGTTGGCCGTCACCACGACGCGCAGGTACTTGTGGGCGTCCGAGGTGGTCAGCGTGTAGCTGGAGCTCGTCGCCCCGCTGATCGAGGCGCCGTTGGTCCCGGTGGTGTCGTCCGCCCGGTACCACTGGTACGAATAGGTCCGGCCGTCACCGTCGGCGTCCGTCCAGGTGCCATTCGTTGTGCTCAGCGCGTTGCCGACCGTCGCCGTGCCGCTCACGCTCGGCACCGCGCTGTTCACCGGCGCGCTGTTGGTGATCGCCGTGTACGTCGAGGTGGCGGTCTGCGTGCCGCCCTTGCCGTCGTTGGCCGTCACCACGACGCGCAGGTACTTGTGGGCGTCCGAGGTGGTCAGCGTGTAACTGGAGCTCGTCGCTCCGCTGATCGAGGCGCCGTTGGTCCCGGTGGTGTCGTCCGCCCGGTACCACTGGTAGCTGTAGGTCCGGCCGTCACCGTCGGCGTCCGTCCAGGTGCCATTCGTTGTGCTCAGCGCGTTGCCGACCGTCGCCGTGCCGGTCACGCTCGGCGCCGCGCTGTTCACCGGCGCGCTGTTGGTGATCGCCGTGTACGTCGAGGTGGCGGTCTGCGTGCCGCCCTTGCCGTCGTTGGCCGTCACCACGACGCGCAGGTACTTGTGGGCGTCCGAGGTGGTCAGCGTGTAACTGGAGCTCGTCGCCCCGCTGATCGAGGCGCCGTTGGTCCCGGTGGTGTCGTCGGCCCGGTACCACTGATAGCTGTAGGTCCGGCCGTCGCCGTCGGCGTCCGTCCAGGTGCCGTTGGTGGTCGACAGCGCGCTGCCCACCGTCGCCGTGCCGGTCACGCTCGGCGCCGCGCTGTTCACCGGCGCGCTGTTGGTGATCGCCGTGTACGTCGAGGTGGCGGTCTGCGTACCGCCCTTGCCGTCGTTGGCCGTCACCACCACCCGCAAGTACTTGTGGGCGTCCGAGGTGGTCAGCGTGTAGCTGGAGCTCGTCGCCCCGCTGATCGAGGCGCCGTTGGTCCCGTTGCTGTCGTCGGCCCGGTACCACTGATAGCTGTAGGTGCGGCCGTCGCCGTCGGCGTCCGTCCAGGTGCCATTCGTTGTGCTCAGCGCGTTGCCCACCGTCGCCGTGCCGCTCACGCTCGGCGCCGCGCTGTTCACCGGCGCGCTGTTGGTGATCGCCGTGTAGGTCGAGGTGGCGGTCTGCGTGCCACCCTTGCCGTCGTTGGCCGTCACCACGACGCGCAGGTACTTGTGGGCGTCCGAGGTGGTCAGCGTGTAGCTGGAGCTCGTCGCTCCGCTGATCGAGGCGCCGTTGGTCCCGGTGCTGTCGTCCGCCCGGTACCACTGGTACGAATAGGTCCGGCCGTCGCCGTCGGCGTCCGTCCAGGTGCCATTCGTTGTGCTCAGCGCGTTGCCGACCGTCGCCGTGCCGCTCACGCTCGGCACCGCGCTGTTCACCGGCGCGCTGTTGGTGATCGCCGTGTAGGTCGAGGTGGCGGTCTGCGTGCCACCCTTGCCGTCGTTGGCCGTCACCACGACGCGCAGGTACTTGTGGGCGTCCGAGGTGGTCAGCGTGTAGCTGGAGCTCGTCGCTCCGCTGATCGAGGCGCCGTTGGTCCCGGTGGTGTCGTCCGCCCGGTACCATTGGTACGAATAGGTCCGGCCGTCACCGTCGGCGTCCGTCCAGGTGCCATTCGTTGTGCTCAGCGCGTTGCCGACCGTCGCCGTGCCGCTCACGCTCGGCACCGCGCTGTTCACCGGCGCGCTGTTGGTGATCGCCGTGTAGGTCGAAGTGGCGGTCTGCGTGCCGCCCTTGCCGTCGTTGGCCGTCACCACGACGCGCAGATACTTGTGGGCGTCCGAGGTGGTCAACGTGTAGCTGGAGCTCGTCGCTCCGCTGATCGAGGCGCCGTTGGTGCCGGTGGTGTCGTCGGCACGATACCACTGGTAGCTGTAGGTCCGGCCGTCGCCGTCGGCGTCCGTCCAGGTGCCGTTGGTGGTCGACAGCGCGTTGCCCACCGTCGCCGTGCCGCTCACGCTCGGCGCCGCGCTGTTCACCGGCGCGCTGTTGGTGATCGCCGTGTAGGTCGAGGTGGCGGTCTGCGTGCCGCCCTTGCCATCGTTGGCCGTCACCACGACGCGCAGGTACTTGTGGGCGTCCGAGGTGGTCAGCGTGTAGCTGGAGCTCGTCGCTCCGCTGATCGAGGCGCCGTTGGTCCCGGTGGTGTCGTCCGCCCGGTACCATTGGTACGAATAGGTCCGGCCGTCGCCATCGGCGTCCGTCCAGGTGCCGTTCGTTGTGCTCAGCGCGTTGCCGACCGTCGCCGTGCCGCTCACGCTCGGCACCGCGCTGTTCACCGGCGCGCTGTTGGTGATCGCCGTGTAGGTCGAAGTGGCGGTCTGCGTGCCGCCCTTGCCGTCGTTGGCCGTCACCACGACGCGCAGGTACTTGTGGGCGTCCGAGGTGGTCAGCGTGTAGCTGGAGCTCGTCGCCCCGCTGATCGAGGCGCCGTTGGTCCCGGCGGTGTCGTCGGCACGATACCACTGGTACGAATAGGTCTGGCCGTCGCCGTCGGCGTCCGTCCAGGTGCCATTCGTTGTGCTCAGCGCGTTGCCCACCGTCGCCGTTCCGCTCACGCTCGGCGCCGCGCTGTTCACCGGCGCGCTGTTGGTGATCGCCGTGTAGGTCGAGGTGGCGGTCTGCGTGCCGCCCTTGCCGTCGTTGGCCGTCACCACGACGCGCAGGTACTTGTGGGCGTCCGAGGTGGTCAGCGTGTAACTGGAGCTCGTCGCCCCGCTGATCGAGGCGCCGTTGGTCCCGGTGGTGTCGTCGGCCCGGTACCACTGATAGCTGTAGGTCCGGCCGTCGCCGTCGGCGTCCGTCCAGGTGCCGTTGGTGGTCGACAGCGCGCTGCCCACCGTCGCCGTGCCGGTCACGCTCGGCGCCGCGCTGTTCACCGGCGCGCTGTTGGTGATCGCCGTGTACGTCGAGGTGGCGGTCTGCGTGCCGCCCTTGCCGTCGTTGGCCGTCACCACGACGCGCAGGTACTTGTGGGCGTCCGAGGTGGTCAGCGTGTAACTGGAGCTCGTCGCTCCGCTGATCGAGGCGCCGTTGGTCCCGGTGGTGTCGTCCGCCCGGTACCATTGGTACGAATAGGTCCGGCCGTCGCCATCGGCGTCCGTCCAGGTGCCGTTCGTTGTGCTCAGCGCGTTGCCGACCGTCGCCGTGCCGCTCACGCTCGGCACCGCGCTGTTCACCGGCGCGCTGTTGGTGATCGCCGTGTAGGTCGAAGTGGCGGTCTGCGTGCCGCCCTTGCCGTCGTTGGCCGTCACCACGACGCGCAGGTACTTGTGGGCGTCCGAGGTGGTCAGCGTGTAACTGGAGCTCGTCGCCCCGCTGATCGAGGCGCCGTTGGTCCCGGTGGTGTCGTCGGCCCGGTACCACTGATAGCTGTAGGTCCGGCCGTCGCCGTCGGCGTCCGTCCAGGTGCCGTTGGTGGTCGACAGCGCGCTGCCCACCGTCGCCGTGCCGGTCACGCTCGGCGCCGCGCTGTTCACCGGCGCGCTGTTGGTGATCGCCGTGTACGTCGAGGTGGCGGTCTGCGTGCCGCCCTTGCCGTCGTTGGCCGTCACCACGACGCGCAGGTACTTGTGGGCGTCCGAGGTGGTCAGCGTGTAACTGGAGCTCGTCGCTCCGCTGATCGAGGCGCCGTTGGTCCCGGTGGTGTCGTCCGCCCGGTACCATTGGTACGAATAGGTCCGGCCGTCGCCATCGGCGTCCGTCCAGGTGCCGTTCGTTGTGCTCAGCGCGTTGCCGACCGTCGCCGTGCCGCTCACGCTCGGCACCGCGCTGTTCACCGGCGCGCTGTTGGTGATCGCCGTGTAGGTCGAAGTGGCGGTCTGCGTGCCGCCCTTGCCGTCGTTGGCCGTCACCACGACGCGCAGGTACTTGTGGGCGTCCGAGGTGGTCAGCGTGTAGCTGGAGCTCGTCGCTCCGCTGATCGAGGCGCCGTTGGTCCCGGCGGTGTCGTCGGCACGATACCACTGGTACGAATAGGTCTGGCCGTCGCCGTCGGCGTCCGTCCAGGTGCCATTCGTTGTGCTCAGCGCGTTGCCCACCGTCGCCGTTCCGCTCACCGTCGGCGCCGCGCTGTTCACCGGCGCGCTGTTGGTGATCGCCGTGTAGGTCGAGGTGGCGGTCTGCGTGCCGCCCTTGCCGTCGTTGGCCGTCACCACGACGCGCAGGTACTTGTGGGCGTCCGAGGTGGTCAGCGTGTAGCTGGAGCTCGTCGCCCCGCTGATCGAGGCGCCGTTGGTCCCGGTGGTGTCGTCCGCCCGGTACCACTGGTACGAATAGGTCCGGCCGTCACCGTCGGCGTCCGTCCAGGTGCCATTCGTTGTGCTCAGCGCGTTGCCGACCGTCGCCGTGCCGCTCACGCTCGGCGCCGCGCTGTTCACCGGCGCGCTGTTGGTGATCGCCGTGTACGTCGAGGTGGCGGTCTGCGTGCCGCCCTTGCCGTCGTTGGCCGTCACCACGACGCGCAGGTACTTGTGGGCGTCCGAGGTGGTCAGCGTGTAACTGGAGCTCGTCGCCCCGCTGATCGAGGCGCCGTTGGTCCCGGTGGTGTCGTCGGCCCGGTACCACTGATAGCTGTAGGTCCGGCCGTCGCCGTCGGCGTCCGTCCAGGTGCCGTTGGTGGTCGACAGCGCGCTGCCCACCGTCGCCGTGCCGGTCACGCTCGGCGCCGCGCTGTTCACCGGCGCGCTGTTGGTGATCGCCGTGTACGTCGAGGTGGCGGTCTGCGTGCCGCCCTTGCCGTCGTTGGCCGTCACCACGACGCGCAGGTACTTGTGGGCGTCCGAGGTGGTCAGCGTGTAACTGGAGCTCGTCGCTCCGCTGATCGAGGCGCCGTTGGTCCCGGTGGTGTCGTCCGCCCGGTACCATTGGTACGAATAGGTCCGGCCGTCGCCATCGGCGTCCGTCCAGGTGCCGTTCGTTGTGCTCAGCGCGTTGCCGACCGTCGCCGTGCCGCTCACGCTCGGCACCGCGCTGTTCACCGGCGCGCTGTTGGTGATCGCCGTGTAGGTCGAAGTGGCGGTCTGCGTGCCGCCCTTGCCGTCGTTGGCCGTCACCACGACGCGCAGGTACTTGTGGGCGTCCGAGGTGGTCAGCGTGTAACTGGAGCTCGTCGCCCCGCTGATCGAGGCGCCGTTGGTCCCGGTGGTGTCGTCGGCCCGGTACCACTGATAGCTGTAGGTCCGGCCGTCGCCGTCGGCGTCCGTCCAGGTGCCGTTGGTGGTCGACAGCGCGCTGCCCACCGTCGCCGTGCCGGTCACGCTCGGCGCCGCGCTGTTCACCGGCGCGCTGTTGGTGATCGCCGTGTACGTCGAGGTGGCGGTCTGCGTGCCGCCCTTGCCGTCGTTGGCCGTCACCACGACGCGCAGGCACTTGTGGGCGTCCGAGGTGGTCAGCGTGTAACTGGAGCTCGTCGCTCCGCTGATCGAGGCGCCGTTGGTCCCGGTGGTGTCGTCCGCCCGGTACCATTGGTACGAATAGGTCCGGCCGTCGCCATCGGCGTCCGTCCAGGTGCCGTTCGTTGTGCTCAGCGCGTTGCCGACCGTCGCCGTGCCGCTCACGCTCGGCACCGCGCTGTTCACCGGCGCGCTGTTGGTGATCGCCGTGTAGGTCGAAGTGGCGGTCTGCGTGCCGCCCTTGCCGTCGTTGGCCGTCACCACGACGCGCAGGTACTTGTGGGCGTCCGAGGTGGTCAGCGTGTAGCTGGAGCTCGTCGCTCCGCTGATCGAGGCGCCGTTGGTCCCGGCGGTGTCGTCGGCACGATACCACTGGTACGAATAGGTCTGGCCGTCGCCGTCGGCGTCCGTCCAGGTGCCATTCGTTGTGCTCAGCGCGTTGCCCACCGTCGCCGTTCCGCTCACCGTCGGCGCCGCGCTGTTCACCGGCGCGCTGTTGGTGATCGCCGTGTAGGTCGAGGTGGCGGTCTGCGTGCCGCCCTTGCCGTCGTTGGCCGTCACCACGACGCGCAGGTACTTGTGGGCGTCCGAGGTGGTCAGCGTGTAGCTGGAGCTCGTCGCCCCGCTGATCGAGGCGCCGTTGGTCCCGGTGGTGTCGTCCGCCCGGTACCACTGATAGCTGTAGGTCCGGCCGTCACCGTCGGCGTCCGTCCAGGTGCCATTCGTTGTGCTCAGCGCGTTGCCGACCGTCGCCGTGCCGCTCACGCTCGGCACCGCGCTGTTCACCGGCGCGCTGTTGGTGATCGCCGTGTAGGTCGAAGTGGCGGTCTGCGTGCCGCCCTTGCCGTCGTTGGCCGTCACCACCACCCGCAGGTACTTGTGGGCGTCCGAGGTGGTCAGCGTGTAGCTGGAGCTCGTCGCTCCGCTGATCGAGGTGGCGTTGGTCCCGGTGGTGTCGTCCGCCCGGTACCACTGATAGCTGTAGGTCCGGCTGTCTCCATCGGCGTCCGTCCAGGTGCCGTTGCTCGTCGACAGCGCGTTGCCGACCGTCGCCGTGCCCGACACGCTCGGCACCGCGCTGTTCACCGGCGCGCTGTTGGTGATCGCCGTGTAGGTGGAATAGGCCGTCGTCGTGTTGGAGTTGCCGTCGTTGGCGATCACCGCCACGCGCAGGTACTTGTGGGCGTCCGAGGTGGTCAGCGTGTAGCTGGCGCTCGTCGCCCCGGCGATCGACGCCGCGTTGGTGCCGTTGGTGTCGTCGGCACGGTACCACTGGTAGCTGTAGCTCAGCGAGTCGCCGTCCGGATCGCTCCAGGTGCCGGTCCCCCCGGTCAGCGCGTTGCCCACCGTCGCCGTTCCGCCCACCGTCGGAACCACGCTGTTCACCGGCGCGCCGTTGCCCGCCGCCGCCACCTGCGACGAGTAAGCCGACGTGGCCGCCTGCGTGCCGCCGCGCCCGTCGTTGGCCGTCACCTCCACCCGCAGGTACTTGTTCAGATCGCCCGCCGCCAGCGTGTAGCTGGAGCTCGTCGCTCCGCTGATCGAGGTGGCGTTGGTCCCGTTGCTGTCGTCGGCCCGGTACCATTGGTACGAATAGGTCCGGCCATCACCGTCGGCGTCCGTCCAGGTGCCATTCGTTGTGCTCAGCGCGTTGCCCACCGTCGCCGTGCCGCTCACGCTCGGCGCCGCGCTGTTCACCGGCGCGCTGTTGGTGATCGCCGTGTAGGTGGAATAGGCCGTCGTCGTGTTGGAGTTGCCGTCGTTGGCGATCACCGCCACGCGCAGGTACTTGTGGGCGTCCGACGTGGTCAGCGTGTAGCTGGCGCTCGTCGCCCCGGCGATCGACGCCGCGTTGGTGCCGTTGGTGTCGTCCGCCCGGTACCACTGGTAGCTGTAGCTCAGCGAGTCGCCGTCCGGATCGCTCCAGGTGCCGGTCCCCCCGGTCAGCGCGTTGCCCACCGTCGCCGTTCCGCCCACCGTGGGAACCACGCTGTTCACCGGCGCGCCGTTGCCGGCCGCCGCCACCTGCGACGAGTAAGCCGACGTGGCCGCCTGCGTGCCGCCGCGCCCGTCGTTGGCCGTCACCTCCACCCGCAGGTACTTGTTCAGATCGCCCGCCGCCAGCGTGTAGCTGGAGCTCGTCGCTCCGCTGATCGAGGTGGCGTTGGTCCCGTTGCTGTCGTCGGCACGGTACCACTGGTAGCTGTAGGTCCGACTGTCTCCATCGGCGTCCGTCCAGGTGCCGTTGCTCGTCGACAGCGCGTTGCCCACCGTCGCCGTGCCGCTCACGCTCGGCGCCGCGCTGTTCACCGGCGCGCTGTTGGTGATCGCCGTGTAGGTGGAATAGGCCGTCGTCGTGTTGGAGTTGCCGTCGTTGGCGATCACCGCCACGCGCAGATACTTGTGGGCGTCCGACGTGGTCAGCGTGTAGCTGGCGCTCGTCGCCCCGGCGATCGACGCCGCGTTGGTGCCGTTGGTGTCGTCGGCCCGGTACCACTGGTAGCTGTAGCTCAGCGAGTCGCCGTCCGGATCGCTCCAGGTGCCGGTCCCCCCGGTCAGTGCGTTGCCCACCGTCGCCGTTCCGCCCACCGTCGGAACCACGCTGTTCACCGGCGCGCCGTTGGAGGGGGAAGAACCCCCGAGGGTGATCTGGCTGGTCCGTGCGGTGCTGGTCGTTTCACCGTCGTTGACGGTGACCGTCGCGGTGCGGGTACCCGCCGTGGCGCTGCCGGCGGTGTTCTTGTACTGGATCAGCTGGAGCACCGCCTGGTAACCCGCCACGCTGGCCGCACCCCGCAGGGTGATCGTGCCGGTGTCGTTGCCGGTGACGCTGATGCCGTAGGTCTTGGCCGTCGCCACGGACGCCGTAAGCATGCTCAGCACTTCCGCCGCGCCGTCCGACGTGCCGGACAGGGTGATGGTGGCGCCGAGCAGGCGCGTGTCGCTGTCCGTCTGGGTCACGACGGCGTTGGGAGCGATCAGCACGCCGGAGGCGGGGGTGGAGGTGCTGACGGACTCCCCGGTGCCGGCGCCCGCCCCGTTCAGGTCGACCGACGGGTCGCCCGCGTTCCAATGCACTTCGTAAGCGCCGAGGTCGAGGACACCGTCACGGATGCGGTCGATGCCGCGGATGTCGTAGCTACCGCCGTAGCGGTTCGCGTTGCTGCTGTCGCCGGCGTTGATGAAGGTCGTCGCTGTCGAGGCCGGACGATAGTCGCGCAGGCTCTTTGTGGCGTTGGTGGAGTCGACGAAGATCGCATTGCCAGTTATGGCACCCTGATAATTGCTGCCTGTGTTCAGGGTGATCTTTCCGCTGTTGTAAATAATGGCGTTCGGATCGGCAAAACTCGTCCCGCCAAGACTACCGGAATTGCCCGCAATGATCGTGTTGTAAACGTTGACCGTTGCTGTTCCCGTAGAACCGTTGTACACGGTACCGATCGCCGCGGTATTGATGGCAGCGGCCGCCGCGTTGTTGGCGATGAAACTGTTGTTGGCAATGGTGACATTGCGTATGTTCGCCGTGAAAGCCGACGCGCTGCTCTGCACCACGATGATGCCGCCGGGATAGGTGGCGCTGTTCCCGTCGGGGCTCATGACGAAACTGTTGTCGACAAAGACACTGTTTTCGATCGTGGTCGCTACGGATGCCTGCGATTTGATCACCGCATGTGCGGCGGTCCCGGCCACCATCCCAACGTTTTCACGAAAAACGGAGTTCCTAACCGTCACATTTGCCGCATTGGTGCCGGTGTAGATGATCGTGTTCGCATTGTTCGCAAAGGTCACGCCGTCCACTTCGATCGAACCGTTCGTCAAGGCCAAAAGGCCGCCGGCGCCAGTTGCAACGTAAAAGCGCTCGAACGTCAAATTCTTGACCGTCAGCGTCTTGGCCGACGCGTTGAAGGTGATGCCGCGGTAGTCGGTCGACGCGGGCACACTGCCGGTGCCGGCGCCGGATATGGTGATGTCGGCAATCCCATCACCGTTCACATCACCGTTGATCGTTATGTCCTGAGCCGCCGCCGTCAGGGGAGACGACGTGACACCCAGGGAAATCGTACTGGACGTCAACGTCGAGCTGAACTCGATGATGGTCGATTGGGTCGCGTTCTTGATCGCGTCGTTCAGCGATCCGGCCGCCGTTCCGCTCGCCGAGGTGACGACGACGGTTCCCAGCCGGCCGCTGAAGGTTTCCATGGACGCGCGGGCGAAGGGAATCGCCGCTTCGATAGCCCCGCTTTGCACCTCCAGCGTCCAGTTCTGGCCGGCGGCGTTGCCGGTCTCGTCGCTGGACACCGCCACGTCGGCCCCGGTGAGCCGGTGGATCGTCTGGACGAACTCCTGCCCCGCCTGTCCGGCGCCGACGTTGCAGGCGTAGAAAAGAATGTCGCCGCCGGGCTTCAGCGCGGCGCCGATCGCCTGGAGATCCTGGGCGCGATTCGCCAGCCCGTCCGCCCAATAGGCGCGGCCGGCGATGTAGAGATGGCCCTCGTTGCCATGGCTGACGACCTGGACGGAATCCAGGCCGGACATCCCGGACAGCGCCTTCGCCATCTGGCCGAGCGCTTCCTGCTGGGAGTCGAGGAGAACGACCTTGGCGTCGGGCGCGATGTCCTTGAGCAGCGTCTGGTAGTCGGACACGCTGGTATCGACGAACACCACCGACCGGGCCGCTCCCTGGAGCCCGGCGAGTCGCGCCGTAACCGCCGCGGGCTCGGTGAGCGCCGGGGCGGAGGCGGCCGGAGACGACGCCGCGGCGGGAACGGTCGACTCCTTGATGGCCCAATCGGCAAGCTTGTCGGCGTCGGCAGCCTTCGCGGCGCCCTTGTCGCCCGGCGCGGGCTGATCGGGTTGCTGATGGACCTCGGCGGCCGTGACGGCACCCGCCGCGTCGAACATGAAGCGCGGTTCGAGAGCCATCGCGAACATCGATGAGGACGGCTTGTGCGTCTTGCCGGAACGCCCAGTCACACCATTGCCGTTCGAACCACGCTTGCGCGTCATCGTCAGTCTCCCGCCATACGCAACACCGCCCGACCCTAAGCCGAAAGCGGTCACCAAAAAGTGAATAGCGTTGGAAGGGTACCACCTTTTCACAGTCGTTGACAGCGCATCGGTCTATTCAGGCGACAAAAGGGGTGCCCGATTTGCACCGATTCGCGTCGTCAAAAAGAACAGCATGTCATAATTTGACGCATTTGCTTCCGCGAAGCGTTTTGTATTTCATTGCTGAAACGAACGCATATGTTGGTATGCTTTCCACACCGCCATTTCGCTGTCAGCGAGCGAGCATTGTGGTGTCGTCAAACATTTGTGTGCAAAACACCACGCACCGATGTCACAGGCCCGGCAAGCCATGACCGGGCCGAGACCCGATTCGGAGAGGGCGGACCGCCCGACCGAACCACCAGCGATTCCGGCTCAGGACGCGCCGCCCTGCTGCATCTGGGCTGGCAGGATCTGCGGCGGCAGGTGCTGAATTCCCGGATGGCCGGGCGGAAGCCAGATCAGTTCCAGAGACGGCGACGTCTTCGCCAGAAGATCGAAGCCCAGCCGGTGGTAGAACCAATGAACGCGCGTGTCCACCTCGGCCACAGACAAGGTGATCGGGATGCGCATTTGCGCCGCGGTTCCCTGGATACTGCGCAAAAGATCGGTGCCGATGCCCTTGCCACGGGCCAGACGGTGGATTTCCACCTCCGACACCCGCCAGTCGTAGCGCCCCAGATCCATGACGATCCGCCCCACCGGCTGGCCCGTCTTCTCGACGACGAAATCCAGATGCTCCGGATAGCGGGTTTCCTGGCCCATCCGCCGGGCGCTGTACTGCTGTTCGTAGAGCGTCCGGATGAAGTCCCGGTCGTGATGCGCCTTGGCCAGCCAAGGGCGCGCGTCCATGAACAGGCCCATCAGGAAATCGTCGTCCGACGGCCGGGGGAACCGCACCGTCAATCCGCCGAGCAGCGGCAGCGACCCATTCAGAACGGCCATCGGCCACACCCCTTCCGGTAGCACAAGCGCGGATCCTGAATAGCCGAAGATGCGTGCACGGCGCAAGAATCGCCGTCGCGGACCATCGCCGCAGCGAACACCGTGCGAGTCGTCCGCTTCGGCGTCGGTCCGGGACGGGGAGCACCATGGCAGGAACCACTCGATACCCCGGGCAAATCATCCAATACGGCGCCTCCGCTCCGGCCGCATCGTCAAAAGCATACGCTGATATGCAACCCAAGGGTCATTCTGCAAAGATAACAATCGAAAAAAGTAACTTTTTGTATCGCCTATTGCCGCTGATCTAGCCGATCAGGAGAATATGTCGGTATGCTTTCTATCACATTCGGCGGCGTGGCGCGTCCTTAAGGGGAGGCCGGCCACAGGTCGCCGCAACCGGTTTCATACACAGGAGGTTTCGCCATGGAAGTTTACCTCGGCCTGGTCATCCCGTTCACCGGCGCCTACGCTCCGCAATACACGGCCCAGTGTCTGGGCCAGCAGTTTCAGGTCAGCCAGAACCAGGCCCTGTTCGCGATCACCGGCGCGATGTACGGCGGCAACGGCACGACCAACTTCAACCTGCCGGACCTGCGCGGCCGCGTGATGATCGGGTCGGGCACCAGCCCCTACCTCAACAACCAGACGCTCAACCCGGGGAACTTCGGCGGCGTCGCGAACAACACCCTCACCCAGCAGAATCTGCCGGCGCACATCCACGCCGCGACCTTCTCGCCGGTCGGCAGCAGCACCAGCGCGACCGTCACCGCCGCCGCGGCCATCCCGGTGAGCACCGTCGACGGCGCCAGCAGCACCCCGCTGGGCGGCAACAACTATCTCGGCGCCCTCCGGTTCAACGACACCGTCGGCGCCGGCGTCGAGCTGGTGGGTCCCTACAGCTCCGGCACCGCGCCGAACGGCTCGGCCCTGGTCGGTTCGGCCACCGGCACCGTCACGATGGGCGGGCTGACGGGCACGGTCAGCATTTCGGCGGGCGGCGGCGTCACCAACCCGACTCCGGTGAACAACATGCAGCCCTATCTGGCCCTGACCATGCTGATCGTCACCAGCGGCATCTTCCCGATGCGCGACTGATCCGGAAGCACACCCCGATCGTCGACCACCGGATGGACGGATGCGGCGCGTTGGCTTTGTATGCCTGGAACGACAACCGTACCTTCAGAACTTGAGCCCGGACCTTTGAGATGACCATCGACATCGCCTCCATCTCCCACGAGATGTTCGCCCCGCATCTCGGCCAGACGTTCCGTTTCGTGGCCCCGGAGGACGGGTCCGTGATCACGGAGGTCGAGTTGACGAAGCTGACGCCGCGGCCGGAATGCACGCCGCGCTGGGCGAAACGCACGTCCTTTTCGGCTCTGTTCGAAACCTACGGCCCCAGCCAGCTGTGGAACGGCTATTTCCAGATCGACCATCCGACGATGGGATTGCTGGGCCCCTTCTACATCGTGCGGATCATTCCGCGCGATCCCGAACGGGGCTGCTTCGAGCTGGTCCTGAACTGAGCCCCGGCAGCCAGACGCCACCGCACAACACCGCGCACCGTCCGTCCCAGCGCATCGATTCCACCGGAGATTTCGCCATGGAATTCTACCTAGGTTCCGTTTTTCCATTCGCCGGCAATTTCGCCCCCGTGAACACGCAGCAATGCCTGGGGCAGGCGGTGAACACGAGCCAGTACCAAGCCCTGTGGGCGGTCATGGCCGGGGCCTTCGGCGGCGGACAGGGCTCCCCGACGTTCAACCTGCCGGACCTGCGCGGCCGCGTGATGGTGGGGCCGGGCACCAGCCCCTACACCAGCACCACGCTCAACAACGGCAACGCGGGCGGGACGCAGTACACGACGATCATCGGCAACAATCTGCCGATGCACACCCACGGGGCCGCCTTCCAGGGTGGCAGCGCGGGCGGCACCGCCCCGTTCAACGCGACGGTCACCGTTCCGCTGAACCCCGCCGTCGGCACCAGCAACATCCCGTCCGCCATTCCCGCGGTGCTGGGCGGCCAGTTCGTCGACCCGAGCACCGACCTGAGCGTCGACGGCCCCTACATCCCGGCCTCCAGCCTGCCGACGCCGCCGACCGGAAGCTCGCTGACAGGCGCGCTCTCCTCGCAGGGCACGGTCAGCGGCGGTCCCACGGGTGCCACCGTTGCGGTGAGCCCGGGCGGCGGCGTCGTCTCAACCCCGGTCGCGATCAACAACCTGCAACCCTACCAGTCGCTGTTCTTCTTCATCTTCATGCTGGGCTATTTCCCGTCGCGTGATTGATGCGGAGAGCCCCGGTCCCTTCCGGTGGGCCGGGGCCTTCCCCGCGCACGGCGCCTGCCGCGCCCGCACCGATCCGGATCAGCAGATCATCGAGTAGACCGGCGAAGCGCTCCCGTGCGGCGCGCTCCATCAGGCTGTGGTCGGCTCCGGCGATGCGCTCCATCCTCAAGCCGCCCATCCGGCGCAGACGCCCGCCGCCCGCCCCGGCCTGGGCCTCCAACTCGCCCAGCGTCACGTCGCCCTCGCTGTGCACCATCAATGCGAGGACTCCGCGGTCGGTCAGCGCCTGGAAGGCGTGGAGCAGGTCGTCGCGGGCGTAGCCCCGGCCCGTCAGCCCGGCGCGCAGCCGCCCGGCCCCGATGCGCAGGCGGCGGGCCGCGCGCTCCGACAGGCCGAGCGCGACGCGCGACGCCTTGCGGTCCTGGCGCAGGATGGCCCGCCACACCGCCGGCTCGGTCAGCCGGGGCAGATAGGCGGCGGCCGGCTTCACCGCGCTGCCGATGGCCTCCTCCTGCGTCACGCCGTCCCCCAGGACGAAGCGGCCCGGATTGACCAGCGCCAGCCCGACCACCCGCGGGTCGGCCAGCGCCACATGCAGCGCCACCGCCGCGCCTGCGCACAGCCCCACGGCGACGGCGGCGCCATGCCCCGCCGCCGCCAGCGCGTCCAGCCCGGCCCGCGCGTCCTCCACCATGTCCCGGCAATAGATCAGCCCGTCGCGGCGCCCCGGCTTCGACGCGCTGTCCCCCAGCCCGCCCAGGTCGAGGCGCAGCGAGGCGATTCCCCGCGCCGCCAGCCGCCGGGCCAGCCGCACCGACATGCGCCCGGTGCCGGTGTGGGGCGTGGCGCCGCTGTTCAGCAGCAGAACGGCGGGCCGCCCGGTGGTCGCGGCGGCAGGCTCGCAGAGGATGCCGAACAGACCGGCGCCGGGACCGAAGCGGAGCGGGCGCTCCACCGCGCCGGCAAAGCACAAACGGAGGGTCGGCGCCTCCACCGTCCGGACCGGCCCCGGGGGCGCCATGTCCTGCGTCAGCCAGGCCGTCACCCGTGCGAAGGCCGGGCAGTCCAGGGCCGCGTGCTGGACGCTGGTCATCAGCCGTGCGTGGTCGGCAAAGGGCGCCTCCTCCACCGCGGCGCCCAGAGCACGGAACCGCTCCGCCAGAACGGCGGCGCGGCCCTCCGGGCGATCGAGGATGAGCACCCGCCGCGCCGGAGCCTCCGTCATCCGCGCAAGGTCGAGCGCGCGCAGAGCCTCCACCGTTTCCGGAGCCAAACGGAAGCCGGCGCTGTCGATCCCCTCCGGCCCCACCGCGGACGGGGCATTCGCCGGCCGTTCGGCGAGCAGGGCCACCGCCCGCAACTCCTGGAGGAAGGCCCGGCCCGAGGGGAAGGGGGACAGCAGGACCAGGGAGTCCGCCCCCACCTCGCGGGCCGCCGCCGCCGCGAGCAGCGCGCCCAGCCGCAAGCCCACCAGAGCCACCTCCTCCACCCCCGCGACGGCGCGCAGATGGGCGGCCGCGGCGCGGATGCCGCCGAGCCACGCCTCCAGCCGGGCCGGATCGCCCTCCTCCCCGGCGCTGTTTCCGGTGCCGGGATAATCGAAGCGCAGAACCGGCATCCCCGCCGCCGCCAGTGCCCCGGCGAAGCCGCGCCACGCCCGGTGGGTGGCCAGCGCCTCTCCGCCATAGGGCGCGCACAGCACGACGCCGCGCCGCCCTCCCGCCGGGTGCAGCCAGCCGAAACAGCCTTCGAACAGAATGGGTGCGGCAGCGTCGGATGTGAGCCGATCGGGCGTCATGCGGTCCACCGGTAGCGCGTCGGGTCCAGACCGTTCAACGCGTGGACCTCGCCATCGGGCACCGCCGCGCCGGGATGACGCGGGACCAGCCGGACCCGGCGCTCCCGTCCTGGCGGCAGATGGAACCACTCCTCCTCGGCCCGGAACCCGTCGTCCTCGATGTGGACGGAGCGGGCAAGCCGCCGGCTCGACAGGAACAGCACCCACCCCTCGTCCGTCCGCTCCAGGCGGGTGCCGAGGCCCAGCTCCGCACGCTCCATCCGCCCGCCCTGGAGAAAATGGAAGGCCTCCGCCACCGGCGTGCCGGACCGCGGGTCGGACAGCGCCGCCACCACCACGTCGTGCGCCGGCGGGCCGAAACGGTAGGCGCCGGTCAGGTCGACAAAGCGGTCGGGCAGCGAGGCAGCCGGAACCATCTGGACGCTGCGCGGCGGCAGGGTGACCGTCCGCTCGGCCCGCAGCACCGGCACCTCGCCCCGCCGCAGGGCGGTCAGGGTCAGCACCGCCTCCACCGGCGCCGCCGTCTCGTTCAGCAGATGGATCGCCAGCCCGTTCACCCCCTCGTCGGTCAGCAGCACCTGCACGGGCCGGAAGGCGCGGCGCAAGGCGTGCCACGCCGCCTTCGGCACACGGCCGGAATCGACCACGCCCCAGCCGGCCCCCGGCCAGACGTCCTGGAACATCCAGACCAGCCCGCCCCCGCAGGAGGAGCCCGCCCGCCGCCACTCCGCGAAGACGGCCTCCATCACCTCCCCCGTCACCGCGCGGGACAGCCGCGCGTAGCGGTCGGGGTCCTCGTAGCGCAGGACCATGGGATCGACGCCGTACAGGCCGCGCAGGTAATGGTCCCGCACATCCTCGAAATCCCACGGGGCGCCGGGGTCGCGCGGCACGCGCGCCTTCCAGCGCGGGTCATGAACCGCCGGCACGCCGGGCAGCGCCCCGGCCGCCGGCATGTTGGCGAAGGCGAGGCATTCGGAGGCGAAGCGAACATTCGCCCGACGCGCGTCCTCCAGCGGGCGCAGATAGGCGCCGACGCCGTAGTAATGGGTCACCCCCGCGTCGGCGGCGAAGGGTAGCGGCCCGCCGGTCGGGGAGTTGGCCACGTATGGCACATCGGGCCGTCCCCGCTCCGCCTCGTCCCGCAGGACACTGTCGAACAGCGGCTGGCTCCAGCGCTCGCGCGGCAAACCGAGCATGGCCGCCTGCTGCTCCGCCTCGCTGCCGCCGCACAGCACGGCCAGCGACGGCGCCGACTGGACCCGGTCGAGGAACTGCGCCGCCTCCCGCCGGGCGCCGTCGAGGAACGGCTCGTCGGCCGGATAGTCGAAATTGGCGAACATGAAGTCCTGCCAGACGAGAATCCCCATCTCGTCGCACAGGTCGAAGAAGGCGTCGGCCTCGTAGGCGGCGATGCCCGGCACCCGCAGCATGGTCATGCCGGCCTGCCGCGCCAGTTCCAGCCAGGGAGCGTAGGCGTCCCGCGTCCCCGGCAAGGCCACGACGTCGGGGCTGCTCCAGCAGGCGCCGCGGCAGAAGATGCGCTCCCCGTTGATGCGCAGGGCGAAGCCGTCACCGGGCTCCCGCTCGATGCGGCGGAAGCCGGTCCGGCCCAGCTCGATGCGGGCGTCGCCCACCACCGCGCGCACGGTGTGGAGCGCCGGGTTGCCATGGCTGTGCGGCCACCAGGGCGCGACCTCCGGCAGGCGGACGTCGCCGCGCAACTCTCCCGTCCCGGTCCAGCGGAGCGGCGCCCGCGCCTCCCCCACCTCCAGCCATCCCGGCGGCGGAGCGGAGCCGCTCCAGTCCGCCGCCAGGGCCAGGGATAACCGGCCGTCCCGCCCGTCCAGCGTGGCGCGCAGATCCGCCGCGCGGACGCGCAGCGGTCCGGTTTCCGTGATGAGGTCCACCGGGCGCCAGGGACCGACCGCCGGCACGGGCGGGCACCAGCCGGGCATATGCCCCAGCAGCGTCGTCCGCACCGCGCGCAGCCCCGCCGGACCGGCCAGCCGGACCGGCCAGCGCCCCCGCCCCTTCTGCGCCTTCAGAACCGGATTCAGGGCACGGAAGACGATGCGCAGCGCGTGCGTCCCGCGCAACGTCACCGGAACGTCGTGGCTCTGGAACATGCTGGCGCTGCTCAGGATGCGCTTGCCGTCCAGCCAGACCTCCGCAACGGTGGCGAGGCCATGGAAACGCAGGATGCAAGGCCCGTCACCGGTCAGCGTCACCCGGTACCAGACGTCGCGGTCGTGCAGGGGAAGCGGATCGCCCAAGCGGTAGAGCCCGGCCGCGCGCAACGCCTGCGCGACGGTGCCGGGCACCGGGGCGGGCAGCCAGTCCCCCGCAGGCGTTCCCCCCGGCTCGGTCACGCACAGCTCCCACCCCGCGGACAGGGGCGTCACGCTGCGGCCCGTCACGGCGTGTAGGCGCGCCATCGTCCGTCACCCGTAACGGCGGAGCAGCGCGCCGAGCGCCCGGTCGTAGGCGCGCTCCATCGCCTCCAGCGGTTCCGCGTGATCGCCGAAGCGCCGCCGGTGCACGCCGCGCGCGAGCTGGAACTGAAACGCCTTGGCGGTGGCGGAGAGGGTGGCGCAGGCCTCCGCCGCGTCCGCCGGCCCGCCGATCCAGCGCGCATACATCCCGAGAAGCTCGAAATTCGCCCCCACCTGCCGCAGCGTGTTGAAGGCGTAGAGATGGAAATAGTCCATGGGCCGGGCGGCCAGCGTTTCCAAATGCTCGGGCAAGGCGGCGCGGAAGGCGGCGATGGGGTTGTCCACCGGACGGCGGCCCAGATGGCGGGACAGCAGCCCGCGGGACGCCTCCATCAGGGCCTCCCCCTCCAAGGCCGGACCGCCGCGCTTCACGAACTCCACATAGGGGAACAGGGGGGCGGGGGCGAACAGGCCGTCGTAATCCTCCCCCTCCAGCGTGAAGCGCCCGGCGTTGTGGATGTAGTCGAGCCGCCGCGCGCCCGTGTCCATGCCGAGGATCGCGATGGTCGTCTTGACGCGCTGCGCGCGATACGAGGTTCCCCGCGTGTCGGGCAGGTGATAGCCGTCCACCTCCACCAGCACCGGGCGGCCGCGCGCCACCTGCACCGCCGCGTGGGTCTCCACCCGGTCGTAGAGGGCGAGTTCCTGCACCTCCAGCCCATAGAGGCGGCGCAGGTCCTCCGGCGGCACCTTGAAGAAGGTGAACTGGTCGCCTTCGAAATCCTGCGCGACGGTGAAGGCCAGGGCGGCCATCGGTTCCATCCCCAGCGCCCGCAGCAGCCCGAGCCACAGGTCGGTGTAGCAGTTGGTCTCCGCCCAGTCGCGGTCCGGCCTGTCGAGCGGATGCGCCATGCCCGGCCTCCCCTGCCCGCTCAGCCCCACAGGACGGCGCGCACGGCGGCCGGCCACGCCTTCACATCGAAGCCGTGATGGCGGAACAGCGCCAGCGCCACCCGCTCCATCCCGAAGCCGACGCAGGCCGTGTGGGCGACGGCACCGTCCGGCGTCCGCAGATCCCACAACAGCCCGAAATGGTCCTGGTGGTAGTTGAAGCTGAGGCAGGCGGTGGGCTGTTCCGCCGACGCGATGGGGATCAGCAGTTCGAACTTCAGCCCCTGGTCGCGCTGGCTGGCCGCCAGCATCCTGCCGGCCCGCCCGAAGAAGGGGTCGTTCGCCAGATCGACCGCCACCGGCAGGGAGAGCGATTCCATCAGCGCCCGCCCGCGCTCCACCCAGCTCTGCCGAAAGGCCATGACCTGCTCCGGCGTGCCGGCGCGCACATATTCGCGCATCCGGAACAGCTGCATGCGCGCCGGGTCCAGCGACGGTTCATGGCGGAAGCAGTAGGAATAGACATCGACCAGCGCGCCGTCGGCGGGCAGCGGCCCGCGCTCCGCGATGGTCGGGTAGACGGGGTAGCAGGCGGCGGGAGTCAGGACGACGTTGGTCGCCATCTGGGCGTCGGTCCACTCCTCCCCCTCCTCCAGCCGGCGCAGCAGGGACTGGTGGGCGCGCTCGTCGCCCTTGAAGGCGTGAACGGTGCCGGCCAGATGCGGAAAGCTCTTCAGATAGCCGCTCTGTTCGAACTGATGGCGGGCCACCCCCGGAGGAAAGCGCATCACGTCCGCGCCGTCGTCGCCACCCCAGGTGGTGATCAGGTCGTTGAAGCGCTCCACGACATCCTCGAAGACGCCGCTGCGGCCGTAGAGCCCGTCGACCCCCGTGGGGATCAGCAGCCCGGCCGCGACCAGCGCATCGCGGAACGCCGCCTGCCCATTCTCCGCCGGTGTACTTCCTGCCCGCATGTCCATCCGCCGCGTTCCGTTCCGAGAAAGCCTCAGCCGAAGAGAGTGCCGTTGTCCCTGTGCGCCAGCAGCAGGTTCGCCGTGTTGCCCAGTATCCGGTCGTTGTTGATCATCAGCGGCGCCGAGTGGGCGTCGCGCAGATGGCGGCACAGGCTGTAGGGGCTGTCGTTGCGGTAGGCGGCCAAGCCGCCGGCCAGCATCGCCTGCCCGACGATCCGCACCACCATCTCCGCCGCTTCCGTCTTCAGCGTGTTCATGGCGACCGTGAAGCCCGGCGCGGTGAGACGGTCGGGATCGTCCGCCGCCTCCTCGAACCGGGCGAGCGCACCGCGCACCATGCCGCGCATGGTCTGAAGCCCGGCGGTCGCCTCGGCCAGCCGCCGCGCCCCCGGCGGCGGGGTGCCGGGGCGCTTGCGCGCCTCCGCCCGGATGAAGGCGGCGGCCCGCGCCACCGCGTCCGTCGCGATCCCCAGCCAGACGCTGCTCCACAGGATGTGGGTCACCGGCAGCATGGTGCGGGCGGAGATGTCGGCGTAGGGCAGCGGCAGGATCTGCGTCCGGTCGGCCTCCGCCACCAGACGGAAGCCGATGCTGCGGGTGCCCCGCATGCCCAGCGTGTCCCAGCCGCCGATCTCCTCCAACCGCGTCTGCCCGCGCAGCACCGGCACGATGACCTGATCGGAGGGCGGCGAGTCCGCCGTGCGCCGCGCCGTCACCAGGATCGCGTCGGCCTCCGTCCCGTAGGAAATGACCGTCGCCTGCTTTTCCAGCCGGAAGGCCGCGCCCGTCGCGTCGTCGCCCGCGCCTTCGACCGCGCAGGCGCTGGAGCGGACGTCGCCGCCGATCCCGGCCTCGGTCGTCGCGGAGGCGAGAAGAAGCTGCTCCCCGGCCAAGCGCTCCAGGAAACCGCGATGCCAGTCGCTGCCCTGCCCATGGCGCACGAGGCAGGCCACCTGGATCTGGTGCATGGCGTAGATCAGCCCGGTGGACGGGCATTGCCGGGCCAGCGCGTGGGCCACCGCCGCCGCATCGGCCAGACCGCTGCCGCCGCCGCCGAAATCCCGCGGCACCATCAGGCCGAGCAGCCGCGCCTCCTTCAGGGCGGCGAAGGCTTCGGCGGGAAAGCGCGCCTCGCGGTCCACGCTGTCCGCATGGCGCCCGGCGACGGCCGCGGCATCGGCGGCAACCTCGGCGGCCATCGCGGGCAAGCTGTCCGGTGCCGGCGCCCTCATCCAGCCCCCAACCCGCCCGGCGCGCCGCCCAGCAAACCGGCGACCGCGGAACGGATCGCCGCGATGCTCTCGAAGGTGCGGCGGCGCAGCAGATGTTCCGGGAACTCGACGCCGTAGCGCTCCTCCAGCGCCAGCATCAGGTTCACCGACCCGTGGGAGGTCAGTCCGGCGGCGTAGAGATCGTCCTCGTCGGCCAGGCTGGAGGCGTCGGTGGCCAGCCAGCCGCTCTCGGCCAGAAGCGCCCGGATGTCGGCGGCGCTGACCGCCGGGGCATCGCCGCCCCGCGGCGCCGTCCCAGCCGCGATCTGCCAATCCGGTTGGCGCATGCTCATTCCTCCTACCCCCATTCAACCTCTGGCTTTCCCTGTGCCGGGACAACGCCACAAAACCTTAATTGTTCTGCGCCTTCCTCTGCTTTTCCGTATGCCTCGGGTGCTTTTCGGATGCCAAACGCTCCTCTTGCTTAACTCCTGTGGCGATTGCCGTTTCCCCGGACGGCTCTAACTTGAGCGGCGGTTCATCCACCAATCTCATGAATGGGAGAACACCAATGGCTGTGCGGCAATCGGATGCGGAATGGCGCGGCAATCTCGCCCAGGGGTCGGGCACCATGCGGCTGGGCAGCGGCGCGTTCGAAGGCGCCTATTCCTTTCCGTCGCGCTTCGAGAACGGCACCGGCACCAACCCGGAGGAGTTGATCGCCGCCGCCCATGCCGGCTGCTTCTCCATGGCGCTGTCCGCCGGGCTGTCCAAGGCCGGACACACGCCGACGCGCGTGCACACCACCGCCCGCGTCCATCTGGACAAGGCCGGCGAGGGGTTCGCCATCACCAAAATCGAACTGGATTGCGAGGCCGAGATCCCCGGCATCGACGCCGAGACCTTCCGGCAGCAGGCCGACGGCGCCAAGAAGAACTGCCCGGTGTCCAAGGCGCTGGCCGGAACGGAGATCACCCTGAACGCCCGGCTTCTGTGATCGTGTCCGGTCCGGCGGTCCGCGACGATGCAACGACCGCCGGGCCGACGCCGCTCCGCCCATTAACGTTCGGCGCTGGAATTTGCCACATTCACACGGCGGAAGCAGAGCGGCGGGCGGTCCGGAGTACGGCTTTTGACAATTTTCTGCATTTTCAAATCAGGGCATTCTTAAAATTGTTAATTGGTTAAGCCCCTTTCTTCCGAACAGAACGATCAAACCTGAATGAAATTCTCCAAACAAGACACCTATCGATCTTTTCATTATACAAGAACCCACAACTTCATTATCTAATGTTCATGACGATTTACAAGATTAGGGAAAAATTAAGTTCGTGATTTTTATGTTTGTATGCATTTTATCTTAGCGGCAATGCGAGGTACTCGTTATGATTGGATGGTGTAAACCATTGGTCGTAACGCTTACGCCCCGCTCGCAAGGTGAATCGCCTATGCCGCCGCAATCCCCCCTTGAGTCGATCCGCCAGAGCCTGATGTCGGGCGGGCGCCTGCCGGCGATGGTCGCCGCCCCCATCGCGCTCGGCGTGTCGCTGGCCGCGAACGCGGCGCCGATGGACACGCTGACGACGATCCAGAACCAGACCTTCGAGCCGACCTCCGGCAACATCCTCATCACCAGCACCGGCGGCGTGGTCGACAGCGGCACCGGCAACCACGCCACCGACCTGACCACCGGCGTGTGGGTCAAGTCGCCCGGCGGATGGACCCTGACCAACCAGGGCACGATCAAGATCTCGATCGAGACCAACTTCTATCAGGCCGACGGCATCTACGCTCAGACCTATGGCACCGTCATCAATTCCGGACTGATCGAGGTGCCGAAGACCTACAACGGCATCCTGTTCGCCAATTCGGCGAATTCGCTGAAGTCGGTCGTCGAGAACACCGGGACGATCATCGGCAATTGGGCCGCCATCGAATCCTCGCACGCGCTCAGCCTCACCAACGGCTCCCCGTCCAACAGCGCCGCGCTGATCAAGAATGTGCGGTCCGCAACGGCGTTCTCGCAGACGGATTACGCCGCGGTGATGGTGTCCGCCCTGTTCACGCCCTCCAGCATCACCAACCACGGCACGATCATCGGCACCACGGACGCGCTGTCCGTCTCCGGCGTTTCGACCATCGTCAATCACGGGACCATCGCCGCCGGAAGCGGCTTCAGCGCGATCAAGACGTTCGGCATCGCGGGCGGCAGCTTCATCAACCTGAAGGATGGCAGCCTTGTGGTCGGCGGCATCCAGGCCGCGGGTGCCAACCAGGTCCTTCTGCTGGAGGGCAGCGGCACGCTGTCCGGTCCGGTGTCTGGCCTGACCACCCTCAACGTGAACGGTACGGAGTGGACGCTGGGGGGCGTGAGTTCGGCCACGACCACGAACCTCCAGGCCGGCACGCTGCGCGTCAACGGCTCCCTCACCACCGGGCTGCAGCTCGGCAGCGGCACGACGCTGACGGGCACCGGGACGGTCGTCGGCAACCTGACCAGCCCGTCCGGGACGACCGTGACCCCCGGCGGTTCCGGCGCGCCCGGCACCCTGACGGTCACCGGCAACGTCACGCAGCAGAGCGGCAGCACGCTGGCGATCCGGACGACGTCTTCGGCTGCCAGCAAGCTGGCCGTCACCGGCACCGCCACCATCGGCGGCGACCTGTCCGTCACCTCCACCGGCAGCGGTTACGGCGACAGCACGACCTACACCATCGTGACCGCGACGGGCGGGGTGTCCGGCGCCTTCACCACGATCACCGGCAGCGACACGACGCTGACCCCGACGGCCACCTTCGACACGGCGAACAACCGGATCCAGCTCACCCTGACCAAGGTGACGCCGCCGCCCGACCCCGATCCGACTCCGAACCCCGATCCTGATCCGAATCCCGATCCTGGCCCGACTCCGAACCCCAACCCCGATCCGACGCCCAACCCCGATCCGAGCCCGAATCCCGACCCGACCCCGAATCCTGCCCCCACGCCTCCGGTCACCGGCGTGATCGACACCAGCCGCCCCAGCTTCACCAACAGCGATGGCGCGGTCCAGGGCAGCTCGGTCACGTTCGATGGCGGAACGCTGCGCCCGGCCTCGCCGCTGACGGTCGGCCAGTCGGTCACCGTGACCAGCCGCGGCGGCACCATCACGCCGGACGGCAGCACCGTCACCCTGGCGGGCGCCGTCGGCGGCAGCGGCGCGCTGGCCGCGTCGGGACCCGGCACCGTGGTCGTCTCCGGCCAGCTCGCCAACGCCGGCGGCCTGTCGGTCGGCGACGGCGCGGCCCTGACCATCGCCAAGAGCGGCGTGGTCGCGGGCGGCACGCTGGCCCTGAACAACGGCGGCAGCGCCACGGTCGGCGGCATCGTGGCCGTTCCGGTGACGGTGGCCCGCGGCGGCGCCATGACCGTCGTCGAGGGCGGCGGCGTCGGCGGCACGCTGGCGGTGGAGGGCGGCACCCTGACCGTCGCCGCCTATGGCGCGGTCAACGGCGCGGTCACCGTGACGTCCGGCGGCAGCGCCACCCTGGCCGGCGCCGTCATGGCCCCGGTCACGGTGAGCGACGGCACCGTCACCGTGGCCGCCACCGGCATCACCGGCGCGGTCAGCGTGGGGAACGGCGGGTCGGTTGCCGTGAACGGCGTGGTCTCCGGCTCGCTGACCACCAGCGCCGGTTCGACCTTCAGCGGCGGCGGCACCGTCCGCGGCCCGGCCACGCTCGCCGGCACCGTGTCGCCGGGCAACTCGCCGGGCGTGCTGACCTTCCAGTCCGCGGTGACGCTGACCGGCACCAGCGTCCTGAACGCCGAGATCGACGGCCCGACCGCCGGCTTCGGCGCCGGCCATCACGACCAGATCCGGGTGCAGGGGGCGTCCTTCACGGCCGCCGGCACGCTGGCTCCGCTGCTGCGCGGCATCAGCGGCGACGCGACCAACGCCTACACCGCCACGCTGGGCCAGAGCTTCACCATCGTCCAGGCCGACGGCGGCGTGTCAGGCGGCTTCGCCACGGTGACGCAGCCGGCGGCGGGGCTGGAGGCCGGCACCCGCTTCGACACGCTGTACGACGCCACCGCCGTCCGGCTGGTGGTCACGCCGACCAGCTACGCGGTCCGCGGCGGCACCCGCAACCAGCGGGCCGCCGGCGCGGCGGTGGACGCGCTGCGTCCGGCCGCCGGGGCGCGGCTGGAGGGCGTCGCCGCCCCGCTGTTCAACGGCCTCTACGGCCTGCCGGGGAACGGCATCGCCGGGGCGCTCGACCAGCTCTCGGGCAAGCTCCACGCCGACACGCTGGCCGCCGACCGCACCAGCCGCCGCCTGTTCGGCAGCGCGGTGGAAGGCCGCCTGTCGGCGCTGCGCGGCGGCGAGGCGGCGTCCTCCGGCGTCCGGCTGGCCGGCAGCGGCAACGGCACGAGCGCCGTCGGCGAAGCCGGTGAGGCCCGCGGGTCGGGCGGCGTGTGGGGCCAGCCGCTGGCGGCCTACAGCCGGACCGGCTCGGACGGCAACGCCGCCGGCACCACCGAGCGGATCGGCGGTTTCCTGCTGGGCGCCGACCACAGCTACGAGAACGGCGTGAGCGGCGGCGTGGCGCTCGGCTACCTGCGCAACCGCGTCACCTCGCGCGACGGGCTGGGCAAGGCCGACGTGGACAGCTACCAGGCGACGCTCTACGGCTCCTGGAGCCTGCGCGGCACGGCGGACAGCCCCTATGTCGAGGGCGCCATCGGCTACGGCTA
Source organism: Azospirillum sp. TSH58 (assembly GCF_003119115.1). Lineage (NCBI taxonomy): Bacteria > Pseudomonadati > Pseudomonadota > Alphaproteobacteria > Rhodospirillales > Azospirillaceae > Azospirillum > Azospirillum sp. TSH58. The sequence continues at coordinate 248,370 of NZ_CP022363.1, forward strand.
CGCCAACTACGACGCCTCGCGCGGCATCGCCTTCGGCACGCTGGGCCAGGGCGCCAGCGGCAGCGCGGACGGCCATGACGTCTCGGTGGAGATTGCCGCCGGGCACCGCATGGCCTTCGCCGGCTCGGACAGCGCCTGGATCGAGCCGCGGGCCGGACTGCGCTTCGACCGCATCACCCGCGAGGCCTTCCGCGAGTCCGGCGGCGGCGTGGCGCTCGACGTCGAGGCGGCGGGCTGGACCAGCCTGCACAGCGCGCTCGGCGTCCGCGCCGGGACCAGCGTGACGGTGGGCGGCTGGCGCCTGCTGCCCAACGCCGCCCTGGCGTGGGAGCATGACTTCGCCGACGCGACGGCCTCCACCACCAACCGGCTGGGCGGGGTGGCCTTCACCGCCGACGCCAGCAAGCCGGGCCGCGACGCCCTGGTGATCGGCGCCGGGCTGGGCATGGCTCTGGACGACCGGCTGACCGCCACCATCGGCGTTCAGGACGCGATCCGCGCCCGCGAGAACACGGTGTCGGCGACCGCCGGCCTGAAGTGGAAGCTGTGAGGAGCATGACGGCGATGCGCAAGGCCATCATCACGGGGGCGCTGGCAGCGCTCCCCCTCCTCATGAGCGGGGCTCCCGCTATTGCGGTGGAACCGGGCAAGACCTTCGGCGACTGGCAGACCGAATGCGAGACGCCCCCCGACGGCAAGCCGCGCTGCTTCCTCTCGCAGACCCGCGTGATGGAGAACAAGGAGGCCAAGCAGGCGACCCGCATCCTCAAGGCGTCGCTGGGCTATTTCGCCCCGGACGGCAAGGGGGTGATGGTGGTGATCCTGCCGCTGGGCGTCGACCTGCGCGCCGGGGCCGCCCTGACCATCGACGACGGCAAGCCGCTGCCGTTGACCTACCAGCAGTGCATCCAGGACGGCTGTCTAGCCAACGCCCCGATGGACGAGGCGACCCTGACCGCGCTGCGCCGCTCCAAGGGGGCGCAGATCGCCGTGCGCCCCTATGGCGGGACGCAGGCCGTGGCCTTCCCGATCTCCACCAAGGGGATCACCGACGGCTTGGCCGCCCTGAAGCCCTGAAGTTGCTTCCGGCCACCGCGGCGACGGCGCCGCGGATGGCCTCGTCCCACCGTCCCGGCGCCGGCTGCCGGTGCAGGGTGACGGTGGGATACCAGGGCGTGCCGCCGCGGCCGAGCAGCCAGCGCCAGTCCGGCGCGTAGGGCAGCAGCACCGCGGTCGGGCGCCCCATCGCCCCGGCCAGATGGGCGACCGCCGTGTCCACGCAGACCACATGGTCGAGCTGTGCCAGCACCGCCATGGTGTCAGCGAAACTCTCCAACTCCGGCCCCAGACCGACCAGCGGCGCCGCCCCGTAGTAGCGGGCGGCCTCGGCCTGCGCCGGCCCCTTCTGGAGCGACACCAGCGCGGTCTTCTCAAGCGCGAACAACGGCGCCAGCCGCGCGAGGGTCAGGGAGCGGTTGCGGTCGTTCCCGTGCGTCGGACGCCCCGCCCAGACCAGCCCGACGCGGCGGTGGCCGCGGGGCAGCAGCCCGTCCAAACGATCCGTCCAGCGCTCCACCCGCTCCGGCTCGGCCCGCAGATGGGGGACGGGTTGCGGAACGCTGTCGAGCGTCGTGCCGAACAGCCCCGGCAGGCTGGACAGCGCGGCGTAGGCATCGAAGGGCGGCGCCGCGTCCCAGGCGGTGAAGGCCCGGTGCCCGCCGGGCAAGGCGCGGATCACCGGCAGCATGTCCAGGCTGCACGCGACGATCACGCGCGGGCAGAGCGCCGCGGCCCTCGGCAGGTAACGGGCGAACTGGATGGTGTCGCCGAAGCCCTGGTCGGCGATCAGCAGAAGCGTGCCATCGGGCAAGGGGCTTCCATCCCAGGGTCTGGGGATGGCGCTCCCAAAGCGCTTCAGAATCGCCGGCGGGACCGGGGGCGGCACGCCGGGAAGGCGCCAGCGCCATTCATACTCCCGCCAGCCTTCCTCCCACTGGCCGGAGAGCAGCAGCCCCTCGGCCAGCTCGAAATGCGGCCCCGGCCAGTCCGGGCGAAGCCGCAAGGCCCGCCGCTCGCAGGCGATGGACGCCGCGACCTCCAGCCGGTCGTAGAGGGCCACGCCCAGATTGTACCAGCCCGCCGCGTCGCCGGGATCGAGCGTGACGGCGCGGCGGCCATGGGCGGCGGCCTCGTCCAGCCGGCCCGCGCGGCGGCGGATTTCGCACAGGTCGCTGTCGGACGGGGCAATCGGCATGGCGGCGGCTACAGGCCGTAGCCCAGCCCAAGAATGACCGGCTCCAGGATCGGGATCGCCGGCTTCAGATGGGTCATGTAGGCGCGGTGACGGCCGATGGAGCGGCTGTGGAGCTTCTCCGCGACCTGGGCGTGGCTGGGCGTGCGGGCGGGGCGCCGGTTCTCCTCGAAGCGCAGGCAGCGCCGGTCGAAGCCGAGCCCGAGGAAGCCCAGCAACCGCCGCACCGCCGGTTCCGGCTCCCGCACCAGATCCTCGTAGCGCAGCGGCAGGTAGCGCAGCGGCATCTCCCGCCGGTAATGCTCCACCAGATCGAACACCCGCAGGACGTGGCGGGCCGCCGTTTCGACGTCAATGGCGCAGTGGAAGCCGTGGGTGAGGTCGGTGCCCATCATCGACAGCACGACGTCCAGCGGGTGGCGAAGCACATGCACAACCGGCGCGCTCGGGAACATCAGCGCGATCAGGCCGAGATGCGTCTCGTTGAAGGGCATCTTGTCGGTGAACAGCGCGTGGCCGGGCTTGGCCGGGAGCAGCTTGCGGGCGTGGCGCAGATAGGCGTCGCGCAGACGCTCCAGCCCATCGCGCTGGTCGCCCATCCACAGCTCCGACAGCGCTTCGGGATAGCCGAGCGGGCTGCCCAGCGTCTGCGGCAGCGCCCGGACCACCGCGCCGAGCGACGGCAGTTCGTCCCCCGCGGCGATGGCCGGATGGCAGGACAGGATCTGCTCGACCAGCGTGGTGCCGGAGCGCGGGGCGCCCGTGACGAAGACCGGCTGCGGCCCGGCGGCGGGCGTGGCGGGCCGCGGCATCAGGCGCAGGCGCGGCGCCACGAAGAAGGTGGCCAGCCGCGCGATGAGGTCCACCGCCGCCGCCTCGTCGTAACGGCGCCCGGCCTGCCGCAGCAGGGCCTTGCCGGCGGCGAAGGCGGCGAAGGCCTCGTCGTGGCGGCCCAGCCGGTCGAGGATGCGCCCCGTCTCCAGCAGCGCGTCGGGGTCGGGGCAATCATGACGGGAGGCCGACGCGTCCAGGATGGCCAGCGCCCCCTCTCCGTCCCCCTGCCGGGCCAGCAGGGCCGCCGCGAAGATGTCGGCGCCGCGGTGGCCGGAGTCGAGCCGCCGGGCGCGGCCGACCAGCCGTTGCGCGGCGGGAAGATCGCGGGCGGCGTCCTCGGTCTGCGCCCAGCCGTGCCACGTCAGGGCGATGGACGGGTGCAGGGCCGCGGCCCGGCGGTAGGTCCGCCGTGCCTCCTCCAGCCGGCCCTGCCGGGTCAGGCTCCAGGCGAGATTGGCCACCGTCGCGGCGTCCGGCGGCGCCAGGGCCAACGCCCGGCGGTAATGGAACTCGGCGGCCTGGGGCCGCTGGGTGTCGGCCAGCACCAGCGCCATCAGCCTGTGGGAGTTGGCATCCTCCGGCGCGAGCCGGACCGCGTTGCGGGCGTGAGGCTCGGCTTCCGCCGCGCGGCCCGTCCGGACCAGCAGCCCGGCCAGTTCCTGGGTCGCCGCGAGATCGTCGGGAGCGGCCCGCAACCGCCGCTCCAGCGCCGCAGGGGCATCAGCGCCGCTCGGAAGGTCGTCGGGCGTGGTCGGCATGACAGGCGGGTCCCATGGCGGCTGAACGCCCGCATGGGCGCGTGGTGCGGCGCCAGGATAGGGAAGGGCTTGGGTGGCGGCAAGGACATCCCCTCTCCCCCGCTCACGCGCAAACTTCGTTTGCGCTGACGCGACAGGCGGACCTTTGGTCCGCCGAAAGCGGGGAGAGGGTTAGGGTGAGGGGGGTGTGCTTGTGCCGAACGTACCGAAACGCAAATCCCCCTCACCCGCCCGCTTCGCGGGCACCCTCTCCCCGGAGGGGAGAGGGTTGTAAAGGCGAAATGCGATGGCTTTGGTGCCCCTACCGCCCCGTCCAGACCGGGCGGCGCTTCTCCAGGAAGGCCGCGATGCCCTCCTGATAGTCGGCGGAAAGGTAGCAGAGGCGCAGCAGGTCGGCGTCGCCGTCCGCCGGCAGCCCATGGTCGCGCCAGCGCCGCAGCGCCTCGCGCGTCGTCCACAGGGTCAGCGGGGCGAGGCCCGCCAGTTCCTCCGCCAGTTCCTGGGTGCGCTCGGCAAGGTCGTCGTCGGGCACGACACCGCGCAGGGCACCGGCGCCGGCCAAGTCGTCGGCGCTCAGCAGGCGGGCGCTGAAGATCATCTCCTTGGTCCGCGCGGTGCCGAGGATGGCCGCCAGCCGGGCGAGATTCTTGATGCTCAGGCAGTTGCCCACCGTGCGGGCGATGGGGAAGCCGAAGCGCACCGACGGCGTGGCGATGCGCACGTCGCAGCAGGCGGCGAGCAGCGCCCCCTCCCCCACGCAGGCGCCGGCCAGGGCGGCGATGGTGGGAACCCGCACCGCCTCCAGCGCCATCGCCGCCGTCTCCGCGCGGTCCTCCAGGATCGTGTAGTCCTCCGGCGTCTTGACGCTCTGCAGGCAGGACAGGTCGGCGCCGGCCATGAAGGCGGGCTTGTCGCCGGCCGCACCGGTCAGAACCAGCGCCTTCACCGCCGGGTCGGCATCGACCTCCCGGCAGATCTCGATCAGCCGGTCCTCCATCCAGGGGGTGATGGCGTTGCGCGCCTTGGGCCGGTTGAAGATCACCCATTGGACGGCGCCGCGCCGCTCGGTCAGGATTTCGGGCAAGGCGTCGGCCTCGCCGCTCGTGGCGATGGTCATCGTTCGGAACTCTCTTGGATTGGGCTGACGGATCAGGCTGCGATCAGGCCGCCGGCCCGAGGATCTGGCAGGACCCGATGGGAAGAAGCGCCGTCACCACGCTGCCCGGAGCGAAGCTTTGCGCGGGCGGAATGAAGGCGCGCAGCGTCCGCCCGCCCCCGAGATCCACCAGCACGTCGCGGTACTCGCCGAGATAGGCGGAGCGCTGGACCGTGCCGGACACCACGTTGCAGCCCGTGGCGTCCGGCGCCTGGTCGGCGCCGAACAGCCGGACCTGCGAGGGCCGCACGCACAGCGACACCGTCCCGCCATGCGCCGCGCCGCTGCGGTCGGGTGCCGTCAGCACATGGCCGCCGACGCGGATGGCGCCGTTGCCCTCGCTGGTCCCGGCCAGCTCGTTGTTGGCGCCGATGAAGGTGGCGACGAAGGCGTTGGACGGCCGCTCGAAGATGTCCTCCGGCGAGCCAAGCTGCTGGAGGTGGCCGGACTTCATGACGGCGATGCGGTCGGCGGTGACCAGCGCCTCCGACTGGTCGTGGGTGACGTAGACGGTGGTCAGCCCCAGCAGGTCGTGGACCTGCCGGATCTCGAACCGCATCTCCTCGCGCAGATGGGCGTCGAGGTTGGACAGCGGCTCGTCGAGCAGGAGGATGCGGGGCTCGACGGCCAGCGCGCGGGCCAGCGCCACGCGCTGCTGCTGGCCGCCGGACAGCTCCGACGGGTAGCGGTCGCGCAGGGCTTCCAGCCGGACGGTGCGCAGCGTGCGGTCCAGCCGCTCGGCGATCTCCGCCTTGGGCAGGCGGCGGATGGCGAGGCCGAAGGCGACGTTCTCCGCCACCGTCTTGTGCGGCCACACCGCGTAGTTCTGGAAGACCAGGGAGATGCCGCGCTTCTCCGGCGGCAGCACCCCGCGCGCCGAGGACAGCAGCACGTCGTCGGCCCAGATCTCGCCCTCCGTCGGCGCTTCGAACCCGGCGAGGAGCTGGAGCGTCGTGGACTTGCCGCAGCCCGACGGGCCGAGCAGGGCCAGCAGCGTGCCGTTGGGGACCTGGAGGTCGATGCCGTGCAGCGCGGTGTAGGTGCCGAAGGACTTGCGGAGGTTCTTGATGCGGATCCCGCTCATGTGGGGCGAACTCCTTCCGCCGGGGCGGTTTTACGGCCGGATTTGCGGGACGTGCGTCGCACGGTGGTCAGGCGCGTCAGGGGACCGGCGGCGGCCACCAGCGCCAGAGTGATGAGGAGGAGAAGGACGCTCATGGCGCAGACGGCCTCGTAATTGCCGCCGTCCTTGGCGTTGTAGATCAGGGTGGTCATCACGTTGGTCTTGGGCGTGATGAGGAAGACGGCCACCGACAGTTCCCGGATGATCGGGATGAAGACCAGGAACCAGCCCGACAGCAGCCCGCCGCCCATCAGCGGGATGGTGATGGACAGGAAGGTCCGCCCCTCCCCCGCGCCCAGGCTGCGGGCGGCGCGCTCCAGCTCCGGCCCGATGCCCTTCAGGATCGACCCGCCATGGGCGTAGGCGATGGGCAGGAAGGTCGCCGCGAAGGCCGCCACCAGCAGCAGCGGCGTGCCGTAGAGGTTCAGAGGCGCCCGCGTGTAGGCGGCGAAGAAGCCGACCGACATGACGATGCCGGGGATGATGATGGGGACGGTCGCCACCGCGCCGAACAGGCTGGCGCCGAACACCATCTTCCGCTCGACGATATAGGCGACCACGGTGCCGAGCATCACGCACATCGTCGCGGCGAGCGTCGAGAACAGCAGCGAGTTGACGATGGCGGTGTGCGTCTCCGAATTGCCAAACAGCGCCCACCAGTACCAGTGAAGCGAGAGGTTCTCCCACGACAGGCCCTGGCCCCAGGCGCGGGTCAGCGACACCAGCAGCAGCGCCGCGTAGGGCAGGAACACCGAGACCAGCGGCAGCAGCAGCGCCGCGAAGAAGGCCGGCCAGCGCGCGGCGCCCAGCGCGATCCGCCGCCCCGCCCGGCTCTTGCCGGAGATGGTGACGAACTGCTTGCGGCCCAGGATGCGGCGGCGCATCCAGAACAGCATGGCGGTGACCAGCAGCAGCGGCATGCAGTAGGCGGCCGCCATGTAGATTTCCGGCGGGAAGAGTTGGTAGAACTCGGCCAGCTTGGTCGTGACCACCGGGATGCCGGTCGGCGTCAGCAGGAAGGCGGGAACGCCGAACAGCGTCAGCCCCTGGATGAAAGACAGGATGAAGCTGGCGATCACCGCCGGGGTGACCAGCGGGATGGTGATGCTGAGCATGGTGCGCAGCGTGCCGGAGCCCAGGGTGGCGGCGGCGTCCTCCAGCTCCACGGCCATCTCGTCGAGCGCGCTCGACACCATGGTGAAGCTGTAGGGGACGGTGTAGATGCCGCAGATGAAGATCGCCCCGGTCATCGAGTAGATGTTCAGCAGCGGCCCCGCCTCCGCCCCGGCGAGCGTGCGCCACAGCGCGTTCAGCCAGCCGGAGTTGGGCGCCGCCAGCAGAATCCAGCCGGTCGCCCCGATGAAGGACGGGGTGACGAAGGCGGTCAGCGTCAGAACGCGAATGGTGCGGCGGAACGGCAGGTCGGTCCGCGACACCAGCCAGGCCAGCGGCACGCCGATGCCGACGGCGATCACGGCGGTCGCCACGGCCAGGAGCAGCGAATTGAACAGCGGTTCCAGCAGGTCCGCGGACTGGAAGATCCGCGCGTAGTTGCCGAGCGTCCAGGCGCCGGTGATGTCGTCGTGGAAACTGTTGTTGAGAACCCAGCCGAAGGGCAGAACCACCAGCAGGAAGAGAAGAAGGGCGACGGCGCCGAAGACCAGGGTCCTGGCGAGCGGCACGCGGGCCATCACCGGGCGCGCGGTCACCGTGGCTGCGCTGTCTGGGCTGTCCGTTGAAATGACCCCCATAGGGTCCGCCTCCATTGTCCGTACTATCCCTCGCCCCTCCGGGGAGAGGGTGCCCGCGAAGCGGGCGGGTGAGGGGGTTGTGCGTGGCGGCACGTCCGGCACAAGCACATCCCCCTCACCCTAAAGCAAACTTTCGTTTGCTTTAGACTCACATCGCCTCACTCGCCGGCGGGCTTCGGCCGCATGTGCGGCCGGGACCGCCGTCGCGGTCCAAAGCGGATTGCAATCCGCATTAACCCTCTCCCCGCTTTCGGCGGACCAAAGGTCCGCCTGTCGCGTCAGCGCAAACGAAGTTTGCGCGTGAGCGGGAGGAAGAGGGAATTAAGGTCAGCGCACCAGTTCCTTCCACTTGGCGATGCCTTCCGCGACTTCCGGGCCGAGGTCGTCGCCGGTGTTGCGGGTCCACTTCAACTGGTCGAGCGAGCGACCCTCCGCCCAGGGCACGTCCTTGCGCAGCGTCGGCCAGTAGTTCTTCTGGAGGATCATCGACACCTCCGTGGAATAGAGGAAGTTGGTGAACAGCCGGGCGGCGTTCGGGTGCGGGGCCTTGGCCAGGATGCCGGTGACGCCCAGGTTCAGGATGGCGTCGTCGGACGGCGCCACCACGTCGATGGGGTTGCCGGCGGCCTTCTGGGTCAGCGTGTAGCTGAAGGGCGCACCGGAGCCGACGACCCGCTCACCGGCCAGGATGTCGGTCACGGTGTCGACGTTGGACTGGCCGACCTTCGGCTTCTGCTTGCCGAAGGCGCGCAGGAAGTCGTCGCCGTACTTGCGGCGGATGGCGACCACCCAGTTCGCCACGTCGCCGGAGAAGGCCGGGCTGCCCGTGGTGATCTTGCCCTGCCACTGGTCTTCCAGCAGAGCCTGCCAGCTGGCCGGCGGAGACGGGACCTTGCCCGGTGCGTAGTTGATGCTGGTCAGGCTGATGGCGCCGACATGGAACATCTTGTCGGGGTCGAGGGTGCGGAAGGCGTCCGGGATGTGCACCCCGTCCACCGGCTCGAAGGGCGCGAGCGCGCCGATCTTCTTCAGCTCGGTGTAGTGCAGCATGTTGGTGGTGCCCAGCGAGTCGCACTCGTGGACGCCGCTCTGCAGCTCCATGCGCAGGCGGGTGTAGACGGTCTGCGAGGCCTGGCGGAGCAGGTTCACCTCGATGCCCGGATACTTGGCCTTGAAGGCGTCGCGGATTGCCTCCATCGTCTGCTGCTCGTAGGAGCCCCAATAGAGGGTCAGGGCGCCTTCCTTCTTCGCGGCGGCGTAGAGCGGGTCGTCCGCCGCCGACGCGATGCGCGAGAAGGCGGTGCCGGCCAGCCCGCCGGTCACCAGGGCGGTGCCGACGAGTCCGCCGGTCTGGAGAAGGCGGCGGCGCGAGAATTCCATCATGTTGCCAATCCCTGTCTTGTCGTTGCGGTATCGCCGTTTCGGCGTCGTTCTTCGTTGCGGAGGAAAAAGGGTCAGTAATCGCCGGTGGTCGCCCCACCGTCGGCGACGATGGTCTGGCCGGTGACGTAGGCCGCGTCGTCGGACGCCAGGAAGGCGACGACGGCGGCGATCTCCGCCGGCTTGCCCAGGCGCCCGATGGGCGTCTTCTCCAGCCATTGTGCGCGCACCGTGTCGGGCACGCCCTCGACGATGGCGGTCTCGACAACCCCCGGAGCGACGGCGTTGACCAGGATGCCGCGGCGCGCCCCTTCCAGGGCGGCGGTGCGGGTCAGCCCGACCACCCCGGCCTTGGAGGCGGAGTAGTTGGCCTGCCCGAAGGTCCCCAGGATGGCCGTGGAGGCGATGTTGACGATGCGCCCCCAGCCGCGGTCGCCGACCAGCCGGAAGGCCGTCTGGCAGCCCAGCCAGGTGCCGCGCAGGTTCACGTCGATGACGGCGTTCCATTCCGCGTCGGTCATCTTGGGCAGCGAGCGGTCGCGGACGATGCCGGCGACGTTGACCATGATGTCCACGCCCCCGAAGGCCTCGGGCAGGCCGGTCACGGCGGCGCCCCAGCTTTCCCGGTCGGCGACGTTCAGCGCGGTGGCGTGGGCCTGAGCCCCTTCGGCGCGCAGCGCGGCGGCGACGGTCTCGGCGGCCTCCGCGCCGATGTCGGCGACGACGACCGCGGCACCCTCCGCGGCCAGCCGCTCGCAGACGGCGCGGCCGATGCCGCCGCCGCCGCCGGTGACGAAGGCGACACGGCCGGCGAGGCGGTTGGATTGAGCGACAGCGGAACTCATGCCTGCGCCTCCTTGCGGGCGATGGAGAGCACGTCCTCGCCCTCCTGCACGGTCTCGCCGCGCTGGTTCTTCACGGTGATGGCGACGCGGACGATGCCGCGGTCCGGCTTGGAGGCGCTGGGGCGGACCTCCGCCACCTCCGCCTCGTAATGCACGGTGTCGCCGGCGAAGACCGGGCCGACGAAGCGGCGGCGCGTCTCCAGGAAGGCGAGGATCGCCCAGTCGTCGATGGCGGAGCGCAGGCCGGTGCTGAGCGAGTGGGTCAGCATGCCGTGGGCGATGGTCCGCCCGAAGCCGTTGGCCTTGGCCGCCTCGGCGTCCATGTGCAGCGGGTTGAAGTCGCCGGTCAGCCCGGCGAACCAGACGATGTGCGCCTCGGTGACGGTGACGCGCGAGGAGCGCGTTCGGTCGCCCGGCTTGATGTCGTCGAGATGGATGGCGGTCATTCTTATGGCACCCTCAGTCGGGAGTCCGCGGGCGGAACACGGGGAGGCTGGTGGCCTCGTCGAGCTGGTGAAAGGCCACGGCGAGCGGCAGTCCGGCCCGCAGATCCGCCTCCGCCACCCCCTCGACGCGGGAGAAGACGGTGACGCCCTCCTCCAGCCGGATCAGGGCGCAGACGTAGGGATCGCCGCGCTGGTTGCCGCGATGGACGACCGAATAGGTCAGCAGCTCGCCGCGCCCGCTGGCCTCGACCCAATCCGGGCGGGCGTGCGGGGCGTGGATGGAATGGGCGCGCGGGTACCATTGATACCGCCCGGTCTCCGGGCAGCGCTGGATCAGGAAGCGCCCCTCGCGCGCCGCCTCCCAGAAGGGGGCGGATGTCTCATCCTGGACAGGCGGGATGGTCATACTGGTCATCGGGGCACCTTACCGGGCAAGGATGGCGGTGGCGGCGGAGCAGAAGGTGCCGCCCAGCCCATGGGCCAGGGCGATGCGGGCGTCGGGCACCTGGACGCCCGGCCCCTCGCCGCGGAGCTGGCGGACGCTCTCGATCAGGGTGAAGATGCCGCGCTTGCCGGGGTGGTTGGACGACAGGCCGCCGCCGTCGGTGTTGGTCGGCAGGCTGCCGCCCAGCGTCAGGTTGCCGTCCGCGACGAAGGCGCCGCTTTCCCCCCGCCCGCAGAAGCCCAGATCCTCCAGCGCCAGCATCGGCGTGATGGTGAAGGCGTCGTAGATCTGCGCCACGTCGATCTCGCCGGGGGTCACCCCCGCCATGGCGAAGGCGCGCGGGCCGGACAGCGCCGCCGGGGTGGTCAGGTCGTCGGGGATCTGGCTGTTCTGGGTGCGCGCCACGGCGGCCCCGTAGCCGACCAGATGGACCGGCGGCTTCTTCAGGTCGCGCGCCCGCTCCCGGCTGGTCATCACCACGGCGCCGCCGCCGTCCGTCACCACGCAGCAGTCCAGCCGGTGCAGCGGGGACGCGATCATCGGCGAGGCCAGCACGTCGTCCACCGTGATCGGCTTGCGCAGCCGGGCGTCGGGGTTCTTCGCGGCGTGCTCGCGGAAGGTCACGGCCACCTGGGCAAGCTGTTCCGGCGTGGTGCCGTAGAGGTCCATATGGCGACGGGCGAACAGGCCGTAGGTCGAAATCAGCGTCGGCGCGTAGGGAATCTCGTACTGGCCGGGACCGGCGGGGAAGACGAAGGGGTCGAAGGACGGGCTGCTCAGCGGCCACCAGCGCGGGCAGGCGGCGTAGCTGATGACCACCACCTCGGCCAGCCCGGTGGCGATGGCCGCCGCCGCCTGCCCGGCCTGGAGGATGTAGGAGCAGCCGCCGACGTCGGTGCTGTTCACGTAGGTCGGCGCGATCCCGATGTACTCGGCCAGTTCGACCACATCCATGGTGCTGCCGCCCTCGGCCCAGTCGCCGGAGGCCGCGCACAGCCCGTCCACGTCCTTCAGCGTCAGCCCGGCGTCATCCAGCGCGCCGAGGATGCACTCCATCTGAAGGGCGAAGGGGTGGACGCGCGGCGCATCCCGGCGGGGCGATTCATAAACGCCGGCGATGGCCGCCTTTCCCGAAAGATCGATCACGCGCGGGTTGTCCTTTCCTGGTTGTGGAAGGCCGCGCATCGCTGCCGCGACGCGCGCCGAGCGGTTTCACAGGACAGGCGATGAGAGTAAAGAGACCGCCCGTCTCGGAAATCATGAAGACTTTCCGATGGCCGACAGAGATTACGATCAGGCCGATCCGCTCCCGGCAAGGTCAAGAGTACCGGACACAGTCAGTGTCACAAGCAGAAAAAACGATGCGGTCCGGTGCACGGAACGCACCAATATCACCGCCGGGCCGAACCGCGGAACGGTGCCTTCCATGCACCGGATTGGGCCAAACTAAGCGATTGTTTTCCGGCCGCCGTGGCGCAAGCCTTTGGGTATCGCATTCCCGCCGCCGCCCTGGACCGGACCGGTTTCCGGCCGGGCGCGCGGCCCCGCCCGGACCGCCTGCGCGGCGCCCGGCCATCCGAAGGATCATGCATGCTCAACACCGATACGCAACGCCGCGAAGGCCCCCTGGCCGGCGTGCGCGTGGTCGATCTCACGCACATGTTGGCCGGCCCCTACAGCACGTGGCTGCTCGGCGCGCTGGGGGCGGAGGTCATCAAGATCGAGCGTCCCGGCAAGGGCGACTTCACCCGCATCATTGCTCCCTTCAGCGAGGAGGAGAGCATTTACTTCCTCAGCGTCAACCGCAACAAGCGGAGTCTGACGCTCAACTTGAAGGAGGAAAAGGGGAAGGCGATCTTCAAGAAGATCGTCGCCACCTGCGACGTGCTGGTGGAGAACAACCGGGCCGGGGCGATGGACCGGCTGGGGCTGGGCTACAACGACCTGAAGGCGGTGAATCCGCGGCTGGTCTACGCCTCGATCTCCGGCTTCGGGCAGGACGGCCCCTACCGCCACCGGCCCTGCTTCGACGTGGTGGCCCAGGCCATGTCCGGCATGATGAGCATCACCGGCGAGCCGGGCGGCGATCCCTGCCGGGTCGGCGCGTCGATCGGCGACATCGGGTCCAGCCTGTTCGCCGCCGTCGGCATCCTCGCCGCCCTGCAGAAGCGGACGGCCACCGGCGAGGGCAGCTTCATCGACGTGGCGATGCTCGATTGCCAGCTCGCGCTGATGGAGAACGCCATCGCCCGCTTCCTGAACGCCGGGGAGACGCCGCGGGCGCTGGGCAGCCGCCACCCGCTGATCGCCCCCTTCCAGGCCTTCCCCACCGCCGACAAGCCCATCGCCATCTGCGTCGACACCAACGAGCAGTGGGACCGGATGTGCCGCGCCATGGGGCTGGAGCATCTGCTGTCCGACCCGCGCTTCCCCACCGGCTCCGCCCGCAACGCCAACCATGCGGAGTTGGAGCCGCTGCTGCGCGAGGTCTTCCTCACCCGCGGGCGCGACGCCTGGCTGGACGCGATGGAGGACGCCGACGTGCCGGCCAGCCCGATCAACAGCGTGCCGGACGCGCTGAACGATCCCCAGGTGGTCCACCGCAAGATGGTCGTGGAGGTGCCGGAGGGCTCGGGCAAGCGCTTCGCCGCCGTGCCGATCACCATGCCGCAGGCTCCCCTGCCCGCGGAAAGCCCGGCGCCGCGGCTGGGCGAGCACACCGACGCCATCCTGGCGGATCTCGGCTTCAGCCCCGACGAGATCGGCGCGCTGCGCCGCGACGCGGTGGTGTGATGGGCAACGCGGGGGGAGAGCGGCGGGCGGCGGGCGGCGAAGGGGCGCGTGCGGTGCTGGCGGAAATGTTCCATACTGCCGCCGGGATCGCTCCCAGCCTCGCCCCGGCTTCCGTCCACAGCCCAAAGGTCCGCATGGCGCGCCGCCTTCCGCCCCTTCTCGCCCTCCGCGCCTTCGACATCTTCGCCCGCCAGGGCACGGTGCGGGCCGCCGCCGACGAGCTGGCGGTGTCCCACACGGTGGTGTCGCGCCACATCCAGAATCTGGAACAGGCGGTGGGGGTGAAGCTGGTGGCGAAGTCGGGGCGCGGCCTGTCCCTGACCCGCGAGGGCATCCGCTACGCCTCCCAGCTCCGCCGCGCCTTCGACCTGATCGGCGAGGCCAGCAACGAGCTGCGCAACGGCGGGATGGAGGCGGTGCACATCTGCTGCCTCGCCGGGCTGGCCTCGCGCTGCCTGCTCGCCCGCCTGCCGGAACTGGAGGAGGCGCTGACCGGGCGGGAGGTGATCCTTCAGCCGACCTCGACCCGCCCCGACTTCAGCCGGGAAGAGGCCGACGCCGAGATCATGTATCTGGAGGACGGCGGCGCCGTCGCCGACGGGCTGCGCTCGGAGATGTTCGCGCGGCCGCGCATCCTCGCCATCGCCAGCCCGGAGTTCAAGGCGCGCTACCCCGACGTGCGCACCCCCGCCGACCTCGTCGGGCTGCCGCTGATCCACGAGCAGTCCACCGGCATGTGGGAAGCCTGGCTGGAGGAGGCCGGCATCGCCGACATCCCGCGGCTGCGCGGCCCCCGGCTGTGGCAGGCGCACCTGACCATCGAGGCGGCCCGGCTGGGGCGCGGCGTGGCCCTGGTCAGCGACCTGCTGGTGACCGAGCCGCTGGCCAACGGCGAGCTGGTGGAGATGGTGGACAGCAACGTGACCATCGGCGGCTATTACTTCATCGCCCCGGTCCACCGCTGGAACACGCCGGTCATCTCGGCCATCCGGCAATGGCTGCGCAGCGTCTTCCCGCCGGACCAGACCTCCACCCTCCAAGGCACTCCATGACCCAGGACCACGCCCTGCCGCCGGACATCCTGCCGTCCGACATCCTGCTGTCCGGCGTGCACACCGTCGAAGACAGCTGGATCGACCTTTACGGCCACATGAACATGGTGCGCTACGTCGCCCTGTTCGACGAGGTCGGCTACGCCCTGATGGAACAATGGGGGCTGGGCGAGACCTACACGCGGGACGAGGGGTTCGGCCTGTTCGTGGTCGATGTGGCGGTGCATTACCGGCGGGAGCTGCGCGCCGGAACGCCTCTGCAAGTGGCTCTGCGGCTGCTCGACGCCGACGACAAGCGGCTGCTGAGCCTGCTGGAGATCCGGCGGGCCGACGACCGAACGGTCGCGGCGACCATGGAACAGCTGTCGATCCACGTCGATCTCGGGACCCGCAAGGTGACGCCCTTCCCGCCCGCCCTGGCGGAGCGCCTGCGCGCCCTGGCGGCGGTCCAGTCCGCCCTTCCCCTGCCGCCCCGCCATCGGCGACGGCTGCACTGCCGGGGGTAGCCGCGCAGGCGCCTTTATGGCCCTCGCCCCTCCGGGGAGAGGAAAATTTCAAACGCGACAGCGAGGCTGCCAGAACGGTTGCCGGCCGGCGGGACCTTCACGATATGTCCGCCATGACTCATCTGCGCATCGCGTTGCGGCTGGCTTGGCGGGACCTGCGGGGCGGCGTCGCCGGACTTTGGATCGTCGTCCTCGGGGTGGCGCTGGGGACCGCCATGATGGCCGCCGTCGGCTCCCTCAGCGGCGGCGTGCTGGACGGGATGCGGGCCACCGCGCGCGAGGCGGTCGGCGGCGACCTCTCGCTGCGCCTGTTCCACGCCCCGGCGACGCCGGAGCAACGGGCGTTCCTCGAAACGCTGGGCGGGCTCGGCGAGACGGCGGAGCTGCGGCCCGTCGCCTCGACGGTCGCCGGCGGCGCCCGCGCCCTGGTCGAACTGAAGGCGGTCGAAGAAAGCTACCCGCTGGTCGGCACCGCGGCGGTGTCCGGCGCCCTGTCCCTTGCCGAGGCGCTGGCCCGGCGGGACGGGCGATGGGGAGCGGCGGTGTCCGCCGACCTCCTCGACGCGCTGGCGCTGAGCGTCGGCGACCGGCTGCGGCTCGGGACCGCCGAGGTCGCGATCCGTGCCGTTCTGGAGCATGAGCCGGACCGGGCCTTCCGCGCCTTCTCCCTCGGCCCGCGCGTCGTCATCGACCGCCGGGCGCTGGACGAGACGGGCCTCGCCGAGCCGGGGATGCCCGTCTACTGGTACTATCGCCTCGTCCTGCCGGAAACGGCCCGTTCCGACGCCGTCCTGCGCGATCTGGAAAGCCGCTTTCCCGATGCCGGATGGCGGATCGTCGACGCCGCCCACGGCATTCCGGGCGTGGACCGCACCGTGCACCTCGCCCGCGCTCTGTTCCTTCTGGGGTCGCTGTCCATCCTGCTGATCGGCGGCGTCGGCATCGGCCGGGCGCTGTCGGCACACCTCGCCCGGCGCTTGCCGGTCCTGGCCACGCTGAAGGCGCTGGGCGGCTCGCCGCGCCTGCTCTTCACCGCCTTCCTGGTGCAGACGCTGGCCGTGGTCGGCGTGGCGCTGCTGATCGGCCTGTGCACCGGCGCCCTGCTGGCCGCCATGGCGGTGAACGCCCTGCCGCTCGACTGGATGCCGGAGACGGGTGGAGCCGTCGATCCGGCGGCCCTGCTGCTGGCGGGGACGGTCGGGCTTCTGGCGGCGCTGCTCTGCGCCGTGCCGCCGCTGGCCCGCGCCGCCGGGACCAGCCCCGCCGCGGTCTGGCGGGGGGCGGCGGATGGCCTGTCCCAGCCGTTGGGGTGGCGGACCCGCGGCGCCGTCGCGCTGCTTGGGCTGGCGCTCGCCGGTCTGCTCGCCGCCTGGACGGGGATGCCGCTCGCGATCGCCGGATTCCTGCTTGTCGCCGGGATGATCGCGGCGGCGTTCGCCCTGTTCGGGCGGGGGCTTGCCGGGATGGCCCGCCGGCTGGCGCATGGACGGCGTCCGGTGGTCCGGCTGGCCGTCGCCAATCTCGGGCGGCCCGGCGCGCCGACGGTCCCGCTGGCCGTGGCGCTGGGCATCGGCCTGACCCTGCTGGTGGCGGTCGGCGTGGTCGGACGGTCGGCGACCGGCCATGTCGAGGCGACGCTGCCGGCGCAGACGCCCTCCGTCGTCGTGCTGAACATTTCCCCGCGGGACGGCAAGCTCCTGAGCGAACAGCTTTCCGCCCTGCCCGGCGTCGTGCGGGTCGAGACGGCGCCCTTCCTGCACGCCCGGATCAGCCGCCTCAACGGCACCGCCATCACCGAAGCGGATGCCCCGCGCTCCGTCGGCTGGGCGGTGCGCGGCGACCGCGGCCTGTCCTGGCGCGACCGTCCCGCACCCGCTGACCGGATCGTCGCGGGGAGTTGGTGGCCCGAGGGTTACGCCGGCCCACCGCTTGCCTCGCTGGACGCGCAAGTGGCCCGCCGGCTGGGGCTGGCGGTGGGCGACCGCCTCACGCTGGCCCTGGCAAGCGGCCCGGTGACCGCGACCGTCGCCAACCTGCGGCGCATCGACTGGGCGCGGCTCGACCTGGATTTTCCGGTTCTCCTCTCCCCCTTCCCGGAGCCGCCGCCGCACAGCCTCGTCGCCGCCGTCTGGTCACCCTCCGGCGCGGTTCCGGCGGTGGAGGCGGCGGTGGCGCAGGCGGTCCCGCAAGCCCCCACCGTCCGCGTGGCGGAGGTGCTCGACGCGCTCGGCTCGACCGTCCGGACCGTGCGCGGGCTTCTGAACGGCCTGTCCGCCGTCGCCCTCGGCGCGGCGGCCGTGGTCCTGCTCGGCGCCGTCGCCAGCAGCGCGCAGCGGCGCCGCCATGAGATGGCGATCCTGCACACCCTCGGGGTCGGGCGGCGTTCGATGATTCAGGCGGTGGTGCTGGAGTTCGTCCTCCTGGGCGCCGCCGTCGCCGCGGTCGCGGTGCCGCTCGGCTGGATCGTCGGGGCGGCGGTGGTCGCCGGTCTCGCCGATGGCGCTCCCCTTCCCGGAGGGGCGGTGCCCCTGGCCGCCGTCCTCGGCACCGTCGCCGCGATGGCGGCGGCCGGGGCCGTGCTGGTGGCCTTCCTGCCCGGGAAGGACATGATGCGGCGGTTGCGCAGCGGCGGCCTGTCCGGCTGATCCGCCGGCCCGTCAGGCCATCTCCGCCGCCGGGATGATGTCGTCGGTCAGCAGGGCGTGGAGGACGCCGACATGCCCGTCGGAGCGCGCCGGGCGGGTGGGGTCGGAGGTGACGACGACGGTCAGCCCCAGGCCGGGCACCAGATAGAGCATCTGCCCGCCATAGCCGCGCGCGTAGGCGATGCGGTGCCTCTTCGCCTCGGCAAGGAACCAGCCGTACCCGTAGTCGTCGCCGGAGAAGGGGGAGCGCGTGCGCGGCACCCAGGAAGCCTCCACCCAGGCGGCGCTGATGACGCGCTGTCCGTTCCACAAGCCGCCCTGCCGCCACAGTTCGCCGAAGCGGAAGAGGTCGAGCGGCGACAGCGCCATGTTGTTGCCGCCGAGGTAGAAGCCCTGCGGGTCGCGCGTCCAGGACGGCACGTCGATGCCCAGCGGCTCGCCCAGCCAGTCCCGCGCCAGGGCCAGCAGGCTGCGCCCCGACGCGCTGGCCAGCGCCGCGCCCAGCAGGTGGTAGCTCCCGGTTGAATAGAGCATCCGCGCGCCCGGATCGGTGACGAAGGGACGGCGGAGCGCGTCGACGACCCAGTTGCGGCTGTTGATCCAGCGGCCGTAGCCCGGCCCGGAGGTCGGCTCCAGACCGGCCTGCATGGTCAGAAGGTCGGCGATGGTGATCCGGCGCACGCGCGGATCGACGGCCGCCGGAACCAGCCCCGGCGCCGCCTCGGCGAGGGTGACGTCGACGCCACGCAGGACTCCGCGGTCGATGGCGATGCCGGCGAGCGAGGCGGCGATGGTCTTGGACACCGACTTGACGTTCACGGCGCGGTTCACCGCCGGTCCCCGGAAGGCCTCCGCCGACACCACCGCCCCATGCCGCCCGATGACCAGCGCGTGGATCTGATCGAGCCCGGCCGCCCGCTTGACCGCCCGGTCCAGCAAGGCCGGGTCGAACGCGGCCCCGGCCGCCGGTTGGGCGGCTTGCAGCGGGCGCGCCAGGGCGCCGCCGAGGGACGCGGCAGCGACGGCTGCGGTGGCGGCGAGGACGGTGCGGCGGCCGAGCCGGAACGGCGGTGTCGAGGTCATCCCGGATATGTGGTTCCGCTTCGGCGCCATCCAAGATTGCCCCGGCGACGCTGGTCGGACTTTGTCCCACCCGGCGCCGCACGCGCCGCTTGCCTCCCACCCCAAGGGGAACATATTAAGAACACGCACGCAGCATGGGATGGGACGATGGACGACGCCTTGATCGAGAAGCTCGGCATTCTGGCCGATGCGGCGAAATACGACGCCTCCTGCGCCTCGTCCGGCGCCAAGCCGCGCCGCGGCGGCAAGGAGGGGCTGGGTTCGACCACCGGCGCCGGCATCTGCCACGCCTACACGCCGGACGGGCGCTGCGTCTCGCTCCTGAAGATCCTGCTGACCAACCACTGCCTGTTCGACTGCGTCTACTGCATCAACCGGCGCTCCTCCAACGTCCGCCGCGCCCGCTTCACGGTGGAGGAGGTGGTGACACTGACCCTGGGCTTCTACAAGCGCAACTGCATCGAGGGGCTGTTCCTGTCCTCCGGCATCATCCGCTCGCCGGACCACACGATGGAGCAGATGATGCTGGTGGCGCGGACGCTGCGGCGCGACCACGGCTTCGCCGGCTACATCCACCTGAAGACCATCCCCGAGGCCAGCCCCTGGCTGATCGAGCAGGCCGGGCTGTGGGCGGACCGCCTGTCGATCAACCTCGAACTGCCCACCGACCACAGCCTGAAGGCCTTCGCGCCGGAGAAGAACGGCGGCACCATCAAGGCGGTGATGGGTCAGGTCAACGAGCGCATCGTCGAAGCCAAGGAGGAACGCCGCCGCTTTTCCCCCGCCGGCCAGAGCACCCAGCTGATCGTCGGCGCCGACGACGCCACCGACCGCTCGGTCCTGGAGACCAGCGGCACGCTCTACCAGCGCTACGGGCTGCGCCGCGTCTACTACTCCGCCTTCAGCCCGATCCCGGAGGCCAGCTCGGTCCTTCCGGTCAAGCCGCCGCCCCTGCAGCGGGAGAACCGGCTGTATCAGGCCGATTGGCTGCTGCGCTACTACGGCTTCACGGTGGAGGAGATCGCGTCCGGCGGCGAGGACGGGATGCTCGACCTCGGCATCGACCCGAAGCTGGCCTGGGCGCTGAAGAACCGCGAGCGCTTCCCGGTGGACGTCAACAGCGCCGACCGCGAGATGCTGCTGCGGGTGCCGGGGCTGGGTGCGCGCGCCGTGGACAAGATCCTGTCGGCGCGCCGCCACACCCGCCTGCGCCTGGAGGATCTGGGGCGGCTGTCGACCGGGCTGCGGCGGGCGCGCCCCTTCCTGATCGCCGCCGATTACCACCCGGCGGGCGGGCTGACCGACCGGCTGGATCTGCGCCAGCGGCTGGTCACGCCGTCCAGCCAGCTGAGCCTGTTCTGACGATGCGCACGATCACCTTGCGGGAGGGGGCGGACCTCGACGGCTTCCGCCGGGCGGTGCGCCGCCTCGCCGCCGCCCGCACGGCGCCCGAAGGCGTGCTGTGGAGCGTCGGCGCACCATCGCTGTTCGGCGACGACGCCCCTGCCTCCGAAGACGGTGCCCCGGTCTTCCTGCCCCAGGCGGTCGGACAGCTGATCGAAACCGTCGTCTGCCACAGCGACCCGGAACGCTACGCCCTGCTCTACCGGCTGGTCTGGCGGGTGCTGAACGGGGAGCGGGCTCTGCTCGACCAGCACGCCGACCCGCTGGTGCACCGGCTGGAGCGGCTCGACAAGGCGGTGCGCCGTGACATCCACAAGATGCACGCCTTCCTGCGCTTCCGCGCGCTCTCCGACCCGGACGGCGGGGAACGCTACGTCGCTTGGTTCGAGCCCGACCACCACATCGTCGAGGCCGTCGCACCCTTCTTCGTCGAGCGCTTCGAGAGCATGGTGTGGACGATCCTGACGCCGAAGGGCTCGTTGCACTGGGACCGCCGGAGCCTGATGACCGGCCCACCCGCGGAGCGTCCGGACTCCTTGGCCGACGACCGCTTCGCCGAGGGCTGGCTGCGCTATTACGAGAGCACCTTCAACCCCGCGCGGGTCAACCCGACGGCCATGCGGGCGGAGATGCCGCGGAAATACTGGGCCAACATGCCGGAGACGGCGGCCATCCCCGCGCTGGTCCGCTCCGCCCCCGCCCGCGTCCAGGCGATGCTGGAGGCGGAGGCCGCCATCCCGCGCCGCCGCATGCCCGAGAAGGCGGTGGCGGCGATGGCCCGGCAGGCCCCGGAAAGTCTGGCTGAGTTGAACCGCGTGATCCAGCGTTCCGAACCCCTGGTGCCGGGCGCGACGCAGGCGGTGCTGGGCGAGGGGCCGGAGGGGGCGGCCATCGCCATCGTCGGCGAGCAGCCGGGCGACCAGGAGGACCGTGACGGCCGCCCCTTCGTCGGCCCCGCCGGCCAGTTGCTGACTGCCGCGCTGGAGGAGGCCGGCATCGACCGCGGCGGCGTCTACCTGACCAACGCGGTCAAGCACTTCAAGTTCGTCCAGCGCGGCAAGCGGCGCATCCACCAGTCCCCCACCGCCGGCGAGGTCAAGCATTACCGCTGGTGGCTGATGACGGAACTGGGCTTCGTCCGCCCCCGCCTCGTCGTCGCGCTGGGAGCCACCGCGGCCCTGGCGCTGACCGGCCGGACGGTCGCGGTTCTGCGCGAACGGGGACCGATGGCTTTCGACGGATGGAACGGCTTCGTCACCGTCCACCCGTCCTACCTGCTGAGGCTTCCGGGGGAGGAGGAGCGGCGGCGGGCGCAGGCGGAATTCGTGGCCGACCTGCGCCGGGCCGCGGCGCTGGTGTGAGACGGGAGCGAACCGTCCCCCGCGCTCACATCCTCACGCGCCCTGCTGCTTGAACCGCTTGCCCACCGTGCATTGGATGCGCTGAAGCTCGTACTTCGGGTGATCGTTGATCCACTTGGCGCTCTCGATCTGGCCGGCGATCGGGCAGCTCGACATGGTCAGGGGTTCGGTGTCGGGAACCATCGGATTGATGGTTCGGCACTGGGTGGGGTCGGAGGCCAGGCAGAAGATCATCGACAGAGTAACAAACATCGGGTGCTCCAAAACGCAACGGCACGGCTGTGCCAACATCGTGTGGATCAGCGAGAGCAAGCCGCATGCCATGCCCCGGACGAGGACAGGATGCCGGGATACAGGCTGCTCAGAAATGAGCCAAACCACAGGGCGCCGAATCATTAGGCATCGAAGGTTAACCAATGCCTAAACGTTAGGAGTTTGCGAGGCCGAAGATGCAGGGGAAGAAGCGGAACGGGCACAAGCCCCAGAGAAGTGTTCGCGCAAGTCTGGACTCGCCGCGCCGCAGATCAACGGAACGTTGAATTGACCGTTTCGTGTCCTTGGTTCGATCTGCGCGGGCGTCAGGCTCCAGGCTGCTCGCACCGCCATTGACGGACGTTCCAGTTGGGATGCTCCATGAGCCAATGCACGACGTGGACGTAGCTGTTGCGCGTGCATTCCACCGCCGTCGGATAGCGTTCGATGGAGAGTGGACGTTCGATGGCGCATTGCTCCGGCCGCATGGCCAGACAGATCACCAGAACCAGTTCGAACATGATGTGTCGTTCCCGTAGGCAAGACGGATGAACCGGCGCCTTCGGCACGTCCGCCCAGACGGACGAAGGCCGGAATAACCCTCCCAACAGTCCGCGACCCAAACAGTCTGCGGCGAGGAGCGGGCCGCAGCCAATCATGCTGCTTTGCAGCAAATATTGCTGCTCCGCACAAAATTCACGCAGGAAACTGCAAATAAATAAATAGAAAAATCATATTTTTAAGGGATTATCCTCTTACTCCCAATTTGTGGACATGTCTGGATAAATCTGGATCAAGACGACTGTTTGTCGTTTTCTATTCTACAGAGCCTTGACGAGAAGATGGCCCCAATATAGCATTAAGCACCAATTTGGCGTCAGCTTTTCTGAATATTGAATTCAGATCCAACCATACCGCGCGACAACATCCGCGCGACAGCGCCTTTTGCACTCAGAACCGCGCTCATAAGCAAGAAGCCCATTGGTTTTTGGGTAAACAATAAGCGCCATCACGGGAGGGATCGTCATGAAAATGTTGTCTCGCTGGCTTCTGGCGTCTGTCGCTGTCGTCGCCGCCGGCTCGGTTTCTGCGAATGACAGCATTCTGAAGAATGAAGCGAACCCCAACAACTGGGCGTCACAGCTCGGCAACTACGCCGGGCAGCGTTACAGCCCGCTCGACCAGATCACCACGAACAACGTCAAGAATCTCCAGGTCGCGTGGTCGTTCTCGACCGGGGTTCTGCGCGGCCATGAAGGCGGGCCGATCGTCGTCGGCGACGTGATGTACATTCACACGCCGTTCCCCAACAAGGTCTTCGCGCTGGACCTCAACAATCCGGGGCGGGTCATCTGGAAATATGAGTCGGTCCAGGACCCGACCGTCATCCCGGTGATGTGCTGCGACACCGTCAACCGCGGTGTCGCGGTCGCCGACGGCAAGGTCTTCCTGGCCCAGGCGGACAACACGCTGGTCGCGCTCGACGCCAAGACGGGCAAGGAGGTCTGGAAGGCGAAGAACGGCGACCACACCAAGGGCGAAACCCTGACGGCGGCCCCGCTGGTGGTCAAGGACAAGGTCTTCGTCGGCATCAGCGGCGGCGAGTTCGGCGTGCGCGGCCATCTGACGGCCTACGACACGAACAGCGGCAAGATGGTCTGGCGGGCCTTCTCGACCGGCCCCGACGCGGACGTGAAGATCGACCCGTCGAAGACGATGATGATGGGCAAGCCGATCGGGCAGAAGGATCTCGGCGTCTCGACCTGGCCGGGCGAGGAATGGAAGCGCGGCGGCGGGACCACCTGGGGCTGGTACACCTACGATCCGGCGCTCAACCTGATCTATTACGGCACCGGCAACCCCGGCACCTGGAACCCGACGCAGCGGGCCGTCGACAAGGACCGGGCCAAGAGCGACAACAAATGGTCGATGACCATCTTCGCCCGCGATCCGGAAACCGGCGAGGCGAAATGGGTCTACCAGAAGACGCCGTTCGATGAATGGGACTTCGACGGGGTGAACGAGAACATTCTGGCCGACATCAATATGAACGGCCAGCAGCGCAAGGTCCTGGTCAACTTCGACCGCAACGGCTTCGCCTACACCCTGGACCGGGCGACTGGCGAGCTGCTCGTCGCGCAGAAATACGACCCGACGGTCAACTGGGCGACCGACGTCGACATGAAGACCGGACGGCCGAACGTCGTCGACAAATACAGCACCTTCGCCAACGGCGAGGACAAAAACACCGCCGCCGTCTGCCCGGCGGCGCTGGGCACCAAGGACCAGCAGCCGGCCTCCTTCTCGCCGGACACCGGCCTGTTCTACGTCCCGACCAACCACATCTGCATGGACTACGAGCCGTTCTCCGTCTCCTACACGGCGGGGCAGGCCTATGTCGGCTCGACCGTGTCGATGTACCCGACGCCGAACTCCCACGGCGGCATGGGCAACTTCATCGCCTGGGACGCGGCAGCCGGCAAGATCGTCTGGTCGCGGCCGGAGCGCTTCGCGGTGTGGAGCGGCGCCCTGTCGACCAAGGGCGGCGTGGCCTATTACGGCACGCTCGAAGGTTACCTCGTCGCCGTCGACATGAAGGACGGCAAGGAGCTGTGGCGGTTCAAGACCCCGTCCGGGATCATCGGCAACATCAACACCTACACCCACAACGGCAAGCAGTATGTGGCCGTCCTGTCGGGCGTCGGCGGCTGGGCCGGCATCGGTCTCGCCGCCGGCCTGACCCAGGAATCCGGGGCGCAGGCGTGGCACAACGCCGTCCATCCCGGCCACACCGAGGGCGGGGGGGTGGCGACCGCCGGCCTCGGCGCGGTCGGTGCCCACCAGTCGCTGGGCGAATACACCCAGCTCGGCGGCGTTCTGACGGTGTTCCACGTTCCGGACCAGAAGTGATCGGCAGACCTGCCCCCGGTGCCGCAAGCACCGGGGGTTTTTTGACTTCCGGCATTCACTGAGCCCGGGCATCCGGGCAAGGATCTCGACATCCATGAAACGCAGACTTGGCTTGCTGACCGGTGTGCTCACGGCGGGCACCGTCGCCTGTTTCGCCGCCCTGGCGCAGGACGCGCCGACGACCCCCGAGGGGACACCGACCTACATCGTCAAGGACGGTCAGGTGGACAAGGGAACCTACAACGGTTACCGCCGCTTCCACGCGACCTGCCACACCTGCCACGGCTTCGACGCGTCGGGGTCGTCCTTCGCCCCCAGCCTCGCGGACTCGCTCAAGCGCCTCAGCTATGACGAGTTCAAGGAGGTCGTCGTCAACGGCCGCCAGAACCAGGGCGCCACTGGCGACAAGGTGATGCCCTCCTTCGGCCTGGACCCCAACATCATGGATCACCTGGACGACATCTACCGCTACCTGAAAGCGCGGGCGGACGGCGCCCTGCCCGGCGGACGCCCGCAACGCATCGGCGGTTGAACCGGCGGAGGACCCCCTTCATGGCCATTCCCTCCACGTTCGCCGCCGCCGTCGCCATCGCCGCGGCGCTGCTGTCCGTCACCGCGCCGGCCCGCGCCGTCGAGGTGACGGAGCGCGAGAGCGTGCGCGTCTGCGCCGACGCGAACCTCCTGCCCTATTCCAACGAGCGGATGGAGGGTTTCGAGAACGAGATCGCCCGGCTCATCGGCGAGGACCTGAAGAAGCCGGTGACCTATTACTGGTGGCCGCAGAGCATCGGCTTCGTCCGCAACACGCTGCGCGCCCGGCAATGCGACCTCGTGATGGGCACGGCGTCCGGCGAAGAGCTGATGCAGAACACCAACCCCTACTACCGGACCGTCTATTCCCTCGTCTACCGCACCAAGTCGGGGATCCGCGCGGAAAGCGTGGGCGACCCTTCCCTGAAGGACGCCCGCATCGGCGTGGTCGAGAAGACGCCCGCGGTCAACCTGCTGCGCCTCTACGGCATCACCCGGACCGAGCCCTACCAGCTCAACACCGACACGCGCGCCAACAACCCGGCCCGCGACGCCATCGAGGACGTGGCCGCCGGCAGGACCGACGCCGCGGTGATCTGGGGGCCGATCGCCGGCTACTTCGCCGCCCAGCAGACGGAGCCGCTGACCGTCGTTCCGCTGGTCAGGGAGCCGGCGGTCGCCCGGCTGCAATTCAACATCTCCATGGGCATCCGCGCCGACGAGCCGGAGTGGAAGCACTGGCTGAACGACTTCATCAAGCGCCGCCAGGACGACATCGACCGCATCCTGCTGCGCTACCACGTCCCGCTCATCGGCCCGGACGGCGCGCTGAAGACCGCCGCCGCCATCGAGCCGCCGGGCTACCGGATGGACCAGTACCGCGCCCCGACCCCCGCCGGTCTGTCCGGCGCCTCCACCGTCACCCTGGCGGAATTGCGGCGGCTGATCGAACACTTTCCCGACACGCGGCTGGTCGACGTGATGCCGGCGCCGCCGCGCCCGGCGGACCGCCCGGCGCCGGCCGTGTGGGTTCCGCCGCCCCGCCGCAGCCTGCCGGGAGCGGTCTGGCTGCCCAACGTCGGCTACGGCAGCCTGTCGGGCGAGCAGGAACGCTATTTCCGCGCCGGGCTGGAGACGCTGACCGGCGGGGACCGGGCGTCCCGGCTGGTCTTCTTCTGCGAACCGGACTGCTGGATGTCCTGGAACGCCGCAAAGCGCGCCGTGGAGTGGGGATACGGCAACGTCTACTGGTATTCCGACGGCGCCCTGCGCTGGCAGGAGGCGGGATACGGGCTGGAGACGGTCGAACCCTTCGCCGGCGGCGCGTCCAACTGACCGACGCGGCTCGCCTCAGTCCAGGCGTGCGGCGATGTCCCGGGCGATGCGGCCGGCCTTCTGTTCGAACTGGACCGGCTGTTCGCACAGCGCCGTCTGGTTGCGCCGCCGCTCGTCAAGGATGCGCCGCCGCCACGCGATCTCCTCGCGCAGCGCCGCCGCCTCGGGGGCATCGGCGGGGAGCGCCTGGAGACGGGTCAGCGCCGCGTCGATGCTGTCGAGCAGGACGCGCTGCTGGTGGGCGTAGCGCTTGATGGCCGAAATAGCTTGGCCGCGCTCCCGGTTGAGCGCGTCGAAGGCTCCGGCGAACAGGGCGGTGAGGGCGGCGTTGCGGTCCGCCGCCGCCCCGTCGGCCTCCAGTTGATCGGCGAAGCGGTCGATCGCCGCCTGTTCCTGGCCCGGATCGAGCCGGCGGTCGAGAATCTGCTTCAGCACCGGTTCGGTGCCGGGAATGTCGCGCCAGTCGCCTTCCTTCCCCTCGATGGGATCACCGGGCCAGATCTGGCCGGACGACAGGGTCGGCACGAGGATCTGGACGCAGGGCCAATCCGGATCGCTCCCGGCCGCCGCCGCCGGGACGGACGCCGCCGGGACAGACGCCAGGGTGAGCAACGCGGCAGCGAGGACAGCGGAGCGGTGACGCATGATGAAAGTCTGCCGGATATCGGGCGCCCTTGCCCATCCACGCATTCGGGTGAGGCCAACGGAATTCGCCGCAACGGCGCTCCTGTTCCTGCTGCTGAGCGGCGTGGCGGCGGCGCAGGCGCCGGCCAAGGTTCTGGTCTTCGATCTGGAACTGGTGGACACCAGCCGGGAGCCCCCCGATCCGGACCATGCCGGACGGCTGGAGCGGGTGACGGCGCTGCTGCGCGACGGGCTGAAGGACGGCGGCTACGAGGTGACCGGCGTCCGCGACAGCGCCGTCGCCGCGGAGGTGCCGGCGTCGCTCTATCGGTGCAACGGCTGCGAACGCGACCTCGGGCGCCGGGCCGGCGCGGACATCGTGGTGACGGGTTTCATCCATAAGATCAGCACGCTGATCCTCAACATGCAGATTATAATGCGCCGCACCGGAGACGACACCGGAGACGGCGGGATCGTCGCCGTCGCGAACGCGGACATCCGCGGCGACAACGAGCGTTCCTGGCGGCGCGGCGTCGACTGGCTGCTGCGTCACCGCCTGCTGGCCGCACCGCCGTCCGACCGGTGACGAACCCTGACGACATCCGAGGCGGGGGAGCCAACCTTCGTCCGACACGGGGAGGAGGATCGCTTGGCCGATGACGCTTTGCTCTCCTATGTGCCGTACCGCCCGGCGGCGAGCCGCGTCCGGTACTACGACATCACGCTGCGCGACTATGTGGACCAGTTCCGGATCGGCGTCTGGGACCAGGAGAAGGAGCGCACGCAGCGCGTCCGGATCAACGTCTCTCTGACCCTGCCCTGGCCCGACCGGCCGATGACCGACAGCCTGGACGACGTGCTGTCCTACGACTTCCTGATCGACGGCATCCGCGCCCTGCGCGACGGCGCCCATGTGAACCTCGTCGAGACGCTGGGCGACCGGATTCTCGCCCTGTGCTTCTCCAACCCGGAAGTGACCCGCGCGCGGGTGCAGGTGGAGAAGCTGGACGTCGTTCCGGAATCCGCCGGCGTCGGCGTTGTCATCGAACGCACCCGCCACGAGGGAGCGCAAACGGGATCATGAGCAGCGCGCCGCTGTGGGTCGTGAAGCTGGGCGGCAGCCTGTGGCGCGCCCCGGAATTGCGAAGCTGGCTGGAAATCCTGGCCGCGGCGCGGCGCCTGAGGGTCGTGGTCGTCCCCGGCGGCGGCCCCTTCGCCGACGCCGTGCGCGACGCCCAGCCGGCGCTCGGCTTCGGCGACCGCGCCGCCCACCGCATGGCCCTCCTCGCCATGGAGCAGTACGGAACCGCCCTGGCCGACCTGGAGCCGAGGCTGACCCCGGCCCGCAGTCTCGCCGACCTGCGCGGCCGGCCGAGCCCGACCGTCTGGATGCCCCTCCCCCTGGCGGACAGCGCCGACGTGGCGGAGAGCTGGGACGTCACATCCGACAGTCTGGCGGTCTGGCTGGCCGGTGCGCTCGGCGCCACCTGCGCGGTCCTCGTCAAGTCCGCCTCCCTGCCGGACGCCACCGTCCCGGCGACCCGGCTCGTCGCGGAGGGCGTCGTCGACCCGGCCTTGCCGGGCCGCATGGCGCGCTACGGCGGCGCCGTCTGGTGCGTGTCGCGCGACGATCACCGACGCTTCGCCAAGGCGCTGGACCAAAGCAACCCGTGCGGCACCCGGCTGACCCTGCCCGCCGACGATCCGAACGCCGACGATCCGAACCCCGATGGCTGAACGCCCCAAGCACGTCCTGTTCCTGACCGGCGCGCTGGCCGAACCGCGCCTGCGCCATGTGCTTGCTTCCCTGGAGCCACTGGAGTTCCGGACCACCGTGGTCAATCTCGGCATCAAGGTCGCGGCGCTGGCGACGACGGAGATCGTGCTGCGCCGCCTCGCCTCGACCGAGGGGGCCGACCTCGTTCTGCTGCCGGGGCGGTTCCGCGGCGACCTCGACCGGCTGTCCGCCCATTTCGGCGTGCCCTTCGAGCGCGGTCCCGACGAGGTGGAGGACCTGCCCCAGCATTTCCGGCGGCAGGCCGCTCCGCTCGATCTCAGCCGCTACCGCACAAAAATCTTCGCCGAGATCGTCGAGGCGCCGCTGCTCGGCCTGCCGGCCATCCTGGAGCGCGCCGCCCGCTTCACGGCGGACGGGGCCGACGTGATCGACCTCGGCGGACTGCCCGACCATCCCTTTCCCCATCTGGAGGAGGCGGTGACGGCGCTGCGCGAGGCCGGTCACACGGTCAGCGTCGATTCCCTCGACCCCAAGGAGCTGTTGCGCGGTGCCGGGGCGGGGGCCTCCTACCTGCTGAGCCTGACGGAGGAAACCGCCTGGGTCGCCCAGGAGACCGACGCGGTGCCCATCGTCATCCCCACCACACCGGGCGATCTGCCGTCTCTTTACCGGGCGCTGGACGCCATCCACGGTACGGGGCGGCGCTGCATCGCCGACCCGATCCTGGAGCCGATCCATCACGGCTTCACGGACTCCCTGCTCCGCTACCGCGAGGTGCGGACGCGCCATCCCGACCTGGAAATCCTGATGGGCGTCGGCAACGTGACCGAACTGACCGACGCCGACACGCCGGGGATGACCGCCCTGCTGATGGGGATCGTCTCCGAGCTGCGCATCGACCACATCCTGACGGTCCAGGTCAGCCCCCATTGCCGCCGGACCATCCGAGAGTTCGACGCGGCGCGGCGCCAGTTCCTCGCCGCGTCGGAGGCCCACGCCCTGCCGCGCAACTTCGGCGACGCCCTGCTCTGCCTGCGCGACCGCAAGCCCTTCACCAGCACGCCCGAGCAGGTGGCCGACCTCGCCGCCCGCATCCGCGACCCGAACTACCGGATCGAGGTGACGGAACAGGGACTTCATCTCTACAACCGCGACGGGCACCATGTGGCCGGCGATCCCTTCGCCCTGCTTCCGCACATCGACCCGCGTACCGATGCAGGGCACGCCTTCTATCTCGGGGCGGAACTGGCGCGCGCGCAAATCGCGTGGCAGCTCGGCAAGCGCTACAGCCAGGACAACGAACTGCGCTGGGGCGTGGCGGTGGACGCGCCGGACGGCGCCGGAGGGCGCGAGACGTGACCTTCATCCGCGAAACCATCATCACGAGTTGCGACGCGGCGGGCAACGTCCATGTCGCTCCCATGGGCGCCACGGTGACGGAGACCGGCTATGTCCTGGCCCCCTTCCGCCCGTCGCGCACGCTCGACAACCTGCTTGCCACGCGCTGCGCGGTGGTGAATTTCAGCGACGACGTCCGGGTGTTCGCCGGCTGCGTCACCGGACGGCGGCGCGACTGGCCGACCATTCCGGCGGAGCGCATCCGCGGCGCGGTGCTTGCCGGGGCGCTGGCGCATGAGGAGGTGGAGGTTGCGGCGGTTGAGGATGACGGCGTGCGCCCCCGCCTGGACTGCCGCCCGGTGCATCGCGTCACCCACCGCCCCTTCCGCGGCTTCAACCGGGCGCAGGCCGCGGTGGTGGAGGGGGCGATCCTGGTCAGCCGCCTGAATCTCCTGCCTCCCGAGAAGATCGACCGCGAGATCGACTATCTGTCGATCGCCATCGGAAAGACCGCCGGCCCCGTGGAGCTTGAGGCGTGGGGTTGGCTGCTCGACCGCATCGCCGAACACCGGGCGGGCGGGGACGGCGCGCCATGACCCGGCTGCTCGCCAGCGTCGCCTCATTGGATGAACTCGCGCTCGCCGCTCAAGGCGGGGCGGACATCCTCGATCTGAAGGACCCCAAAGCGGGTGCGCTCGGCGCATGGCCGCTGGAGAGCATCGCCCGCGCCGTGGACACGGCCCGCCGATGGCCCGCCCGTGCGCCGCTGAGCGCCACCGTGGGCGACCTGCCGATGGACCCCGCCATCGTGACGGGGCGGGTGGCCGCAACCTGGGCCTGCGGCGTCGATTACGTGAAGATCGGCCTGTTTCCGTCCGGCGATCCGGCGGGCTGCGCGGCCGCGCTGACGCCGGAAGCCCGGCGGGGCGCCCGCATCGTCGCCGTTCTCTTCGCCGATCTCTGGACCGACGCCGACCGTCTGCTTCCCGCCCTTGCCCAAGCCGGCTTCGCCGGCGCCATGCTCGACACCGCCGGCAAGGGCAAGGGCAGATTGCCAAGCCACAAGACGAACGAGGAATTGTCACGATTCCTGGCGCGGGCGCGCGGTCTCGGCCTGCTCACCGGCCTTGCCGGTTCGCTGAGGCGGGAGGATATCCCGGCTCTGCTGCCGCTCGCGCCCGATTACCTCGGCTTCCGCACCGCGCTGTGCGCCGGAGCCGACCGGGGCGGCGCGCTGGACCCCACCGCCCTGGCGGCGATCCGCGACGCCGTCCCGAATCACTCCGTCAGGGAGTGACCGTCCGGGCCGCTACTGCCCGGACCCCTGCTTCGGCGGTTCGGACGTGGTGTTGCCGCCCTGCGATACCGACCCGCCGCCGATGGTGCCCTGCCGCTGTCCGGCCAGGGAATTGTCCGGCAGTGCGCCCGTGCCGCTCGTGGAGCCGCCGGTGGCCCCGGACGCCGAGGGATCAGGGGTCGAGGAACCGGACGTGCCGCCCTGACCGCCTCCGCCCTGGGAAACCGAACCGCCGACGGTGCCCTGCCGCTGTCCGGCCAGGGAGTTGTCCGGCAGTGCGCCGGTCGATGGGCTGGTCTGGGTTCCCGAGCCCTGCGGCATCGCGCCGCCCGTGGATTGGGCCGACGCCGGGAGCGCCGCAAAGACCGCGGCAAAGGCCAGCGCCGATGCGCCGGCCAGGATGTGCAGATGTTTCATGGACATGTCCTTCGGCATGATGTTGGGGGGATAACCGCGCCTCTAACCCATGTCCTTCGTGCTGCGGTTCTCGCGCGACGCTTCGCCCATGCGGCCGATGTCGTCCTTCGCCCGCTCGTCCCGGCCGGCGTCCTGCGGCTGGTCCTTCTTGAAATCCTGCTCGCTGCCGAGAACGCTCTTCTCGCCGCGCGGCTGGTCCTGATCCTTGTCGGATTTTCCGGTCATGACGTTTCCTCCACCGGAACCCGCCCGGCGGGATGACCGGACGGTCGTCTCCTCCATCAACCGCAGGTCGCCGGGGGCGGTTCCACCCGTCCCGTCACCCCTGTTCCGCCGGGCCGCCGCGGCGGGCCCAGAAGCCCCGTCCGGGATCGTAGGCGAGGATCGCCGCCCCCAGGAACAGCGCGAGGCACGCCGTGACGGCCAGGAACGCCGTGCCGTTGAATTGCAGATACAGCGCGAAGCGGATCAGTTCGACGGCCTGCGTGAAGGGGTTGACCCCGGCGATCCAGGCGAGCGTCGGGCTGCCCTCGCGGATGCGCCACAGCGGATAGAGCGCGGAGGAGGCGAAGAACATCGGGAAGATGACGAAGTTCATCACGCCCGCGAAATTCTCCAGCTGACGGATGAAGGAGGACAGCAGGAGGCCGAGCGCTCCCAGCATCAGCCCGCTCAGCACCAGGGCCGGGAGAACGGCGAGGTAGCCGACTTCCGGCGGCTGGACGCCCCAGAACCAGGCGATGGCGAAGAAGACATAGACCTGGGCGATCGACACCAGCACGCCGGCCAGCAGCTTGCAGACCAGCAGGTACCAGCGCGGCAGCGGGCTGACCAG
Organism: Azospirillum sp. TSH58; assembly: GCF_003119115.1. Lineage (NCBI taxonomy): Bacteria > Pseudomonadati > Pseudomonadota > Alphaproteobacteria > Rhodospirillales > Azospirillaceae > Azospirillum > Azospirillum sp. TSH58. Next base: position 281,480 of record NZ_CP022363.1, read on the forward strand.
CAGGGTCTTCATGCTGCCCATCTCCCGGTCGTAGACCATGGACAGCGAACTCTGCATCCCGTTGAAGAGCTGGATCATGCCCACCAGCCCCGGCGTCACGTAATCCTCGTACAGGATGTAGGTTTCGTAGGGCGGGATGATCGACAGGCCGAGCACCGCGCGGAAACCCACCGCGAAGATGGCCAGCCAGACCAGCGGCCGCACCAGCGCGGCGAAGAACCGCTCGCGCTGGTGCACGAAGCGCAGCCCCTCGCGGACGATGACCGCGCGCAGGCACCGCCAGTAGAGCGTCGCGTTCATCCAGCCCCCCCCTTCGCCGTCAGCCGGGCGAAGGCATCGCCCAAGGTCGCCGTCCCGGTGGCGGCGCACACGTCGTGCACCAGCCCGGAGGCCAGCACGCGGCCACGGTGCAGCACCACGACGCCGTCACCGTCGCGCGCCTCGTCGATCAGGTGGGTCGCCCACAGCACGGCCAGCCCCCGCTCCCGGCAGAGGTCGTGCACGTGGTCGAGCACCTGCCGGCGCAGCTCGATGTCGAGGCCGACGGTGGGCTCGTCCAGCAGCAGCAGGCTCGGGCGGTGGAGCAGCGCGCGGGCGATCTCCACCCGCCGCCGCTGCCCGCCGGACAGGGTGCGCACGCGCTCGTCCGCGCGCTCGGACAAGCCGATGCGGGCCAACTCCTCGTCCGCCCGCGCCGCGATGTCGGCGGGTGCCAAGCCGTGCAGCCCGCCGTGGTAGCGCAGGTTCTGGATGACGGTCAGGTCCGGGTCGAGCGTCGGCTGCTGGAACACCACGCCGATGCGCGCCAGCGCCTGGGCCGGATGACGGCGCATGTCGAAGCCGAAGACCCGGATGCTCCCCCGGCGGGTGTTGTAGATGCGTGTGATCAGCGAGAAGAGCGTTGTCTTGCCGGCGCCGTTCAGCCCCAGCAGCACGGTGAGCCGCCCCGCGGGGACGCCGAACGACACGCCGTCCAGCGCCGTCCGCGCCCCGAAGCTGTGGCTCAGCCCCTCGACCGCCAGGACGGGGTCCGCCGTGGCGCCGCCGGACATGGCGCGCGGTTCGGGAGGCGCGGTTTCGAAGCAATCCATGTCGTCTCCATCACCAGGAGCAACCACCTGTGAAATCCCCTCTCCCCTCCGGGGAGAGGGTTAGGGTGAGGGGGTTGCGCTTGTGCCGGACCTAGCCCCATGCGCAACCCCCTCACCGGCCCTTCGGGCCACCCTCTCCCCGGAGGGAAGAGGGCTATAAAGTCACGGCTTGACGATCACGCCCCAGGGCGCGCCGCCGACCGAGATCGACTTCACGACCCGGCCGCGCTCCAGGTCCATCACCGACATGTCGTTGCTGACGCCGTTCGTCGTGTAGAGACGCTTCTCGTCCGGCGACAGCGCCAGATTCCAGACGCGCTGGCCAACGAGGTGGTAGCGCTTCACCTCGTAGGTCCTGGCGTCGATCTCGGCGACCCGGTTGGCCGGGCCGAGGGCGACGAAGGCGCGCTGCCCGTCGCTGGTCAACTGGATCCCAACCGGCTGGATGGACTCCCGCGGGACGCCCTGGACGGCGAAGCCGATCTTGTGGACAAGCTTGCGGGAGGCCGCGTCGATGACGCTGACCGTCCCGCCGACCTCCGACGACACCCAGACGAACCGTCCGTCCCCGGTGAACTGGGCGACACGCGGGCGCGCATCGACCAGCACGTTGTCGATGATCTTGTGCGACTCGGTGTCGATGAAATGCGCCATGTTCGTCGTCTCGGACGTGTTCACCAGGATCTTGCCGTCCGGGCTGACGCCCATGCCCTCCGGCTCCACCCCCACCTGGATCTCGCCGACGATCTTCTTCGTCGGGATGTCCACCACCGAGACCATGTTGTCGTCCTCGTTGGCCACGTAGAGCCGGTGCCCCTGCGGATCGAGGACGAACAGCTCCGGATCGGGGCCGGACGGCAGCCGGTCGACGACCTTCTGGGTCGCCACGTCGATGACGTCGATCCGGTTGTCGTCGCCGACGCAGACGAAAATCCGCGTCATGTCCTCGTTGAAGGTGATGCCGCGCGGCCGGCGCCCGACCTTGATCGTGGCGACCACCTGCAGCTTGCCGCCGTCCACCACCGAGACGGTGTTGCTCTTCTCGTTCGACACGAAGATGGTGTCCGCCTGGGCGGACGGGGCGATGACGAAGCCCAGCAGCGCTAAAGCGCCGATCCGGGCGGCTCCTCCGGTTAACGACATGATGGTCCCTCCCATGGTTGCCCCCTGCCGGGGCTTTTCTCAGCGGTTGCCGCACCGGCTTTCCGGGCGGTCGTCGCCGAGCGTGTCGAGTTCCGAGAACTGGTGCAGGTAGCCCGGCTGCGGCGACACCGAGACGAGCACCCGCGGCCCGGCCAGCAGCACCGGCTGCCGAAGCTGCCCGTCCCAGTCGCGGAAGGTCAGCCCCTGTCCCTTGAAGGCCGGCAGGGCGAAGTCCGGGCCGCGCACGAAGGCGGCAAGCGCCGCGGGGTCGGCGGACTTGGTGCGCGTCGCCGCCTCGCCCACGGCGCGGACGGCCATCCAGGCGGTGTAGTCGCGCGGGCGCATCCAGCGCCCGGCCTGCCGTTCGAAGCGGCTGTGGATCTGCGTCGCCCCCCACTGCTCGTGCACGCGCGACCACGCCGTCGGGACGAGCCCGTGGGTGCCGGCCACCGGGCGGGGCAGCCAGGTCTGGTACAGCAGATACTCGCCGAACCCGTCCGCCTCGTCGGCGACGACCAGCACGTCGTGCTCGGTGCCCTGGGTGAAGGTGAGGATTTCCGACTGGACGGTGACGTGGCCGGTGTCGACGCGGCGGTTCGCGTCCTCGAAGGCCCAGCGCTTCTCCTCGACGATTTTGGCGCGGTAGCGCTTGGCGGCGGCGCGGATCGCGTCGGCGTAGGCGGCGTCCTGCGGCGTCCGCCCGACCACCAGCAGCCAGTTCATCCATTTCCGCGACGCGAGATACTGGGCCAGCGCGTCGGCCTGCATCCGCCGGCTGGGCGTGACGTGCAGCAGGTTGGCGCGGCAGCGCTCGTTGCGCAGGTCGTCGTCCGGGGCGCGGGTGTTGAAGATCAGCATGCCGCCGGCCTCGGGCGCCGCCGCCGCGGCGAGCAGCGCGTCCTCCTTCAGATCGGCGACGAGCAGGCGCACATCCTGCCCGGCGAGGTCGCGCACGGCGTCCTCGACGCGCCCGTCCTCCGGCACCGTCACCTCGACCAGATCGAAGCGCTGGTTGAGGAATCGCCCGGTCGTGTTGTTGTCGGCGATGGCGAGGCGGGCGCCCTGGACACCCTCGTCCTCCGACACCGGTTCGAGGAAGGTCTGGGGAATCCGCGGCTCCTCCGCACGGGTCAGATAGCCGATGCGGACCACCAGCGGGTCGGCGCCCCAGGCCGGGGTCCCGAGCAGGAGCGCTGCGGCGGCGGCCAGAAGGGCGGCGGCCCGCATCGCGGGCGGGCGCCCGCTACGCCTCCGACAGGATAAGCATCTCTCCGATCCCCCCGGCCGACCGGTCGCCGATAAGGCGCCGGGCGCGGGTTCCGGCGGTTGGAAATCCACTGGGCCATGCCCCGCCATCGATCAGCTCCTTCCGCATCAGTTCCAGAAACAGCCAGTCGTTCATGCCGCCGTCGCTGAAGCCGGACGGGATGGCCTCCGGCGCCCGCGACAGCAGGATGGAGCCACGGCGCATGGCCTGCCCCGCATCGGGGCCGCAGCCGGCGCCGACGACGATGGTTCCCGCGATCATCCGGGCGCCGCACAGGCTCCCCACCCGTCCATGGACGGCGATCAGCCCCCGCCGCATCCGCTCGCCGACGCGGTCCCCGGCGTCGCCCGCGACGACGACGGAGCCGCCGCTCATGCCGCGCGTGCCGCCGGCCAGCGGCGCCCCCAGGAAATTGCCGGCATCGCCCGCGACGCGCAGGGACCCGCCGGCCATCTCCGCGGCGGCGAAGGCGCCGCAGTTCCCCTCGACGGTCAGCGCGCCGCCGCGCATGCCGCTGCCGGCGCAGGCGCCGCAATCCCCCTCGACCCGGATGTCGCCGGCGGTCATGCCGGTCCCCACCCCGTCGAGCACCGCACCGCCGGGACGCAGGACCAGGGCGCCGGTCGGGCCGCCGTCCTCAAGCGTGAACAGCGTGTCCAGCCGATGGCGCTCCCGCCCACGGAGCAGCATCAGCCCGGCCAGCGCCTCCCGCCCGCCTTCGGCCAGCCGTTCGGGCAGGACGCCCGTCATGTCGATGGGCGGACCGGAAGAATCGCGCGTGGTGAGGACGGCGCCGCTCATGCCATCACCTCATGCAGGCGGAACTGGTGGCGGCCGAGCTTGCCGCCGTAATTGCCGGCGGTGACCGACACCACGCCGCCCGCGGCGCCCAGGTCCGCCACCGCGGCGATGCCGGCGCGCATGGCGGCGGCGACCGCCGCCTCGCTCACCCCGTCGATGACCAGTTCGAGGATGGATTCCACACCCTCCGGCACCAGCGACGCCGGCACCGCCGTCCGCAGCGTCGGGCAGAAGGCCGTGTTGGTGGAGGCGATCATGCCCTTGTACTTGCCGCCGATCTTGGAGCCGGAGCGGACCACCCCGCCGGGAAAGGGCAGGATGGCGCCCGGCACCGCGCGGATCGCCAGGACCGCGGCCTGCGCCGCCGCCAGCCCGGCGCGGCGGTCCGCCGCCAGGATGATGAAGTTGCCGCCGCCGACGCCCTCGACCGCCGCGGTGGCCGCCTCGCACAGGAACTCGCCGTCCATCACCGGGATGCGCCAATAGCGGCGGCCGCCGATCCGCTTGGCGATCTGCCAGCCGTCGCCGAAATAGCGCAGCGCGTTGCCGAGCGGTATGGACGGCCCGTCCCGCAGCCCCGCGTAGCAGGCCGTTCCGGGGCAGGTCATCACGCATTGACCGACGCGGCGCGCCACCTGCTTGGCCAGTTCCGCCTTGGACATGGCGAACAGCAGCACCGCGGCGCCCGGCCTTGCATCCGGCGTCTCGCCGGGCGGCAGTGCGCGCTCCATCGCCGCCTCGCAGCCGCAGGCGATCACGGAGGTGGCGAAGCCCGTCATGCTGACCACCGCCGCCTGGACCCAGGCCGGCGTGTCGGCGGTGACCACCAGCCGCGTGCCGAGCATGGGGAAGGCCTCGGCGAAGGTGTCCTCGATGTGGACGCCGTTGAGCCGCATCAGAACGCCCCCATCAAAATGGTCCGGGCTGGCAGGCGTGGCGGATCAGGCCGGTGCCGCCGCGGATCTCCTCCTCCGCGATGCGGAAATGGGTCAGCCGCTGGCCCATGCGCTCGTCGAAGCGGCGCGCCATCCAGGACTCGATCTTGGCGTCGTAGGCGGGCTCCACCACATGCGTGCGCCCCTGGAGGAACGACACCACCACGCCGTCGCGGACGATCAGCCGGCCGTCCTTGAAGACGAGGTCCGGTTTCTCGAACATGGCGCGGCGGTCCGGCCGGTCGGTGTAGACGGTGATGTCGGCGACCGCCCCCGGCCCAAGATGGCCGCGGTCGCTCAGGCCCAGGATGCGCGCCGGCGCGGCGCGGGTCATGGTGGCGATCTCGCCCAGCGAATACTCGCGCGTCAGCGACCCGAGGATGGTGTGCTCCGGCAACGCCGGGTGCAGCTCCGCCATCCGGGCGAGGCGGTAATCGCGGTCCATCAGCAGGCGGATCAGCTCGGGATAGCTGGTGAAGGGCGCGCCGTTGGGGTGGTCGGTGGTGAGGAATATCCGCCAGGGGTCCTCGATCAGCAGGAACAGCTCCAGCCCGATCGCCCATTGCAGCGCGTTGACGAAGGCCTTGTCGCGGTAGCGGAAGGGCACGACGCCGCAGCCGGCGTCGCATTCGATGTCCATCATCACCCATTTCTTCGGATGGGCGAGCCCGGTGTTGCTCATCTGCGCCATGGTGTCGGCCGACGCGGTCACCGTCTGGCCGAACATGATCTGCCCGACGTCCACCGAGATGTTGGGGCGGCGGTTCACCGCCTCCGCCACCCGCGCGGCGGAGGAGGAGAATTTCCGGTCGCCCTCCGCGCCGTAGGCGTGGAACTGGACGTGGGTGAGGTGGAGCCGCAGGCCGTCGACCGCCGCGATGCTGTCGAGCGTCGCCTCCACATTGCCCGGCACGCCGAGGTTGAAGCCGTGCAGATGCAGCGGGTGCGGGATGCCCAGCCGCTGCACCGCCCCCGCCAGCGCGGTGAGGATGCGGCGCGGCGTGATGGCGTGGAAGGGGCCGTTCTCGTCGACGTCGAGGCGGCGCTGGTTGTATTTGAAGGCGTTGATGCCGCCGGGATTGACCGCCTTGACGGCGAGGCTGCGCGTGGCGTTCAGCATGAAGCCGACGTAATCGGCCACCGCGTCCTCCCCGGCGCCGGAGGCGAGAAGCTCCAGCAGCAGGTCGTCGTTGCCCAGCACCAGATAGCCGCCGGTGTCGATCAGCGGGATGTCGGCCATCTCCAGATGCGCGTGCCGGGCGTTGCTCGGCAGCATCGCCGGCTCGAAGGCCGCCGTGTAGCCCATCCGGGCGTAGCGGCAGCCCGTGGCGTGGGTGGAGGGGGTGGCGATGCCGACGCCGCAACCGCAGGGCTCCTCCGCCGCCGCGCGATGCTCCTCCGCCATCAGCAGGCGCGCGATGTTGACCTTCCCGCCGGCGATGTGGCTGTGGATGTCGATGGCGCCGGCCATCACGACCCGCCCGGACAGGTCGTGGACCTCGTCCGGCGTGGCGCCGGGGCCAGGGTCGGGGCCGGGATCGGCGACGATCCGCCCGTCCCGGACGAACAGGTCGCCCACCGCGCCGTCGCGCCCGTTGGCCGGGTCGTGAATGCGCCCCCCGGCGAGCTTCATCAGCATGTGGAAGCCTCCTGCGGCAGGGCGGCGGCGATGGCCGTCAGCACGGTCGCCGCGTCCGGCAGACCACGGTCGATGAGGCGCCGCGCGCGCAGGGCGACCACCGTGTCGCTGCGGAAGACATGGCCCGCATGGTCGATGCCCGGCGTGCCGACGGGGATGAACACCGCCGGCTCGTCGGCGAAAGCCGTTCCCGGCGGAGCCAGCGCGATGATCGCCTTGTCGGCGGGAAAGGCCGGGACCTCCGGCCGGAAGGAAGACACCCAGACGACGGCGTCCGCCACCGCCGCATAGCGCGCCCCGTCGAAACGGTGGGGATCGTGCCGCGCTACCCCTCCGGCGAGGGAGGTGCGCAGCGGCACGCCGAACCGCCAGGTGCAGACCTGATTGACCCCGACCACATTGTCGTGCCCGGCGAGCGGCAGGCCGGCGCAGCGGGTGTGCCGGTTCGCATCGCGCACGAGGCGGACCAGCCGTTCCACCGTCAGGTCGGCGTGCGGTCCTTCGAAAGCGGCGGCGGCCCAGGCCACGACCGCGTAGCGCGCCGTCCGCAGCCGCTCCGCCAGGGCGGCGATGTCGCCAGCGGCGATGCCGGCGGCTCCGGACGCGCGGGACGGATCGGGCAAGGCCGCGGCCAGCGCCGCCGCCGCGTCCCCGACCCTCGCGGAGTCACCGGCCAGGACCGTGATGGGAAAGCCCGAAAGTGCGGCGCGCGTGGTGTCCAGCGGTTCGCCGCACAGGAACACCACCTCCCGCGACGGCGGCGCCTGGAAGGCCGGCGCGGGCACCACCCAGCGCTCGAAGACGCGCGGGTGCGGCACCGCCGGGTCCGGTCCGGCCACCAGCAGCAAATCGCAGCGGTTGCGCAGCTCGGCCAGGGTGGTGGCGATCCAGCCCGTGCGCTGGAGCACCGCCAGATTGCGGTACAGCCCGTCGGACAGCGCGTGGTCGACCACCGCGCCCAGCCGCCCGGCGAGGGCCAGGGCGGCGCGCGCGCCATCGACGTCGGTGCCGAGCCCGGCCACCAGAGGCGCTTGCGCCGCCGCCAGCACCGCGGCGGCGGCCTCCACCGCCTCCGCCAGCGGCACCGGAACGCCCGCGACGCGCGGCGGTTCGGCCGCCGGTGTGCGGGAAAAGCGCTCGCGCGCCACCGGGCAATCGGTGGAGCGCACCGCCAGCGTCGAGGGCGGTTCCTCCTCGACGGTCAGGTCGTCGCAGCCGAGGCCGCAGAACGGGCACACGACGTCGCGATGGACGACGGGGCGGACGGCAGGAGGGGGTGGCCGGTCGCTCGCCATGCCGTCAGTCGTACTTGATGTAGGCGAAGCGCGGATCGTCGCGGGGCGTCCCCTCCAGCGCGCCGCCGTCGCGGGCGGGCTGCCATTGGATGACCTCCTCGATCTTGCGGGCGAGTTCGAAATCCTTGTCGGTGATGCCCTTGGCGGTGTGGGTCTTCAGCCGCACCTCGACCCAGGCGTAGGAGGCGGTGAGGTCCGGGTGATGCCACGCGGCCTCGGCCAGATGGCCGACCGCGTTGATCACCATCAGGGTGCCCTTCCAACTGTTCGTCTTGTACTTGCGCCGGATCCAGCCGTCCTCGAACCGCCACCGCGGCAATATTTGCTGCAGTCGCTCAACGATTTCCGTATCGGAATAGGTGGTTTCCTGAACCGCGGTCATGTCTTCCTCCCCGAAGTGACCGAACAGTCCTCACCCCGAAGAGGTATATACTATTGGATCGGGGTCTTTTTTTAACGCAAGATTATCATGATCAAAAGAACGACGCAACTTTCCTTAAGCGAGTGAGGTCCTCATGCCACTCGGCGTCGATGAAGTCCGGGAGGTGCGGGTCATGGCGCCCGCGCGGCTGCATCTGGGGTTTCTCGACATGAACGGCGGTCTGGGCCGCCGCTTCGGCAGCCTGGGGCTGACGCTCGACGGCATGGCGACGACGCTGCGGGTGCGTCCTTCCGACCGGCTGTGCGCGAACGGCCCGTCGGCGGAGCGCGCGCTGAAGGCCGCAAGGGCGGTCTGCGACCGCTTCCGCTGGCCGGCCCGCGCCGAACTGACGGTGGAGGAGGCCATTCCCGAACATGTCGGGCTGGGCTCCGGCACCCAGCTCGGTCTGGCGGTCGGCACCGCGCTCGCCCATCTGCACGGCCGGCCCTCGACGGTGCGCCGCCTCGCCGCGGAGCTTGAGCGCGGCGCACGCTCCGGCATCGGGATCGGCGCCTTCGAGAAGGGCGGCGTCATCCTGGACGGGGGCCGAGGGCCGGGCGACGCGCCGCCGCCCATCGTCGCGCGCCTGCCCTTTCCGGACTCCTGGCGCATCCTGCTGATCCTGCACCGCGACGGCCAGGGGCTGCACGGCACCGCCGAGCTGCAGGCCTTCACGGCGCTGCCGCCCTTTCCGGCGGAGCGGGCCGGGCATCTCTGCCGCCTGATCGTCATGGCGGCCCTTCCCGCCCTGGTCGAGGGCGACGCCGATCGTTTCGGGCAGGCGGTGGGCGAGCTGCAACGCACCGTGGGCGACCATTTCGCCCCGGTCCAGGGCGGGCGCTTCACCAGCCCCCTGGTGGCCGACGCGCTGGCGTGGCTGGAGGCCGAGGGGATTCCCGGCGTCGGACAGACGTCCTGGGGGCCGACCGGCTTCGCCATCGTCGGCGACGCCCGGCGGGCCGAAGCCCTGCTGGCGGAGGCGCGGCGCCGCTGGGCGGGGTCCGCGCTGGACTTCCACCTGGCCCGTGGCCGCAACGACGGCGCGACGCTGGAATCCACCACCGACCGGGTGGTGCTGCGGGCCTCCTGACCCCCACACCCGAGCCAAGCGGGAGGCGCGCGATGGCCGCACCCTACGTTCTGCACATGCTGACACCGCTGAAGCACGTCAGCGCCTTCGACGTCAACATGGCGGCGGACGCCGGCATGGGGCCGCTGTTCCCCTACACGGGCGTCGCGCTGGAGGAGGTCACCGGCATCACCCAGGACGCCATGTTCTCCCGCGACCCGGCGAACGCGGCGCGCACCGGGCTGTTCATCGGCGGGCGCGACGCCGTGCTGGCGCTCGATATGATGGACGCCGCCCGCAAGGCCATGTTCGCGCCCTTCACCATCTCGGTCATGGTCGATCCGTCGGGCGCCTTCACCACGGCCGGCGCCATGGTCGCCGTCGTCGAGCGCGCCCTGCGCCGCAGCCACCCGGACGGGCTCAAGGGGCTGACCCTGAAGGTTTTCGGCGCGACCGGCGTGGTCGGCGGAATCGCCGCCGTGATCGCGGCGCTGGCCGGCGCGCGCGTCACCCTGGTCAGCCACCGCGGCCTGTCGGGCGTGGAGCCCAAGGCCGCCGAGTTCCGCCGGCGCTTCGGGGTGGAGCTGGCCTGCGCCGACGCGCCCGACGACGCGGCGCGGGAGGCGCTGCTCGGCGATGCCGAGGTGGTGTTCGGCTGCGGACGGGCGGGCGTGCAGATCCTGTCGGCGCGCAACCTCGCCGCTGCGGGCCGCCTGCTGGTCGCGGCGGACATCAACGCGGTGCCGCCCTCCGGGATCGAAGGGGTCGGCCCCAAGGACAACGGCACGCCGCTTCCCGGCGGGCACGGCGTCGGCGTCGGCGCGCTGGCGATCGGCGCGGTCAAGTTCCGGGTGCAGCACGCCCTGCTGACGCGCCTCGCCGCGGCGAAGTCGGCGGTGTATCTGGACTTCTGCGATGCCTACGACGCCGCCCGCCAGATCGCCGGCTGACCCGGTGGCGGAAGGGCCGGACATCGTCGTCGCGGCCCTGTCGGCGCGGGCATTGGCCGCCGCCGCCCGCCGCGCCGGCCGGCGTCCGGCGTCCGTCGACCTGTTCGCCGATCTGGACACCGGACAGATCGCCGGGCCCTGCCTGCGCCTGCCCTCCGGGGCGCTGCGCCTGGAGCCCGCCCCCCTTCGGGACGCCCTGGCGCGGGCGGATCTGCGCGGCCTGCCGCTGGTCTACGGCGCCGGCTTCGAGGACGACCCGGCGCTTCTGGCGCGCCTCGCGGAGGAGCGGCCCCTGCTCGGCAACCGGCCCGAGGTGGTGGCGCGCGTCAAGGACCCGTTCCGCTTCGCCGCCACCCTGGCCCGGCTCGGCATCCCCCATCCTTCGGTCGCGCCGGCCTGGGACGGATCACCCGGCGACCATCTGCTGAAGCGGATCGGCGGCAGCGGCGGCGCGCACATCACCCCGGCCTCGACCGCCGAAGCCAAGCCGGGCTGCTACGTCCAGCGCCGCGTCGCCGGCCATGCCCTGTCGGTCCTCTTCCTCGCGGACGGCGACCGCGCGGTCATCGTCGGCTTGAGCCGGCAGTGGACCGCGCCGACCGCGACGAGCCCCTATCGCTACGGCGGTGCCGCCGGGCCATGGCGCTGCCCGGAGCGGTGGACCCGGACCTTGCCCGCCACGATCAGCCGTCTCGCGGCGGCGTTCGAGCTGGTCGGGCTGAACAGCGCGGATTTCCTGGTGACCGGGTCGGCCCCTCAGCTGTTGGAGATAAACCCGCGGCCGGGCGCGACGCTGGACGTCTTCGACCGTCCACCGATGCCGCCCTTGCTCGGCCTGCACCTGGACGCCTGCGCCGGGCGCCTGCCCGGCCGGTTGCCGGTGTTGACGGGATGCCGGGCGGCGGCGGTGCTCTACGCCGACTCTCCCACCCGGATCGAGGCCGACCGGCGTTGGCCGGTCTGGACCGCGGACCGGCCGGCGGCACCGGCCGCCATCGGACGCGGCGAGCCGATCTGCACGGTGTTCGGGGACGGTCCCAGCGCCGGCGCGGCGCGGCGCCATGCCGAGCGGCGGCAACGCGAACTGGCGGCCTTCGCCGCGATGGAGATGCAGTGATGACCACGCAAGCGCCGCAGGATCCGCGTCCAAGCCTCGCCGCGCTGTCGGCGCCGCTGGTCGAACGACTGGTGGCCGAAGCCCCGGTGCTCCGTCTCGGCGTCCTGAGGGTCGGCGGGGCCTGCGTAGTCGATGCCGGGATCGGCCATCCCGGCGGGCTGGAAGCCGGACGGCGCATCGCCGAACTGTGCATGGGCGGCCTGGGCCGCGTCACGCTTGGCCCGGTGCCGGGGCCGGCGCCCTGGCCGTTCGGCGTCACCGTTCACAGCGCGCAGCCGGTCCTGGCCTGTCTCGGCAGCCAATATGCCGGCTGGAGCCTCAGCCACGGCAGCGGCAAGGGCGCCTTCTTCGCGCTGGGCTCCGGCCCCGGCCGCGCGCTGGCCCGGCAGGAGGCGCTGTTCGACGAGCTGGCCTATCGCGACACCGCCGACACGGCGGCCTTCGTCATGGAGGCGACGGCGGTGCCGCCCGCCGAACTGATCGCCCACATCGCCGCCACCTGCGGCATCGCCGCGGACCGGCTGACGCTGGTCCTCACCCCGACCCAGAGCCTCGCCGGGACCACCCAGGTCGTCGCCCGCGTGCTGGAGGTCGCCCTGCACAAGCTGCACGCCCTCGGCTTTCCGCTCGACCGCGTCGTCGACGGCATCGGCATGGCGCCGCTTCCCCCACCCGGCGGCAAGTTCCTCACCGCGATGGGCCGCACCAACGACGCGATTCTTTACGGCGGCACGGTCCATCTGCACGTCACCGGCCCGGACGGCAAGGCCGAGGATCTGGCGCACCGCCTGCCCTCCTCCGCCTCGCGGGACCACGGGCGCCCCTTCGCGGAGGTCTTCGCCGCGGCGAAGGGGGATTTCTACGCCATCGATCCCATGCTGTTCAGCCCGGCGCGCGTGACCGTCACCGCCATCGACAGCGGGCGCAGCTTCCACGGCGGAACCCTGGCGCCGCACCTCGTGGAGCGCTCGTTCCGCGATGTCCGGTGAGCGCGCCGCCCTGATCCTCACCGAACGGCCCGACTGGCACACGCCGCGGCTGGTCCGGGCCATCGAGGCGCGCGGCCTGCCCTGCCGCTGCGTCTCGCCGCGGCGCTGCGGGATCGCCGTCGGCCACACGGCGACGGGACTGCTGATCCCCGGCTTCGAGGACACGCTGCCGGCGGGCGTCTTCGTCCGCGCGGTGGGCCAGGGCAGCTTCGAGCAGGTGACGCTGCGCCTGGGTGTGCTCCACGCGCTGCGCGACCTCGGGGTGCCGGTCTGCAACGACGCGCGGGCCATCGAGCGCTGCGTGGACAAGAGCATGACCAGCTTCCTGCTGGACCGCGCCGGCCTGCCGACCCCGCCGGCCCTCGCCGTTCAGGAGGCCGAACCGGCCCGGCACATCCTGGACCATGCGCCCGACCAGGTGCTGAAACCGCTGTTCGGCGCGCAGGGGCGCGGCCTGCAACGGCTCGACGGGCCCGACGCCCTGCCCGACGCCGAAGCGATCGGCGGAGTCTACTACCTCCAGCCCTTCATCCCGCCGCGGAGCGAGGGCGCATGGCGGGACCGCCGCGTCTTCGTGGTCGGCGGGCGGGCGGTCGCGGCGATGACCCGGCACGGGCGGAGCTGGATCACCAACGTCCATCAGGGGGCGAGCTGCGAGGCCGCTCCCGCCGCCGACGAACCCGCCGCGCTCGCCGTCCGCGCCGCGGCGGCGGTCGGCGCACGCTACGCGGGCGTGGACCTGATCCAGGATCGGGAGGGGCGCTGGCTGGTGCTGGAGATCAACAGCATGCCGGCGTGGCAGGGGTTGCAGCGGGTCAGCGCGGTGGACATCGCCGACGCCCTGGCCGCCGACTTCGTGGAGCGGGTGGGCACATGATCGGCGGGCACATGATTGATTGGGCGCCGATCCCCCCCGATCCGGCCTCCGGCGTGGCCGGCGCCTACCGCGCCGCCTGCCACCTGGACCTGCGGGCGCTGAAGCCCGGCAACGTGCACATCCATGCCGAAGGCCACGGCATGACCGTCGCCCAGTTCCTCGCCAGCGCCGACGTGACGGCCCCCATCCTGGCACAACCGGGGCTGAGCGTCGGGGAACGGCTGCACGCCTCCGTCGTTGCCACGCGCGCGGTCGCCGGCTGCAACACCAACCTCGGCATCCTGCTGCTGGCCGCACCGCTGGCCCAGGCGGCGCTGATGACTGGCGGCGGTTCCTTGCGCGACCGGTTGGGCCATGTCCTCGCCACCCTGACGGTGGCGGACGCGGAACTGGCTTTCCAAGCCATCGCGCTCGCCGAACCCGCCGGGCTGGGCCGCGTGGAGGGGGCGGACGTGCACGCCCCCGCGCGGGTGACCCTGCTCGACGCCATGCGGGAGGCGCAGGACCGCGACACCATCGCCCGGCAATACGCGACGGGCTTCGCGGACATCTTCGACACCGGCGTGCCGAGCCTGCGGCGATGGCTGGACGCCGGGGCGGATTTCGAGCGGGCCACGGAAATGATTTATGTCGAATTCCTTGCCACCCTGCCCGACAGCCATGTCATCCGAAAATACGGGCGGGAGCGTTCTGAATGGTTACGCTTACAAGCTTCGGAATTGAGGGAAAACACGGCCCCGGATCGTGCATTCACGCTAACGCGATCGCGCTTGGCGGAAATGGACCGTGACCTCAAATACAATGGCGTCAACCCGGGAACGACCGCGGATATTGTCGTGGGTTGCCTTCTTGCGTTCTGGCTCATGCAATCGCCGCAGCCACCCGTCATAACGGACGTTCTTCAAAACGACGCGCTCCGCGAAGAGCGCCGGCAACGCTAGGGAGAAAGGACATGCCGATGTGGGGAGGACAATCCACGAAGATCAACCGCGTGCTCGTCGGTGAGTCGCTGGTCGGTGATGGGAACGAGGTCGCCCACATCGACCTGATCATGGGGCCGCGCGGCAGCGCCGTGGAGACGGCCTTCTGCAACGCGCTGACCAACAATAAGGACGGCTTCACCGCCCTTCTCGCCGTCGTGGCACCCAACCTGATGTGCAAGCCGGCGACCATCCTGTTCAACAAGGTCACCATCAAGGGCGCGGAACAGGCGGTGCAGATGTTCGGTCCCGCCCAGCACGCCGTCGCCAAGGCCGTGGCCGACTGCGTGTCGGAAGGCACCATCCCGCAGGAGGAGATCGACAACATCTTCATCTGCGTCGGCGTCTTCATCCATTGGGAAGCCAAGGACAACGCCAAGATCCAGGACTACAACTACCGCGCCACCAAGGAAGCCATCGAACGCGCGGTCGCCAGCTTCCCGAGCGCGCAGGATCTCATGAGCCAGAAGGACAAGGTGAAGCATCCCTTCGCCGCGTGACCGGCTTACCGGTTCAGGGCATCCAGCTCCGCGCCGCCGATGCGGCCGTCGTGCAGCGCCGTCGCCACCAGGGCGCCGGCGCCGCCGCGCGCCGCGAGGTCCCGGAGGTCGTTGCCGTCGCGCACCCCGCCGGCGGCAAACAGGCTGGCCTGCGGGTTGGCCCGGCCGATCTCGGCGAGGCGGCTCCAGTCCGGGCCCTCGCCCGAGCCCACACGGGCGAGGGTCATGGCGATGATCCGCTGCGGCCACAGGTCGGGGTGGTCCAGCAGGCCGGTCGGTCCGACGAAGCGGTCGCGGAAATCGAGCGAGAGGATCACCCGCGCCCAGGCCGGATCGGCCTTCAGCATGGCCAGCGGCGCGAGGCCGTCCAGGCTCTCGCTGCCGAGCACCGCGTCGCCGAGCCCCGACGCGACGAAGCCGCGCACCTCGTCGGCGGCGCGGAACCCGGCATCGACCCAGAATCCGACATCGGGAAAGGCCGCCCGCAGCCGCGCCAGCGCCGGCCGGTTGTCGCCGATGCCCTGGATGGCGTCGAGGTCGGCGGCATAGACGACGCGGAACGGATGCAGGCGGAGCAGGCCGCCGACCACCGCCACCGGGTCGTTGCCCGCGCACAGCGACGAGCGCAGCGGCGGGTAGCGGCCCCGGTCGCCGCGGCGGGCGTGCACCACGCCGCCATCCCTGAGGTCGATCACCGGAACGACGTGGAACATCTCGCCCTCCCTCGGCTGCATCGTGGCGGACGGCATGCGCATCCTGGTCTGTGAGTTCGTGACCGGCGGCGGCATGCCCCCGGACACCGCCATCCCCGCCAGCCTCGCCCGCGAGGGCGACCTGATGCTCCACGCCCTGCTGGCCGACCTGCTGGAGGTGCCGGGGGTGGCGGTGACGGTCACCCGCGACGCCCGCCTTCCGCCGCTCGCGGCCCCGGTGCGCAGCATAACCATCTCCGACCCGCGCGAGTCCTGGGCGCTTTGGGAGGACCTCGCCCGGCAGGCGGATGGCGTCTGGCCGATCGCTCCGGAAACGGACGGCGCGCTGGAGCGCTTCAGCCGCATGGTCGAGGCCGGCGGGCGCCGCCTGTTCAACAGCAACGCCGACGCGGTGGCCGTCGCGTCCAGCAAGGCGGCGACGGCGGCCCTTCTGTCGGCGGCCGGTCTGCCCGTCGTCCCGGTCTGTCGGACCGGCGCCGTCGCTGCGGACGGCCCGTCGGGGCACGGCCCCTGGGTCGTCAAGCCCGACGACGGGGCCGGCTGCATCGACACCCGGTTGATCCGCGACCATGCCGATTGGCAGGGCTGGCTGGCTGAGACGGACCGGAGCGGTTTCGTGGTGCAGCCCTTCCAGCCCGGCACGCCGGCCAGCCTGTCGATGCTCTGCCGCGAGGGGCGGGCCTGGCCGCTGACCGCCAACCGCCAGACCATCACCCTGTCCGGCGGATTCTTCTCCTACGACGGAGGCGTTGTCGGCGGGATGGCGCTGTCGCCCGCCCTCCTCGACCTCGCGCAGGGCGTCGCGGCGGCGCTGCCCGGCCTGTTCGGGTTCGTGGGGGTGGATTTCATCGACGGTCCCGACGGACCGACGATCATCGAGGTCAACCCGCGCCTGACCACCCCCTCCGTGGGATTGCGGCGCGCGACCGGGCTGAACGTCGCCGCCGCGGTGCTGGAACTGGCGCGCGATCCGCCGGTCCCGCCCCAACCGGTGACGCGCATCGAACCGGTCCTTCTGACGCTGGAGGAATGAGGCATGGATGGCGGCGCATTGATCGGGCTGGACATCGGCGGGGCGCACCTGAAAGCGGCCCTGTTCGACGGGGCGGGAACGCTCCGCGACCTCGACCAATGGCCCTGCCCGCTCTGGCAGGGCCTCGACCGGCTGGAGCAGGCCGTCGCGGCGGTGCTCGTCCGCTGGGGGCATCCGCAGCGTGTCGCCGCGACGATGACCGGGGAGTTGGCGGACCTGTTCGACGACCGCGCGGACGGCGTGCGCCGGATCGCCACCACGATGCGGTCCGCCCTGCCCGCCGCGACACTCACCGTTTTCGCCGGCCCCCGCGGGTTGGTGCCGGCCGCTGCCGTGTCCGACTGCGCGGAGGCGGTGGCCTCCGCCAATTGGTACGCCACGGCGCTGGTGGCCGCTGCGGGCGGCGACGGCGTCCTGCTGGATGTCGGCAGCACCACGACCGACATCGTCCCGCTCGTCGGCGGCGGCCCGCTCCATGCCGGCTATTCCGACGCGGAGCGGCTGGACAGTGGGGAGCTGGTCTACACGGGCGTTGTGCGCACCCCGGTCATGGCGGTGGCCCGCGCCGTTCCCTACGGCGGGCGCCGGCGCGCTCTGATGGCGGAGCTGTTCGCGACCATGGCCGACGCCCATCGCCTGACCGGGGCGCTGCCGGACGGAGCCGATCAGCACCCGGCGGCGGACGGGCGCGACAATGGCATCACCGCCAGCGCGCGGCGCCTGCTGCGGATGGTCGGTGACGACCTGGGACCGGACGGCCTGCCGAAGGCCCGCCGCCTCGCCGACCATCTCGCGGAACGCCAGCTCCGTCGGATCGAGGACGCGCTCGACCAAGTGCTGTCACGGGGCCTGATGGCGGACGCCCCGCCGCTCGTCGGCGCCGGGGTCGGCCGGTTCCTGGTGCGGCGCCTCGCCGAACGCCGGGGATCGGCATACCGGGACTTCGAAGCGCATCTGCCGGTGGCGCCGGCCTTGCGGGAACGCACGGGATGGTTCGCCCCCGCCGTCAGCGTCGGCTGGCTGGCCTTCGACGGTGCGCCGCACAAACACCTTTGCCCGGTTGCCGCCCCCGCAGACGGGGTCCCATACTTGCGCGATTGAACACAGTGCAGGACCGGACGATGGCTGCTGGGGCCACGTTCCTCTGGCCGTCCGCGCGCACGGCGCCGGCCGGCGTCTGGCTGCTCGTCTGCCTGCTCTGGGCAGACCCGGCGCCGGCCGATCCCCTGCCCGTGTTCGAGGTCGCACCCGGCGTGTTCGTGCACGCCGGCCGCCACGAGGAAACCGACGCGGCCAACGCCGGGGACATCGCCAACTGCGGCTTCATCGTCGGGGACGACGCCGTCGCCGTGATCGACAGCGGCGGCTCGCCGGTTGTCGGACATCGTTTGCGCGACGCGATCCGCGCCCACACCGACCGGCCCATCCGCTACGTCGTCAACACCCACATGCACCCGGACCATGTGCTGGGAAACACCGCCTTCCTGCCCGACCGGCCCGAATTCGTGGCGCACGGCAACTTCCAGGCGGCCCTGACGGCGCGCATGGACCATTACCGGCAGGCGTTCGAGGCCGAGACCAGTCCCGCCGCCGCCGCGGAGGTGCGGCTCATCCCGCCGACCCTCGTGGTCGCCGACCGCCTGGAACTGGATCTGGGAGGGCGCGTGCTCGACCTCGTCGCGTGGCCGGTGGGCCACACGG